>NZ_JBHVJX010000058.1:0-29104 GCF_042798755.1 Streptomyces sp. NPDC057743
TACACCCCCCCCAGGGTTGGGGAGGGGTCGGAGGGGGCGGTAGGCCAGACGTAAAGCGAAGCAGTCTGGCCTACCGCCCCCGGAGGCCCGTCACCGCACCCAAAAGCCCCGCGCAGCGGACAACAAGTCGGCGCGCCCGCGCAGCGGCACCGCCCCGCGCAGCGGCACCGCCCGCGCCGCAAGGCGCAAAGAACAGCAACCCGCGCGGCGGGAAAGCCAAGTACGTGGGAAGCAGCCGGCCGCAGGCCCTGGCACGGAGTGCCCCGAATTGAGACACCCCGTGCCGACCTGGGGGTTTTCTCTCGATCCACATTGATCGATCATCGATCACGGAGTTATCGTCGATGACCGGGGCGCGACACCCCTGCCTGCCGAATGCCTGCCGAACTCGCATTCCCACCCGTCCGGAAAGGGGCCACCCATGCCCGATCCCGTGCGCCTGCCGTACAGCCAACTCGACCAGCTCCCGGACCGCGATCCCGAGGAGACGGCCGAGTGGCGCGAGTCGCTGGACGCCGTCACCAAGGCAGCGGGCCCGCATCGCGCCGCGTACCTGATGCGCCGGGCGCTGGAGCACACCGCGCGCACCGAGGGCGGCGAGCTGCCGTCCCTGCTGGAGTCGGACTACGTCAACACCATCCCGACCTCCGCGCAGCCGGAGTTCCCCGGTGACGAGGCCATGGAGGCCCGGATCACCGCCTGGAACCGCTGGAACGCGGCGGCGATGGTCACCCGCGGCTCCAAGCTGGGCCTGGGCGGTCACATCGCGACCTTCGCGTCGGCGGCCTGGCTGTACGAGACCGGCTTCCAGCACTTCTTCCGCGGCAAGGAGACCGACGGGTCCGGCGACCAGCTCTACATCCAGGGCCACGCCTCCCCCGGCATCTACGCCCGCGCCTTCCTCGAAGGCCGGCTGGACGAGGAGCAGCTCGACCACTTCCGCCAGGAGGCCGGCGGCGAGGGCCTGCCCTCGTACCCGCACCCGCGGCGGCTGCCCTGGCTGTGGGAGTTCCCCACCGTCTCGATGGGCCTCGGCCCGCTCTCCGCGATCTACCAGGCGCGCTTCAACCGCTACCTGGAGCACCGCGGCATCAAGGACACCGCCAACTCGCATGTGTGGGCGTTCCTCGGCGACGGCGAGATGGACGAGCCGGAGTCGACGGCCGCACTGGCGCTGGCCGGCCGCGAGGGTCTGGACAACCTGACCTTCGTCATCAACTGCAACCTCCAGCGCCTGGACGGCCCGGTCCGCCCCAACTTCAAGATCGTGCAGGAGCTGGAGGCCCAGTTCCGCGCCGCCGGTTGGAACGTCGTCAAGGCCCTGTGGGGCGAGGCGTGGGACGAGGTCTTCGCGCGCGACACCGACGGCCTGGTGCTCCAGCGGCTGCGCGAGACCCCGGACGCGCAGTTCCAGACCTACGCCACCCGGGACGCCGCCTACCTGCGCGAGCACTTCTTCGGTGCCAGCGACGCCCTCAAGGCGATCGGCGCGACGTTCTCCGACGCCAAGCTGCTGGAGCTGTTCCAGACCTCTCGCGCCGGCCACGAGCCGCGCAAGGTGTACGCCGCCTACAAGGCCGCCGTCGAGCACAAGGGCGCGCCGACGGTCGTCCTGGCGCAGACCGTCAAGGGCTACACCCTCGGCGCGGGCTTCGAGTCCCGCAACGCCAACCACCAGATGAAGAAGCTGACGATGGCGGAGTTCCGCACCATGCGGGACCTGCTCGAACTCCCCATCCCGGACAGCGCGTTGGAGGGCGACCTGGTGCCGTACTGGCGCCCGGCCGAGGACTCCCCCGAGATGCAGTACCTGCGCGCCCGCCGCGCCGCCCTCGGCGGCCCGGCGCCGGCCCGCAAGGTCGTGGCCAAGCCGCTGCCGCTCCCCGCGGACAAGGCGTTCGACGCGCTGAAGAAGGGCTCGGGCAGCCAGGAGATCGCCACCACCATGGCGTTCGTCCGGCTGGTCAAGGACCTGATGCGGGACAAGGAGACCGGCAAGCGCTGGGTCCCGATCGTCCCGGACGAGGCCCGCACCTTCGGCATGGAGTCGCTCTTCCCGACCGCCGGCCTGTACTCCCCCAAGGGCGCGACGTACGACCCGGTCGACCGGGACCAGCTGCTCTGGTACAAGGAGGCCAAGGACGGCCAGATCCTCAACGAGGGGATCACCGAGGCCGGTTCGCTGGCCGACTTCACCGCCGCCGCCACGTCGTACGCGACGCACGGCGAGCCGATGATCCCGTTCTACATCTTCTACTCGATGTTCGGCTGGCAGCGGACCGCCGACCAGTTCTGGGCGCTGGCCGACCAGTTGGGCCGCGGCTTCGTGATCGGCGCCACCGCGGGCCGGACGACGATGACCGGCGAGGGCCTCCAGCACGCCGACGGCCACTCGCACCTGATCGCCTCCACCAACCCGGCGGCGCTCTCCTACGACCCCGCGTTCGCCTACGAGGTCGCGGTGATCGTCAAGGAGGGCCTGCGCCGGATGTACGGTCCGGACGCCGAGGACGTCTTCTACTACCTGACGGTCTACAACGAGACCAAGGTGCAGCCGGCGATGCCGGAGGGCGTCGAGGAGGGCATCCTCAAGGGCCTCTACCGCTTCCAGGAGGCCGCCGCCGTCGAGGACGCGGAGACGCCCCGGCTCCAGCTGCTGGCCTCCGGCACCGCGATCCACTGGGCCCTTACGGCGCAGCAACTGCTCGCCGCCGACTGGGGCGTGGCCGCGGACGTGTGGTCCGCGCCGTCCTGGACGGAGCTCCGTCGGGACGCCCTGGAGTGTGACGCGGCCCGCCTGGAGGGCGAGGACCGGGTCCCGTACGTGACCCGTGCGCTGGCCGGTGCGCCCGGCCCGGTCGTCGCGGTGAGCGACTGGATGCGGGCGGTCCCGGACCAGATCGCCCCGTGGGTCGAGCAGGACTGGGTCTCCATCGGGACGGACGGCTTCGGTCTGTCCGACACCCGGGAGGCGGCCCGCCGCCACTTCGGCGTCGACCCGCAGTCGGTGGTCGTCCAGGCGCTGGCGGCCCTCGCCCGGCGCGGGGACGTCAAGCCGGAGAAGGTCAAGGAGGCCCGCGAGCGCTACGGGCTCTGAGGGGCCGGTCCCTCGCCGCGCATGGCCGCTCCTTGGAGCCGCCGCGCGCGGCGAGGGCCCCTGACGCGGGCGGCTCCGGCCGACACCGGGCGCCGCCCGCCCCTTTGCTCCCGTGCGGAGATCACCCACCGCGCCCGGGGTCTCCGCACGGGATTTTTTTCCTGCCCGCCCACTTCCCACCCGCTTCCCGCCCGCCTCCCGTCGCAGGTCAGCGGGGGTTGTCAGTGGTGCCGCGCATGATGGATGCATGCGTGCCGCGCGGCTGATCAAAATGGTGTTGCTGCTCCAGTCCCGACCGTCGATGACGGCCGGCGAGCTGGCGCGGGAGCTGGAGGTCTCCCAGCGCACGGTCGCCCGGGACGTGCTCTCGCTCTCGGAGGCCGGGGTGCCCGTCTACGCGGACCGCGGCCGGGCCGGGGGCTACCGCCTGATAGGCGGGTACCGCACCCGGCTGACCGGCCTCGATCTCCGCGAGGCGGAGGCGCTCTTCCTGTCCGGAGTGCCCTTCGCGCTGCGGGAGATGGGGCTGGCCGACGTCGCCTCCGCGGCCCGGCTGAAGGTCTCCGCCGCGCTGCTGCCGGAGCTGCGGGACGCCGCGTCCGGCGCCGCCCAGCGGTTCCATCTGGACGCGCCGCGCTGGTACCACGACCCGGAGACGCCCGAGCTGCTGCCGGTGATCGCCGAGGCGGTGTGGGACGACCGCCGGTTGACGGTCCGCTATCTCCGGGCGGATGGCGAGGTGGCCCGCGAGCTGGAGCCCTACGGCCTCGTACTCAAGGCCGGCGTCTGGTACTTGGCGGCCCGGGTCACATCCGCGGGCGGCGCCCCCCAGGCCGGCTTCCGGGTCTACCGCCTCGACCGCTTCACCGCGGCCGAGCCGCTCGGACCGACGGCGCCGAGCGGGCCGCCGGCGCCCCCCGACCCGGTGGACTCCGGCCGCTTCGTCCGCGACCCGGAGTTCGACCTGCCCGCGTTCTGGGCCGAGCGTGCCGAGCAGTTCCGGCGGTCGCTGCTGCGCGAGGAGGTGGTGCTGAGGCTCACCCCCCGCGGTGTGCGGCAACTGCCGTACGTCACCGAGCCGGCCGCGGCCCGGGCCGCCGTCGAGCGGGCGACGGCCGACGGCGGCCCGGACGCGCGGGGTTGGCTGACGGTCACCCTCCCCGTGGAGTCCGAGGAGGTCGCCTACGCCCAACTCCTCGCGCTCGGCCCGGAGGGCGAGGTGCTGGCGCCCTCCGGGCTGCGGGAGCGGTTCGCGACGGCCGCCCACCGCGCCGCCGCGCTCTACGGCCCCGCACGGGAGCCCACGACGGGGCGGCCCACCGACGACTCCCCCGCCGCCGCTGCCCCATCGGAAGGGCCCTAGGGCGCTTCTGACGGATCTCCGCGGCGTCGCGGCGTCTGGCACGCACGCTCGCGGCGTTGCCGAAATGCCCCCATAGCTCCGCTATGAAGCCATCCCGGCGCCTTGCGATCGCACGCACCAGACGCCGCTCCTTCCTCCACGGAGATCCGTCAGAAGCGCCCTAGCGGTAGTCCTCCTCGGTCGCGTTCCGGCCGCCCATGACCACCTCCGCGAAGTAGCGGTCGGCGTCCGGCTGCGAGCCGTCGGCGTCGGTGAAGTCGTACTCCTTCGCCAACTGGCCGCTGGAGAGCGACTGTCCGGACCAGCGGGCCCGCTCCGGGTCGGTGGCCAGCGCCCGCACCGCGCGGCCGATGAGCGCCGGCGACTCGGCGATGGCGAAGTGCGGCTCCTTGGCGATCGCGTCGCGCCAGGTCGCCTCGGTGACGCCGAAGTAGTCCAGCATCTCCTCGGAGCGCAGGAAGCCCGGGGTGAGCGAGACCGCCGTGCCGCCGTACTCCTTGAGCTCGCTGGCGAGCCCGAAGGCGATCCGGTGCGGGACGTTCTTGGTGACGTCGAAGCAGAGGCTGTTGCGGTAGGTGCGGTTGAACTCCACGGTGCCGTCGGTGACTTCGATGACCAGCCCGCCGGGCCGCCGGATCAACAGCGGCAGCGCGAAGTGGCTGGTGGTGACGTGGGTGTCGATGCCGAGCCGGAACATCCGCAGCCCGTTCGCCAGGTCCAGGTCCCACACCTTGGTGTCGAACTGGATCAGCCGGTCGCCACCCCAGACGCTGTTCACCAGCACGTCCAGCCGGCCCTGTTCGCGGTCGATGCGCTCGACCAGCGCCCTGACCTGATCCGGCTCCAGGTGGTCGGTGGGCACCGCGATCCCGGTGCCTCCTGCTGCCGTCACCCGCTCCGCGGTCTCCTCGATGGTCTCCGTGGGCCGACCGACCTCGCTGACCGACTCCCGGGTGGTGCGCCCGGTGACGTACACCAGCGCGCCGGCGCGGCCCAGTTCGACGGCCATCGCCCGCCCCGCGCCCCGGGTCGCCCCGGCGACCAGCGCCACCCGGCCGGTGAGCTTGCCGTCGGGCTGCCGCCCGCCCGGTGCCTGCGATTCCGCCACCTTGTCCTGCGTCGTCACGTGTCGCTCCTCGCTGTTGCGTGCTGTGCGGTGGTACGCGGCAACGCTGACAGGCAATCCCGACACCTTCTGTCGGGATTGCCTGTCGGGATTGGCTGTCGGGTTTTCTGTCGGGATTTCGGCGGGGTTCTTCGGATCGCGCCCCGGGCCCTACGGCCGCAGCGCCCGCAGTGGTCGGCCGTCCCGCAGTCGCCCGGTGACCTGCGCCGGGGCGTTCGACGCGGCCGGGGTCGCCAGCGCCGACGCGTCGGCCGTGGCCCGCACCCCGCCGGTCGCCTCGATCCCGGCCACCTCGCTGCTGCCCGCCGCGAGCAGGTACCACTTTCCGGACTTCGCCCGCCAGTGGACGTCGCCGAGCACATGCTGGCCGAACGGGCTGCACGCCGCCGTGTCGGCCTCCCGCCCGACGATCCGCCCCGGGTCGGCCGGCCCGGCGGCGGGCGGCTGGAACTGGAGCATGACCCGGCCGGGGCCGCGCCAGGTGTCGGCGCGGTTGCACACCCAGCTCGCGGTGCCGCCGCCCTCGGGGAGGTCCTGCTGCGCATAGGCCCAGTTGTTGACGGCCCGTACGCCGGTGCCGCGCAGCGACCGCAGGGTGCACGCGGTGCGGGCCCAACTGCGCAGCGCGGGGCCGCCGGTGGCCTCCTCCGGACCGCCCGGGCCGCCGGCCGTCGGCGGCGCCAGATACGTCAGGTGCACCGGCGCCAGGTCGCCGAGGTCGGTCACCAGGAAGGAGCGGCGGTCGTCGAGCCGCGGCGAGGAGCGGAACGCGGCCACCGGCCAGTGCCCGCAGGCGGCACCGTCCGCGGGCGGCAGCGGAATCCGGTCGGTGACGCCGTCCGGGGCCAGGTGCAGCCCGCGCGAGGGGGCACCCGGGGCGAGCAGGTCCCGGGTGGTGACGTCGGCGACCCAGGGCGCGATGAGGTAGCGCAGCCAGCCGTTGCCGCGGCCGATCACCAGGCCGCCGGCGGAGGTGAGGTCGGCGCCGTCGACCCGGGCGAAGTGCAGGGTGGGCGTGGCGCCGGCCGGTTCGGCGTAGCGCACCAGCCGCTCGCCGTCGTGGAAGACCACCACCATGACGTTGTCGATCAGGCCGGCGTACAGCAGCCGGGGTGGGACGGCCGGCGGCCGGGTGGAGGTGTCCGCGGCCGCGACGATCCGGGTGCCGGGCGGCGGCGCGGCCCAGACCCGCAACGCCCGGGCCAGCAACCGCCGGTTGCCGGCCTCGCGGCCGCGCGGCGGCCAGGCGGTGAAGTCCACCCGGGAGGTGCGCGCCCACTGCTCGTTGGGCGCCCGCAGCAGGCGCCCGGGGTCCAGGGCCTGTTGGGCGGCGGTGGACACCGGCCCGTGCGCGGGCCGGCCGTCGGGCAGCGCCAGCGCGAGCGCCCCGGCCGCCAACACCGCCGCCAACGCGGCCGTCGCCCGCACCCGTTGCCGGCGCCGCAGCAGGTCCGTCGGCCGGGCCTGCACCGTGCAGGGGTCGAACTCCGCCGAGTTCAGCAGCGCGGCGGCGCCGGCCCCGGTCCGCCGGTCCAGTTGACCGGCCGCCCGCAGCGCCGCGTCCGGGTCCGGCACCCCGGCCCGCGCCAGCACGGAGCGCGCCGCGTCCGCCTCCAGCCCCTCCAGGTGCCACAGCCCCACCGCGGCCCGTACGGCGGCGGGGGCCGCCGACAGCGCCTGGTCCAGGGCGAGTTCGTCGGCGCCGCCGGCTCGCGGGAAGAGCCGCAGCCCCCACACGAACGGCACCGTCGGCAGCAGCACCGCGGGCCGCTGCCGCTGCTCGTAGGCGAGCGCCAGCTCCAGGGTCCGCTGCCGCACCAGCTCGTAGCCGGAGCCGGCGGCCTGCGGGCCGCGCTGGGCCGGCAGCGCCCCGGCCCGCCGGCGCGGCACCCGCCACGGCAGCGCCCGCTGCACCAGGCCGTGCGCGGTGAGGACCTTGCGGTGGCGGCCCATCGACGGGGGCAGGACGAGATAGGCGAGGCGGACCAGGTGCGGGTAGTGCTCGACGAGGGCCGCCTCGGCGCGTTCGACCTCGGCCCGGGTGCGTTCGTCCATGGGCATGGCGGGAGCGCCCTTCACGGAGTGGGTGATTTCTGGTGGTCTGGTCTGCCGTCGTTGCATGCCGCACAACGAGGGAGCCGCGGCCCGGTCACCGCCCCACCGGCGCCGGGGGCACTCCGCGTGCGGGCCGCGGCGCCAGGACCGATGCTGGAGCGGTGATGGACGAGACGGAGTTCTGGGCGCTCATCGACGGCTCCCGCGCGGACTCCTCCGGCGACCCCGAGGAGCAGGCCGACGCGCTGGTCGACCGGCTGCTCGGCCTCGACCCGGACGGGGTGCTGGACTTCGCCCGGCACTTCGAGGCGCGCTACAACCGCGCGTACACCTGGGACCTGTGGGCGGCCGCCGCGGTACTGCTCGACGGCGCGAGCGACGACGCCTTCGACGCCTTCCGCTGCTGGCTGATCGGCCAGGGCCGGCACACCTTCGAGGGCGCGCTGCACGACCCGGACCACCTCGCCGACCTGCTGCCCGACTTCGACGAGGACGCCGACGGCGACGCCGAGGACCTGGGCTACACGGCCGACGAGGCGTACGAGCAACTGACCGGCACCGACCTGCCCGACCTCGGCCTGCCCCCGCCGCCGTCCGAACCGCTCGGCCCCTACGTCGACGTCGACGACGACGCGGCCCTGGCCGAGCGCTTCCCGCGGCTGTGGGACCGCTTCCGCCGCTAGCGCTCAAGTCCGGCTCGCGCGGGCCGCTCCCCCGTGCCGCCGCCCGCGAGTGCGGGCAGGATGGCCCCATGCGGATCGCGATCACCGGCTCGACCGGACTCATCGGCACAGCCCTCGTCCGGAACCTGCGCGCGGACGGCCACGACGTCGTCCGGCTCGTCCGCCGCCAGCCGGCGGCCGCCGACGAGGTGACCTGGGACCCCAAGGGCAGGCGGCTCGACCCGGCCGCGCTGGCCGGCTGCGAGGCGGTGGTCCACCTCGCCGGCGCGGGCGTCGCCGACCACCGCTGGACCGCCGCGTACAAGCAAGAGCTGCGCGACAGCCGGGTGTTGGGCACCCGGACGCTGGCCACCGCGCTGGCCGCGCTGGACGTCCCGCCGCGGGTCTTCGTCTCGGGCAGCGCGATCGGCTACTACGGCGACACCGGGGACCGGCGCACGGACGAGGACGCGCCGGCCGGCACCGGTTTCCTGCCGGAGCTCTGCGTGGCCTGGGAGGACGCCGCGACGCCCGCGCTGGACGCCGGCATCCGGACCGTCTTCGCCCGCACCGGCCTGGTCGTGGCGCGCTCCGGCGGCGCCTGGGGGCGGCTCTTCCCGCTCTTCCGGCTGGGGTTGGGCGGCCGGCTCGGCGACGGCAGCCAGTACTGGAGCTTCATCTCCCTGCGGGACCACCTGGCGGCACTCCGTCATCTGCTGGCCACCGAGGAGCTGTCCGGGCCGGTCAACCTCACCGCACCGGAGCCGGTCACCAACCGGGAGGCGACGGCGGTGATGGGTCATCTGCTGCGCCGCCCGACGCTGTGCACCGTGCCGGCGCCGGTGCTGCGGCTGGCCCTCGGGGAGTTCGCGGGCGACGTGCTGGGCAGCCAACGGATCGTTCCGCGGCGGCTGTTGGACTCCGGATTCACCTTCGCGCACCCCCGGATCACCGACGCGGTGCGGGCCGCCCTGGCGTCGTAGGACACCCGGGACCGGGGCGTGGCAACGGGACGCACCGACGCGCCCCCAGGGCGCCCCTGTCGGCGGGACCACGGTGCTCCCTACGGTCCTCGGACACACGACTGGGCTTCCCGGACGGCCACACCGGGCAGGAGATCCGTGCGCTGCCGCTGGGACCGACCTCGGGAGGGGCATGTGCTGCGCACCGCATCGGCCGTCGACGTCGTCATCGTGGGGGCCGGGCCGGCCGGCCTCGTCGCCGCCCGCCATCTGACCGGGGCCGGGCTCACGGTCACCGTCCTGGAGGCCGCGTCGCGGGTCGGCGGCCGGTACGTCACCGACGAGGTGGACGGCTTCCGTCTGGACCGCTGTGGCCGCCCGCTGGCGGTCTCACCGACCGCCTTGCGCCGGACGCCGGGCCTGGCGGAGCTGACGCTGCGCCCGTTCGCCGCCGGGCTGAGTCTGCACAACGGCCAACGGAACCACCGCATCAGCCCGTTGAGGAGCACAAGGGGCGCACTCTCCGCGGCGCGCGCCCTCACGCGCGCCGACCGGCGCACCGAGCGTTCCGCCGCCGCCCCGCCGCCCGACCGCCCGGTCAGCGACGCGCTGGCCGGCCGCCCGGCGTTCCCGCCGCGCACCCACGACACCTTCCTGCGGCCCCTGTTGGGCGCGCTGCTGTGCGATCCCCGACTGCTCGGCTCCAGCCGCGGCGCCGCGCAGGTGCTGCGGGCGTTCGCCGAGGGCCGGTTGACGCTTCCGGCGGGCGGCGCCTGTGCCGTCCCCGACCTGTTGGCGGCCGGCCTGCCGCCGGGCGCGGTGCACACGTCGGTGACGGTCACGGCCGTCGACACCAACGGGGTCAGCACCCGCGAGCACGGCCGGATACCGTGCCGGGCGGTGCTGGTGGCGACCGGCGCGCGGGACGCCGCCCGCCTCCTGCCGGGGCTGCGGCTGCCCGCCTTCCACCCCGTGACGGTGCTGCACCACACCGCGCCCGCCCCGGCCGGCGCCCGCGGCGGCCCCGGCCGGGAGACCGCGCTGATCCTGCCCACGGACGGCCCGGTCGGCTTCAGTTACCCGGCCGGCGCGATCGATCCCTCGCGCACCCCGCCCGGCCGCCCACTGGTCACCACGGTCGTCCTCGGCACCGCCGCGGCGCTGCCCCTGGACGCCCTCGACAAGACCGTCCGGCCGCAGCTCGACCGGCTCTACGGGGTGCGGAGCGACGACTGGCAACTGCTGACGGGCCATCACGACCCGTACGCGGTGCCCGCGATGGCCACCCCGCACGACCCGCAGCGCGCGGTGCGGGTGCTGTCCGGGCTGTACGTGTGCGGCGACCACCGGGACACCAGCACGCTCCAGGGAGCGCTGCGCTCCGGCCGCCGGGCCGCCCGCGCCCTGCTCCAGGACTTCGGCCTGCCGGCCCGCCCGGAATCGGACGCGGTGCGGGCGGCGGCGTAACACGGGCCGCCGCACCGCCCGTTGGTCACCCCAGGGCCGCCACCCGCTCCCGGTAGCCGCGCACCGCCGCGGCGTCCCGATACGGCTCCAGCCGGCGCTCGAAGTCCCGGACGTACTCGTGCGCCCGCACCGACCGCATCTCGGACGCCTGGAGGGCCGCCTCGGCACCCAGGGTGCACGCCTGCTCCAATTCGCCCAGGCCCAGCCGTGCGGTGGCCAGCACCACCCGGCAGAACAGCCGGCTACGGGCGAACCCGGCGGCGCGCAGCTGCAGGGAGCGCTCGGCGTGCTGGGAGGCGGCGCGGTACTGCTGGAGGTCGCGGTGGCAGTGCGCGAGCTCGTCGGCGAGCTGTGCCTCGTCGAAGAAGCGCGCCCAGTACGGGGTGTCGTCCCCGGGGCGGGCGCTCTCCAGGGCCCGCTCGGCGCGGGCCAGCGCGGCCGTGCAGGCCCGGACCTCGCCCAGGACGCCGTGACCGCGCGCCTCGGCGGCGTGCAGCAGCGCCTGCACGGTGGGCGGAACGCCGCTGCCGACGCCCTGTTGGGCGACGCGCGCCAGTTGGACCGCCTCCCTGCCGTGCCCCAGATAGACCGCCTGCCGGCTCATCGTCACCAGGACGTAGGCGCCGTACGCCCGGTCCCCGGCGGCCTGGGAGAGCCGCAGCGCCTGGACGAAGTACCGCTGCGCCAGGCCGTGCGCGGCGATGTCGTAGGAGGTCCAGCCGGCCAGCCGGGTCAGGTCGGCGGCGGCCGCGAACAGCCGGCGGCCGACCGCCTCCCCGTAGGTGCCGCGGAGCATCGGCTCGGCCTCGTGCTCCAGATAGCGCACCAGCGCCTGACGGGCGTGGCCGCCCCCGTAGGCGTGGTCCAGGGCGCGGAACAGCTCGCCGACCGAGCGCAGCGCCGCGATGTCGCCGGAGGTGACCCGGCTGCCCTGGACGCGGTCCACCCGCTCGGTCTGGCGCTGCCGGGGCACCGCCAGCCGACCGCCCTGGAGGGGCACCCGGTCCTCGACCGACTGGTCGCCGTGCGCGACCCGTTCGTCGGGCCGGCCGATCAGCCAGTCCCGGCTCGGCACCACCAGCCCGGCCGGCGTGAACGCGATCTTGCGGAGCTCGGCATGGCTGCCGGAGTCCTTGCGCCACAGCCCGCTGACGATGTCCACCGCCTCGGTCGGGGTCGAGGCGAACTCCAGCCCCGCGTACACCGGCGCGCAGGCGTCCAGGCCGAGGTCCTGGGCGGACAGCCGGCGCCCCAGCCGGCGGGTGAAGACCTCCGCGATCAGGGCGGGGGTGGTGCCTCTGGGCTGCTGCCCGCGCAGCCAACGCGTCACCGAGGTCTTGTCGTAGCGCAGGTCCAGGCCGTGCTCGATGCCCAGTTGATCAACCCGTCTGGCCAGCCCTGCGTTGGAGAAGCCCGCCTCTGCGATGAGCGCGGCGAGCTGCCGATTGGGCGTGTGGTGCGGGGGTCGTTCCGTCATCAGCTTTACCGGTCTCCTGCCTTCCGGGCCGGGCCGCCGGGCTACGACTGACCCCGTCCGGCGTGCTCTTCGCCCTTGTGGAACGGCGTGAATGTAACGGCCTTCGGCGCCGTTCTCGCCGCCTGCGACCCGCGTTCATCCGATCGTGTGAGCACGTCACAGGCGCGTCGGCGGCCGCACGGCGCACCGGCCCCGTGCTGGGGGCGCACACGGCGGCCGTACAGTGGCATGGGCGCGAGAGGCAATCGGAAGTGCCTCGAAAGAGGCACGCGACGTCGCAGGCGACTGCGACAAGGTTCGAAGGGGAGCTGCCGTGACTGCGATCTCTCGGGGGGAGACCCCCACACCCGAGGGGCTGCGCTTTGTCCGTCTGGGCTTCGGGGCGGACGCCGTCGAGTACGAACCGGCCTGGCAGGAGCAGCGCCGGATCCACGCCGCCCGCTTCGCCGACGAGATCCCCGACACCTGCCTGCTCCTGGAGCACCAGGCCGTCTACACGGCGGGGCGACGCACCTCCGACGACGAGCGGCCGCTGGACGGCACCCCGGTCGTCGACGTGGACCGCGGCGGGAAGATCACCTGGCACGGCCCCGGCCAACTGGTGGGCTACCCGATCCAGAAGCTGCCGCGCCCGGTCGACGTGGTCGCGCATGTGCGACGGCTGGAGGAGGCCCTGATCCGGGTCTGCGCCGAGTTCGGCGTCGAGGGCACCCGCGTCGAGGGCCGCAGCGGCGTCTGGGTGCTCGGCGATCCCGTCGAGCGGCGCAGCCGAGATGCAGCGCAGGTCGAGGGTCCTGACCGAGGCACGAGGGAGGGGCACTCGGCCGGAGCGGAGTCGAGGCGGAGCGCGACCGAGGGCACAGAGCAGCGGCCCGCCCTGGGCGGTCTCCAGCTCGACTTCGACCCGCGGGCCACCGACGAGCTCTTCGACCCGCGGCTGAACGGTCCCGAGTACGCGCCGTCCAATGCCGGCCAGCGCCGCGAGGACCGCAAGCTGGCCGCCATCGGCATCCGCGTCGCCAAGGGCGTCACCATGCACGGCTTCGCCCTCAATGTGAATCCGGACACCACCTCGTTCGACAAGATCGTGCCCTGCGGCATCCGGGACGCCGGTGTCGCCTCGCTCTCCAGCGAGTTGGGCCGCGAGATCACCATCGCCGAGGTCCTCCCGGTCGCCGAGAAGCACCTGCGAGACGTCCTGGAGAACGCCGAGCTCCTCCCCCGCGCCGTCTGACCCCCGCCCCGCGGCCGACCCGCGGGAATGCCCTCCTCCCCGCGGAGGTTGGCCGAGCACGACCCGCACGCGGATCTGCGTGCGAATTGACGGGCGTACCCTGGTGTACGCCGAAGAATCGAAGTTGTTAGGGAGCCGACGTGTCCGCAGTCGCACCCGACGGACGCAAGATGCTGCGCCTGGAGGTCCGCAACAGCCAGACCCCCATCGAGCGCAAGCCCGAGTGGATCAAGACCCGGGCGAAAATGGGTCCCGAGTACAACCACCTCCAGGGCCTGGTCAAGAGCGAGGGCCTGCACACGGTCTGCCAGGAGGCGGGGTGTCCCAACATCTTCGAGTGCTGGGAGGACCGCGAGGCGACCTTCCTCATCGGCGGTGACCAGTGCACCCGCCGCTGCGACTTCTGCCAGATCGACACCGGCAAGCCGCAGGCGCTGGACCGCGACGAGCCCCGCCGGGTCGCCGAGTCCGTACAGACCATGGGCCTGAAGTACGCCACCATCACCGGCGTCGCCCGCGACGACCTGGAGGACGGCGGCGCCTGGCTCTACGCCGAGACCGTCCGCCAGATCCACGCCGCGATGCCCGACACCGGCGTCGAGCTCCTCATCCCCGACTTCAACGCGGTCCCCGAGCAGCTCGCCGAGGTCTTCTCGTCCCGCCCCGAGGTGCTGGCCCACAACGTCGAGACGGTCCCGCGGATCTTCAAGCGGATCCGCCCCGGCTTCCGCTACGAGCGGTCGCTGGACGTCATCACCCAGTCCCGCGAGGCCGGCCTGGTCACCAAGTCCAACCTGATCCTGGGCATGGGCGAGACCCGCGAGGAGATCAGCCAGGCGCTGACGGACCTGCACGACGCGGGCTGCGAGCTGATCACGATCACCCAGTACCTGCGCCCCTCCGTGCGTCACCACCCCATCGAGCGCTGGGTCAAGCCCCAGGAGTTCGTGGAGCTCAAGGAGGAGGCCGAGGAGATCGGCTACGCCGGCGTCATGTCCGGCCCGCTGGTCCGCTCCTCCTACCGCGCCGGCCGCCTGTACCAGCAGGCGATCGAGCGGCGCGAGGTCGAGGCGTCCAGTCAGGCGGTTTGACGCGCCCGGCGCGCCAACTTGTGAAGCGTGGCACATGCTGGTGAGACGCGGCCCCGCACTCCCCTCCGGCAGGGGGGCGTGGGGGCCGCGTCAACGTTTCATAGGTGTTTGACCGGCAGGTCATCCGTTGGTAACACCCTTCGGTGACGATGGATGCACGCACCGTTCGACACCTCCCACCCGCCCCCCTGTTCGCTTCCGTTCGTCCGAGGGAGACCATCACCATGGAGGCCGCGCCGCTTCGCGCCACCGCCCGCCCCATCCCCTCCGTCACCGGTGCCCTGCGTGCCATCGAGGCCGTCCTGCTCCGCGGCGGCCAACGCACCGCCCGCCGCAACGCCTGGACGTCGGTCCTGGAGGACCGCCGCCGCGCCAAGGACCGGTACGACGCCGAGTACGTCCTGGAGGCCGCGGCCACCGGCCGTCCGCACGCCACGTAAACTTCGCTGTATGGCGAGGAAGGCAAACTCAACCGGCGCTGGCGGCGCTGAGAACCCCGGGCGGCTGAAGCAGATCGCCCTGACCTACAAGATGACCCGTCGGGTCGATTCCAAGGTCGGTCTTGTCGTCGCTGGCACGGGCATCGTCGTCTTCGGCGTGCTCCTCGCCATCGGCTTCCTGATCGGCCACCCCGTCTACGCGGGCGTGCTGGGCTTCGTCCTGGCGTTCCTGGCGATGGCGATCATCTTCGGCCGGCGCGCGGAGCGGGCGGCCTTCGGGCAGATGGAGGGCCAGCCCGGTGCGGCGGCCGCCGTCCTGGAGAACGTCGGCCGCGGCTGGACGGTGACCCCCGCGGTCGCGATGAACCGCAGCCAGGACGTGGTGCACCGCGCCGTCGGCAAGGCCGGCATCGTCCTGGTCGGCGAGGGCAACCCGAACCGGCTGCGCGGTCTGCTGGCCGCGGAGAAGAAGCGGATGGCGCGCACCGTCGCGGACGCCCCGGTGCACGACGTGATCGTCGGCGACGGCGAGGGCCAGGTCGCGCTCAAGAAGCTCCGCACCCACCTGCTGAAGCTCCCCCGCGTCCTCCCCGGCGCCCAGGTGACGGCCGTCAACGACCGCCTGCGCGCCCTCGGCGACCTGATGAGCAACATGCCTGTCCCTAAGGGGCCGATTCCTGGGCGTGGCATGCGAGGACGCTCGCCGCGAGCATGACTCCCGGCCTCACCTCTCCCGTCATACGCAACGGCGGGAGAGGGTAGCGGGGCGCGGCAGGAAGGCCCTCCGCGCCCTTCAGGGCCTCCATAACGCGCTCCCACCGGCCGGAAGCAACCCAGCGCTTCCAGTGCCCGATGAGTCCCGTGGAGCCGTACTCGGCGTTCAACTCGGGCCATGCGGCTCCTGTTTGGGCTTTCTTCAGGAAAGCCTCAAGGATCGTTCGAGGCGCGAGCCCACCCCTCTGGCGAGGGACCGTCCCCCCATGGGGAAAGTTCTCCGAGGCCATCACCAGTTCCCAGGCGTGATCACAGAGCATCGGCACCAGGCGGCCGTTCTCGCGGAACCAGCGCCCGATCGGGCACTCCAAGCCCTTCAGGTTTGGCGGGGGCCCCTCAAGCACGATCTCGGCGCTGAGCAGTTCCATGAACTCCGCCTGCCGCTCTACACCAAGGTGTTCGAGACGAGCGTCCGCCCGCTGTGCGATCTCCTGTAGGTCCTTGGCACGCTGATCCGCCTGCAACGACTCCGCCTGCCAGATCTCGATTTCGGCCCGCTCCTTCTTCAAGGATTCGAGGGCTTCGACCTCGGACTTGATGGCCTTGTCCACAGAAGCCTCGGCCTCTGCTCCTCTCAACCCCGCCCTGGCCGCCTTCTTGGCTGCGACGGCCATCATGATGTCGAGGGTGTCGTCCTGCTCAGCAATCCTCTGGTCGAGAACAGCTAGCCGTGCCACGTAGTCAACGCTTTGATCCTTCGCTACGCCGACCCAATCGTCAGCCATGGCGCGCAGCTTCTTGGGGTCGCCGAGTAGATCGCAGACCTTCTTCCAGGCCCATGCCTCTACTGACTCCGCGTGGAGCGTTGCACAAGAGCACTTCGGCGCCCCCGGGTAGGCCGCGTGGTTCCCCTGGCAGGTGTAGCGCGGAGAGTCCTCGGCCCCTGCCCCACCTCCCGTGTAGAACTTCCCGCATAGGCTCCGAATCCGTCCTGAGAGCGGGTAGACGCGTCCGGTGACAGGGGAAGGCTTCGGGAGCCGGACCACCCTGCGCAGTTCGGCTACCTCCTCCTCGGTGAAGATCCGAGGAAGCTCAATGACCACCGTCGGGCCCCAGACCGGTTTCCCGTCGGGCCCGAGGTTCGCTCGCTTGGGGTGGCGGTAGGTTTTGCGGGCGTTCAGAAGATCCTCGTCCATGAGGCGATCACGGAAGTTCTTGGCACTCCACGGTTTCCCCGACCTGTTCACAAGCCCGCGAGCGTTGAGAGAGACAACGGTCTTGGTCCAGTCGCCCCGGTACTTGACGACGTACTTACGACCTTCACGGAGAACGTAGGCTTCGTGAACCGTTTCGCAGGGGTCCGTGCGTGTGCAGATATCCTCTCCGTCACACTCGTCGATCACGAGTTCCTGCTCCCCCCTCTTCCCCTGGTTCTTGATCCGGTAGCCGTAGTGCGGTTGACCTCCCGCGTACTCCCCTAGTTCGACCTTTTCCTGGATGCCGCCCTGAGTACGCTTCCGAATGCGAGTGAGTTCCTTGAAGGTTTCGTTTGCCTTCTCACGCATCCGCGCTTCGCCGTCCTCGGTAGTATTGTCGATATCTTCATCAACAACAGCCACGAAAACGCCGAGATCTTGCAGTTTCCAGACCCACTCCCAAAACACTCGGTTCTTACGACCGATGGCCCGGGTTTCGTAGACCACGACGACGTCGAAGGGGCGGGGATTCTGAACGGCGAGTTCCATGATCCGTGCCGCGCCTTCACGCCTCTGCCAGGGCAGCGTCCCCGACTCTCCCTCATCCTTGAAGGTGTCGACGTGCGTCCAGCTCTTCTTCCGGATGTGGGCGGCGGTGCGCTTGCCCGTGTAGGCGATGCCGTAGCCCTTGGTCTGCTGTTCGGTAGAAACCCGCAGGTAGTCCACGGCTCGGAGCGCGAGAGCGGGACTGAGAGGCCGAGCTGCAACGTCGATCGCAGATGTGACAGACTTACCCATGTGAGTCCTCCGTGACTCGCCAGGCCCCGGGGTGTTGGCGCACCGCCGGGGTCACCCATGTGTTCAGTCGACTATACGCGATAGTCGCTCTATTCGGGCCCGAACAGAATTTCCAGCATTCGGCGATAAGCCGCTTGCGATCCCGGCTTCTCCGTTGTGCGCCAAATGACCTTTTGGTCAGAATCCGTTCCGTTGGGTTCTCGCAGCCGCTCTAGTCGATTTCCATCACCAGGGCGGCTTTCCCGACACTTCCGCCTCATACCCCGGCCTCACAGTCGTTGGCCATTGCTTCGCGGGCAAGATCACGGCTTCGGGCGATGTCTTCCGCGATACCGGCAGCGAATTCAGCAGCCCCAAGCGTGTGACCAGAGCCGACGTATCGCCAGTTCGAGTTCGTGACGACGGCCGCATTGTCGATGGCCTGTGAGCCATCACGCCGGTATTCGGCTCGCTCCTCGCGTAGTGCGCCGTACGTGGTGGAGTAGGCGCGGGATTTGGTGAGGATGTGGCCGCGGTAGCCGAGGGTGTGTGCCCAGGCGCGTAGTCGCAGTGGTTCGAACTCGGAGAGTCCGCCGAGCCGCCAGCAGGTTCGTAGGAGTGCCCGTACATGCGGGGTGGCGGGTACGGCGTCGATCTCGGCCCGGGACGAGAGACGGTGGTCAGCGCCGGCCCCGGTGTCGTTAGCGCCCTTGGTTACGTACTTGGCGACGTAGGCGGCAACGGCTTCGTCGGCCAGGCCCTCATGTCCGCCGAAGGCGCGGAGCGGCCGGGCGTCGAGTTGGGAGCCCCAGCGCAGTTGGTGTTCCCCAAGGGCCCGGCTGTACGGGGCGCGTAGGTGAACGGCTTCGGCCGCGGTCTGCACAGCGGCGGTGAGGTCTTCCGCCGACGCCCAGGTGGGCGGCGGTTCGCCGGGGCCGTTGGCGCCGTCGAGGCGAACCACGGCGTGAACGTGCACGGCGGCGCGTTTTTGGTACTCGGCGACTTTGGCGTAGGAGATGCGGATCGCGCGGCGTAGGCCGGTGCGGGTGTGTCCGGTGCGGGCGGCGAGGTGGTTGTAGAGGTTGTCGGTGAATGCCTTCCACAGCCGTCCGGCGTGGGCGTGCCATAGGACGTGTGCCGGGTAGTCGTAGCAGTCCGGGCACAAGGGTTGCCCGGCGAGCGGATCGGTGGCGTCGTGCATGGCCGAGCAGCCACGGGGCCGCCCATGTTCGCAGCGGTCGGCGCTACGGCGGGGGCGGCATCGTTCGTCGTCCGTGGTGGTGCGGTGGACGGGGCCGAAGGAGGGGGCGGTGAGGGTGACGAAGAGGCGGGGGTGGTCGCGTACGTCGGTGGGGACGTTTTTGCCGCCGAGGAGGCCGGCGCGGACGAGGTGGAAGGTGTCGCCGGCATGGAGGCGGGAGCAGGGGGCGCAGACGGTGGCGCGGCGGTTGCGGCAGCGGACGAGAAGCCGTTCGCCGGGTTCGTTGCGGGTGTCGTAGTGGTGCAGGATCTCGCCGGTACCGGCATCACGCGTGGTGGTGGAGCCCTGGAGATGGATCGGGTGGGCACAGCCACCGATAGCGGTGATCTGTTCCAACCAGCGGGGGAACTGCGGGTCTTGGGCGAGCAGGAGGATGTCGCGGTCGGTGTCGGAGAGGTGGCGCAGGCGCGCCGCGCGGTCGAGGGCGGCGCGCCTGTCGGTCGAGGTGGTGTTGGCGGTGATGGTGGGGACCTCCCGGGGTGGGCCGCCGAAGCGGCACGGATGGTGACGGTTGGGTCGGATGGGTCCATGGCGATCCCTTCTGTGTCTGGTGGGCGGGTGGGTTAGCGGATGGTGCCCTTGCCGCGGCAGCAGTGGCAGCGTTGCCGGCGGCCGGAGGGGGTGCGGTAGTAGCGCTGTCCCTTGCAGACGGGGCAGCGGACGCGGCGCATGGGCATCGTGAGGTTCCTTCCAGTTGTTGTCAGGTGTGGGTGGCGATGGAGATGACCCAGTGGACGAGGCCATCGGCGGCGAAGAGGAGGGGGGTCTGTCCCGCGTACATGCCGAACAGGGCGATCAGAGCTGCCTCCCACCACTTCACGTCGCGGGAGCGGACGAGCAGGACGGTGATGGTGCCGAAGACCACGGCCAGCAGCGTGGCCGATTGCTCGCTCACAGGAGCGTCCCTCCTCCGGGAGTGCCTGCCAGGAACTTCGGGCGGGGCGTCATCCTGGCGAACTCGGCCGCGGCTGCTCGCGCTTCGGCCGGCGTGGCCAGGTGGGATCGGCCGCGCGTCCAGCCGCCCATGTCGCTTGTGGTGACGGCGACTCCGCGTTCGGCTTCACCGATGGTTTGCGCGACGACGACCGCGTCCTTGTTGAGGTCACCGAGCGCCATCTCGGCGGTGCCGGGGTCATTGACGCGGTGGCAGATCCGGCCGCTGAGCTGCGCCCGCAGCGCGGTGACGCCGGGGCCGAGGTCGGAGCCGACGCGTTGACCGGCGACGACCAGGTAGAGGCCAAGGGCCGCGCCCAGTTGGGCCACGCGCAGGAGGTAGGTCGTGCACTCTTCGGCTTCGGCGCGTTGTTCCTTGCTGCCGTTGGTCAGGTACAGCTCCGCCAGCTCATCCACGATCACGACGACGGGCACGGGCCGACCTTGTTCGGGTAGTTCCCAGATCGAACGGGCGCCCGCGGTACGGCATTTGCGCATGCGGTCTTGCATCTCGGTGACCAGCGCGGCGAGCACGGTGACCGCTTCGCTGCGGCAGGTGGCCAGGGCTGAGAGCCGCATTTCCAGCAGGCCCAGTTCCATGCCGCCCTTGCAGTCGATGCCGACCAAGGCGACCGGTTGCGGGGCCAGTTCGGTGACCAGCCGTGCCAACAGCGTGGACTTGCCCGACTGCGTTGCGCCGACGATCAGCCAGTGCGGGACCCGGCGGAAGTTCATCACCCATGCGCGCCCCGTCTCCAGCGCACCGACGGTCGCAGACAGCAGCTCCGCCGAACCTGACGCACCGGGGTGCTCCGCGTGCTCCAGTGGATCGCGGGCCGTGGCGGTGAGACGCACGACACCGCGTTCGGGGGAGACAATGCGGACCGTGTGCACGCGCCAGGCGTGGGCGAAGGAGTCGGCCGAGGCCAGGAACGGCGCCGGGGTCTGCCCAGCCTGGAGCCGGACCGTCACCTCCAGGCCGTAGGGGGTGGCGCGAGGGAAGGAGATGCGCGGGGTGTGGGTGCGCAGCGGTTCGCCCTTGACCGCCAGGTCCCCGAGCACCCGTCGGTTGGGTTTGTGGGAGACGGTCAGGCCGTTGAGGTAGGCGACGCGGCGCCAGGTGAACGCCACCCGCAGCGCGGTGACCGGGTAGCCGACGAGGTACCAGTGCCATTGCGGCCGCGGCCGTCGCAGGTCGTTGCGGAAGACCAACGCCCAGACTGCCAGGGCGAGAACGCCCGTGAACAGTAACGGCCCCATCAGGCACCGCCGCCCTTGCCGGCGGAACCGGCAGTCGGCACGGGTGTGATGGTGGAGGCGCGGAAGCTGATGCCGTGTCGGTCGCCCATGGCCCAGGCGAAGGCTTCCATGCCGGTCACCCGGACTTCGGTGCCTTCGGTGAGGCCCTTGGGTTCGCCGGGAACGGCGATCTCGATCACCGAGACCCGCCGCCCGTCCTGACGCACCGTCACGCCGACGGTGTAGATGGTGTTGCCGTCCCGGTCCTTCTTGACCTGCTTGGTTTCGAAGTCCGCGAGCTTCGGCTCGGGCCCGACCGCGCACCGCAGTACGCCGAGGCGGGAGGTGTCCACAGGGATGGACTGCATGAGGTTGGCCTCCTTGAGCACATAGAGATGAGACGTCACATGACGTCACTCATGCTTACGAGTTGCCATCCACTATGCACATCTTGACCCGCCAGGGCAAGAACTTATGCTTACGAGTGACGTCAGATAACGTCATGACAGTCGACAACAGGTGATGAGGAGACCCCGACATGGGAGAAATCCAGCGCCCCGGCGCGCTCTACCAGCAGGTCGCCGCCGAGATCCGAAGTGGCATCACCGCGGGCGAATACAAGCCGGGATCCCTGCTCCCCTCCGAGGCGCAACTCATCGAGCGGTACGGGGTCAGCCGCCCGACCGTGCGCAAGGCCATCGACGCGCTGCGCGCCGAAGGGCTCGTTGAGGTGATCCACGGCAAGGGCAGCTACGTCCGCGCAATCCCCGCCCCCGCGGTAAACATCCAGCGGACCATCACCCGCACCGGCACCACCTTCCGCACCGGACACCACGACTGGCAACAGACCGAAGCCCCCACCATCTACCGCACCACCACCAC
This sequence comes from Streptomyces sp. NPDC057743, assembly GCF_042798755.1. NCBI lineage: Bacteria > Bacillati > Actinomycetota > Actinomycetes > Kitasatosporales > Streptomycetaceae > Streptomyces > Streptomyces sp. NPDC057743. The sequence goes on from NZ_JBHVJX010000058.1 coordinate 21,977, forward strand.
GGCGACCACGGGCCCGCTCCTCGAACTCCCCGAAGGGGAAGCGCTGTTCGCCGTCGACCGACTGCTGTCCGACCCACACACCGAGGCCCGCGCCCTGCACCGCGTGCTGATCCCGTTCGCCACCGCCGACCAGGCCGAGGAACTTGCCCAAGCCCCGGACACGGAACCCGGGCAGATCTACGCCCTGCTCACCGCGGCCGGGCACACGCTCGCCTGGGACGAGACCGTCAGCGCCCGCATGCCCCTGCCCGACGAACGCGACGCGCTCCGCGTCCCCGACGCGACCCCGATCCTGCTGGCCTCTCGCCTGACCCTCGGCACCGACCGGCGCCCCTTGATCCTGGAAGAGCTGCGCACCGGCGCCGACCGCGCCCAACTCGCCTACCACCTCACCGCCGACACCCCCCGCACCCTGCACGCCGTCTGAGTCCACGATCCGGCGACTGTCGAAACCTGACTTCACTTACTCAAGGGCGCGCCTGCGGCGCGCCGGGCGGTTCGGCCGCCCCGCCGGGCTGCGGCCTGCCGGCCGGTCCCGGCGAGCGCCCACCGCCCACACACCACCGCCCGCCCCGAGTGCGCACCAGCGGACAACCGCCGTACGGGGATGGGGCGTTGTGGCTGGGGCCGGCGGCCGTGGAGACTTTAGGCAGCCACCACGGGGCGAGCCTCTAAGAACAGGGGGCCGATCGGGCCATTGCGGGCAGGTCCAGAACCAGCCCGATCCGCGGCCAGCGTAAGGCCCCCTGTTCTCTCGCCCCGTGGCAGCTCCCGCCCAAAGTCCCCACGACCACCGGCGATTGCACAGCGCACCACCCAGGCACCACACGTCCCGACGCCGGCCACCCCTCAGCCCGCCCTACGACACTGCGCAGCAGCCGTTTGCGCCAGCTTGGCGATCTCGCGCGCGGTAGCCGCGGGCAGCTCCAGCCGGACCACACCCGAACCATTCGCGGTCGTGCCGGCCCGGAGCTTCACCCCCTCCAGGTCCACGCCGACCGCCGTCAGCACGTCGCCCAGCTCCCCCGCCACCCGCGCAGCGTCACGCCAGCCGGTCAGGTAGTCCACACCACGCACCCACAGCAGCGCGTCAGGATCGAGGCCCTCCACCTCGAAGCCATCTCCCCCGAAGTCGCACATATCGTCACGTCCCTTTCCTGGACCAGCGGTTGAGCAGCGCATTTATCTGAGCCCGCCGGATGAACCCACGACGACGGCCCCGGTACCATCGGCACCGGGGTTCGCGCTCGTGAGCCCCAGCCGGACCACCCCCGCCCGGCCAAGGATCGCGGGGTGGTCCGGTATGACGTCTTTGGTTGTTGTGCGCGAAGTGCGTGCCAGCCCCGAAAGGTTGGTGCGCTTCCGTCAGCGGCTCGTGGCAGCTTTCTGTTGCAATGCCCGCTTCAAGGTGACGGGCTTGATTCCGAACTTGTCCGCGATCTCGTCATGTGTCATGCCATCGGCACGCAGCCGCTCGAACTCCGCCACCGCCCTGCCCGACGCCGAGTCACGGCGCGCCGTGCCCCTCAACGGAACACGGTGACGCCCCAGCAAGCCGTAGAGCGCCCACGCCGAGATCCCGAACCGCTCCCGCAACCGCGCCACAGACAGACCTTCTGAGTACAGCGCGATGATCTCCTCCGCCTGCTCTTCGAACTTGTCAGCAGCAGCCATCACTGAGCCCCTTCTACGAGGGAGGCCCGGAAGAACGTCGTGACCGCGCACCGGAAGTCGGTGTGCCCCGTACGTTCTGCGTGCCGCAGGCACCACACGTCCGGCCCTTCGGCCGTGGCGGCCGCACCGGACTTGTCACCGCAGGTCATGCACTGCTGCCTGTAGATCGATCCACTGCCCGAGGCATCGATGTCCAGGCCCCAGTCTGCGACGTGCCAGGTCTCGGCGATCGCCATCACCGCCGCCCCCATCCACCTCGGCGTACGGCCAGCTCTTCCCCGGCGTCGATGCGGAGCGACGGCCCCTCCTTGAACGTCAGCACCGCCATAGGGCGCCCCGACGAACGAACGCCGGACCGGACTCCCTTGACCTCTCGCCATCGGCCGCCGACGCACACCACGTCGCCACATCGAACCTTCAACACCGACAATCGCGCCATCACGACTCACCTCCGTCGGGGGCCGCAACAACGGCCCACACCAACTTCCCGATGCCGCCATCCCGCACTTCCGTGCCCCAGCAAGCAGCCAGCGCGGCAACGATCGTCAGACCCCTGCCGCCGTCCGCGTCGATGTCGGGCACACGGGGCTGTGGCCAGCTCCGGGCGGAGTCATGCACCTCGATACGAACACCGCGTGGCTCCCGGGAATACCGCGTCTCGATCTCCCGGCCGCGGGAGGTCCGAGCGTGACGCACGGCATTGGTCAGCAGCTCGGACAGCACCAAGAGGGCATCGTCGGAGACCTCGGTGAGCCCCCATCGGCTCAGCACCTTGCGCAACTCGGAACGTGCCAGCGCGACGCAGCGCGGATGCCGAGCCCAGCGACTCACCACCGGCCGGCTCCCGACCCCGGTCGCGCTTCCTCGGGTGACCGTCGCCCTGCGATTCACCGTCGCCCACCGCCTTCCAGACGCCTACGGGACGTCGAACGGTGAAGAAGGTAGGGCCCCAAACACGAGCGGACCCGGAAGAAAATTCCGGGTCCGCAACTTCTTTTCTGGGCTGCGTGTTAGGCGATCGCCCCCAGGGCAACGGCGAGTTGCTGCGCGTCCCGACGATGCGTTCGCTTGTGCAGCCTACGCGCCAGGTCCCGGGCGAACTCGTGAGCCTTCATCTGCTCCGGCGCGGTCCTGTAGGCCCGCTTCAGATTGTCCACCGCGTCATCGGTCCGGCCCGTCTCCCCGTACGCCCGAGCAACGTCCAGCCGCAGCCGCGCCCGACGCTCCTTGGGAAGCCCGACCGCCCGCACCGTCGGCGCTATGTCGACAGCCCGCTGATAGTCCTCAAACTCAAGGGCGGTGGCAAGCCGATGGATTCCCACGTTCGCCGGGCCGAAGGCGGTCCACATCTCGTTGCCGTCGGCGCCCAGCCGCTCGGCCGCTTCGTCCGCCTTGCCGAGCATGTACGTGGTCATCTCACGGTTCCTCATCCGAGCGGCGGCGATGGAGCCGTTGAGGAACAGCGTCCCGTACAAGGAAAGCGCCACCGGGGAGGACGCCCACCAACCCCGCTCCAGGTCATCGGCACTGTCCAGAGTGCTGTTCACCGCTTCCGCCGCCATGTTGGCGCCGATCTGCACGTGAGCGATGCCCCGCCGCAAGGACAAGATGGCGGCCGCGTCGCCCGAAGCAATCGCCGCGATCTCGCCTTGGTCCGCGGCCGTCCACGCCAAGTTGGTCTCGCCCAACTTCCGCAGCAACGCCGCCGCCACATGGCATGACAGCGCGAACAGCCGCTGCGCCGCACGGCGTTCATCGCCCGACGCCTCGTTCATCGCGGACCGCGCGTCAGCCAGCAGGCGCGGCAGCCGGTCAGCCAGGGAGGCGAACTCCCCGGCCTGATACAGCTCCCACGCAGTCCCGAGCTCCACCTCCAGGAGTTCCAGCCTCAGAGGTTCCCTGCCGACGACCAGGGAGCCGGCCAGCCGCCGGGACTGCATGAGCGCGGCCCGGATGGCGGGCACACTGGCCGCGAACCCGTCGCTGTCCTCCAGCAGTACCGGCGTTCCTTGCAGGTCCTCAAGGTGCACCCGCAGCGCGTCGGCCAGGTCCGCCAGCATCTTGACGTTGTTCACGGGAATCCGGCCGGACTCGACCCGGTACACCCAGTCCTCGGATCGCCCCAGCAGCTCACCGAGTTGACGCTGCTGCATACCTCGGCGCTTGCGGTAGAACCTCACGCGCTTGCCGAACTCAAGATGGTCAGTCATGCCGCGCACGGCCACGCTCCCCTCGCTCTGCCCCACCGAGTGTCACACGACGTGCACAACGAATGACAGGGGTCGAGGCATCTCACGACCGCCAGGCGACGGCCGCTAGGGTCGGCGACATGGCCAAGAACGAGCACGAGCAGCGCATGTCAACTCCCCGGATGGCAGCGGGAGCGCTGTTCTTCGACGACCAGGACCAAGTCCTGTTGGTCAAGCCGTCCTACAAGCCGAAGTGGGAGATCCCGGGCGGATACATCGAACGTGGGGAATCGCCTCTGGCCGCGTGCCGACGCGAGGTCCAGGAGGAGCTTGGCATTACTCCCGGCATCGGATCACTGCTGGTCATTGACTGGGCCCCGAGCGAGGCCGAAGGCGACAAGGTCTTGTACGTCTTCGACGGCGGGCAGCTTCCCCCGGACGAACTGGCCGCGATCAAGCTCGCAGCCGACGAACTGCTAGCCGCCGAGTTCCACACCGTAAGCGACCTCGACAAGCTGCTGATCCCCCGACTCGCGCGCCGCGTAAAGGCAGCGATCGCCGCCCGAGCCCAGGCACACACCGCGTACCTGGAGCACGGCCAGCCACCGAATGGCGAGCAAGACGGGGAGACTCTGTAACAGGGCGGAAGCAACGATCCTGAAGCAAGGCCACCCGCCTTGAGGCTGTCAACCAGACGCCATTCCAACCTTCGTGTGGGTTACAGCGTTTCCGGTCTCCTAGTTTGCATGGCGGCGCCCCGCCTGCTCCACATTCACAAGGAGCGAAATTTATCAAACGGCGATTTTTGGATGATCTAAGAATTCAATCCATATACCCGGTCGTTTGGGTGACCCAGTCAGGCAGCAAGTTCCCTCTGCACCGTTCCAGGCGAAGGGACTCTGACATGGCTGACTGGCTGCAAGTCTCTGGTGGCCTCACAACGATCTCGGTGGGGTCCAGGACGCACGTGTGGGGGGTGAACTCCCTCGGTCAGATCTACCGGTACACCGGATACGACACCAACCCATGGATCGGCATCCCCGGCAAGGCCGTAGACATCGGCGTGGCCGCCGACGGCACCGTCTGGCACGTCAACGCCGACGGCGGCATCTACCGCTACACCGGAGACCAACCGAGCTGACCTCAGAGAGCAATCCCGAGAGGCCCCTGCTCGGAGCGCACGGGCCTCTCGCCCCAATCCGCCGGACGCAGCGCTGACGGACCGCTTCGGCGGCAAGCCAGGTGCCCGGGCGCCTCCTCACCCGAGACTCCTGGCAGAAGGCCGGTGATTAATTGACCTGCGCGACCGCACCGGTGCGGTGGTACTACACGGACCATAAGCCTCCGACACGCCACGGCCCCGTCATCGACGCCAGGTCAGACAGGGCCGCCAGCGTTGGCCTCCCTGGACCTTCTCCCAGGTAAGCGGCTACACCCGCAGAGTGAACGGAAAAGCCACCTGGGAGAACGCTCCCGAAGGGGCCGATGCCCAAGGGGATGCGGATGCCGAAGGGCGGCGGCAAGATGCGCTGACGCGCTGCCCCCGCACACACCTATACGTCTGCGCCTCGAGACCGATGGTCGGTCCCGGGGCGCAGACGTGTGTGTGAGGGGGCGTGCGGGTGGGAGGGTGCGGCAGGAAGGCTCTCCGCGACCTTCAGGGCCTCCATGCCCCGCTCCCCCACCGACCGGAAGCCACCCGGCGCTCAGCGCTTCCAGTGCCCGATAAGCCCCGTGGAGCCGTACTCGGCGTTCAACTCGGGCCACGCGGCGCCGTTTTGGGCCTTCTTCAGAAAAGCCTCAAGGATCGTTCGAGGCGCAAGCCCACCCCTCTGGCAAGGGACCGCCCCCGCGGGGAAATTTCTCCGAGGCCATCACCAGTCTCCCCTCAGACCCGCCCTGGCGGCCTTCTTGGCTGCGACGGCCACGAGCCGGCGGTACGAACAAGAACCAGGCGAAGCCCTGGAACCAGCAACTTTCCGAGAACCCTAAGGCAGTGAGAGCAGCACCAGTGGAATGAGGAAACTGCGACCGGAGTATTAGCCTCCTCGAAGTGCCTTGTGAGTGGCGTAAGCCTCGATGAAGTCCTGAATCGCCTGAAAGTCGTTCTTGAAAGACACGGCTTGCCATTTTCCCTTCCTACCGTCTCGATAGTCGAGGTCAAGCCATACGGACAGATTCACGGTAGTGCTATCAGAGAAGCTACTTGCGGTCACTCGCAGGGTTATTTTGGCCACATCGCAGAAATTGACAATCGCCAGCGACTTGCTTTCGCTCACGTATTCAATGGCGCCGTCAGGAGTGATGACCAGCAGAGGGTCCGGATCCTGCGATGTCCCATGAAAGAAGCCGGAAATTTTTCCTCGCTTCTTGGTGAAGACTCGCCAATTCTCCGGTATTGAACCCTGGCGCGCCTGATCGAGAATCGCCCGTGGATCGGCCATGTCGCCTCCGGTGTTCGCCACCGCCAGCCTGCGAGCGTTACTGAAGGGGCACTGAAGGACAAGAGAGCCTGAGTCGGTCGGGATGCTATCGCCGCATGCGAAGTGAACTGGCCCTTCAAGCAGCATGGTCCATCCCCTTGTGCGTGCACGCCACTCCAGAGCCCGTCCTACCGAGTCCGCACCGTCCCGCCACAGTGCGTCGACGAGCTTCCCGAGCTGCCGCAGGCTCAGCTCCACTCCTTGCACCTAGAGCACGGCCAGCCGCCGAAGGGCGGGTTCTCACACTGAAACCGATGACCTTTCGGGCACGCCTGAAGGCGATTGCATTTTCCTCAAATCCGCCTCGGTGGCGGGAGCGGTTGAGGCGGCACTTTCCGGACTCCACAAAGGACGGCCTCTCAACGCAAAAGACTGAAGGCCATCCGGATGAAGAGCTTCGCAGAGGCTATTCGGCCGCATCGAACCCGCTTTCACGCGACGGCGGAGGCAACGGCGGCGGAGGCGGAGGCCCCATTCGTGAGCGTCTTGAGTGACAGCAGCGCCGACCGGTGGGCGGGGCGGCGCTAGGCGTCGTCGGAGTCGCTGGCCCGGCCGTTGGGCGCGTGGACCAGACCCCTGCTGCCCGGACGGGGATCAGAGGCGAGCCACCCGGCCGCGGATCTGGACCGTGCCGCCTCGAACCGTGGCGCCTCGACGGGGAGCAGAGCGTATCTGGGCCGTGCTGCTTCGCTAGTGCTGTGACCGGAAACGATCACCGGGTTGGTGTCGACCGACCTTGCACCGGTTGGATGTGACGACACGTCCGATCGGTGCGGGGAGGG
>NZ_JBHVJX010000059.1:0-28607 GCF_042798755.1 Streptomyces sp. NPDC057743
GGGTCGGAGGGGGCGGTATGCCAGACGTAAAGCGAAGCAGTCTGGCATACCGCCCCCGGAGGCCCGTCACCGCAGCCGACAGCCCCGCGCAGCGGAGTCGCCCGCCGCAGGCGCCACGGCGGGAAAGCCAACAACGTGGGGCGGGGCCAGCCGCAGGCTTAGGGCACACTAGAAGGGCTATGACTGATGCCGCCGCCCTCCGCCGCCTCCGCGTTCTCGCCGCCATGTCCGGTGGTGTGGACTCCGCCGTCGCCGCGGCCCGTGCCGCCGAGGCGGGCCACGACGTCACCGGCGTCCACCTGGCCCTCTCCGAGAACCCGAAGTCGTTCCGCACGGGCGCCCGCGGCTGTTGCACCATCGAGGACTCCCACGACGCCCGCCGCGCCGCCGACGTGATCGGCATCCCGTTCTACGTCTGGGATCTGGCCGAGCGCTTCCGCGAGGACGTGGTCGAGGACTTCATCGCCGAGTACGAGGCCGGTCGCACCCCGAACCCCTGCCTCCGTTGCAACGAGAAGATCAAGTTCGCGGCCCTGTTGGACAAGGCGCTCGCCCTCGGCTTCGACGCGGTGTGCACCGGGCACTACGCCAAGGTGATCCTCCGCGAGGACGGTTCCCGCGAGCTGCACCGCGCCGCCGACATGGCCAAGGACCAGTCCTACGTCCTCGGCGTGCTCGACGACCGTCAGCTGGCGCACGCCATGTTCCCACTCGGCGACACCCCCACCACCAAGGCCGAGATCCGTGAAGAGGCCGCCGCCCGCGGCCTGTTCGTCGCCAAGAAGCCCGACAGTCACGACATCTGCTTCATCGCCGACGGCGACACCCAGGGCTTCCTCGCCAAGCGGCTGGGCGCCGCCGAGGGCGACATCGTCGACGAGTCCGGCGCCAAGCTGGGCACGCACGAGGGCGCGTACGGCTTCACCATCGGCCAGCGCAAGGGCCTGCGGATCGGCACCCCGGCCGCGGACGGCAAGCCGCGCTACGTCCTCGACATCTCGCCGGTGGACAACACCGTCACCGTCGGCCCGGCCGCCGCCCTGGACGTGACCGCGCTCACCGCGATCCGCCCCCGCTGGTGCGGCCGCCCGCCGGAGGCCGGCGAGGCCGTCTACACCGCCCAGCTCCGCGCCCACGGCGGCGAGACCGAGGTGCGGGCCGAGGTGGTCGACGGCGCCGAGCTGCGGGTCTCCTTCGCCGAGCCGGTTCGCGGCGTCGCGCCCGGCCAGGCGATCGTGCTCTACGACGGCACGCGGGTGGTCGGTTCGGCGACGATCGCCACCACCACGCGGCGTAGCACCGCCGGCGCGGGCGCCCCGGGGCAGCAGGCCGGCTGATCCCACTGCCGCGGCCGGCCGCATCCGAGGGCCCGGTCAGCGTCGCCGGCCCGGTTGCCGCACCTGACAAATGTCACGGCCAAGTCGGGACAGTTGGAACTGCCGGCCGGACCCCGCGATGACCGAGGCTTGGGGTGTCCGGCACGGCGCCGCAGTCGCCGTGCACCGCCCAACTCGGGGGAGTCCGTGGTGAGTCAACAACCGTCCGCCGGCAGCCAGCTCGTCAAGACCCTGGCACCGCTGGTCCTGGACCTCGGCGTTCCGCTGGCGTCGTACTACGTCCTCAAGAGCGCCTTCGGCCTCGGCGACGTTGCCGCGCTGGCCTGGAGCAGCGTCGTCCCGGCGCTGCGCACCGTCTGGAGCCTGGTCCGCGAGCGGACCGTCAACGGCCTCGCGCTGCTGATACTCCTGGTCAACGTGGTGGGGCTGGCGACGAGCACGGTGACCGGCGATCCGCGGCTGATGATGGCCAAGGACAGCGGCGTCAGCAGCGTCATCGCGTTCGCGGTGCTGTTCTCGGTATGGCGGGGGCGGCCGTTGATGACCGCGGGGCTCAAGCCGTGGGTGACCAAGGGGAGTTCACAGGGGACGGCCGCATGGGACCGGCTCATGGCGCGCGGGGGGCGGTTTCGGCTCCTGGAGCGGCGGTTCTCGCTCATATGGGGAACCACGATGCTGGTCGAGTGTGTGGTCAAGGTCGCCGGCGCCTATCTTCTCCCGGTGCACACCATGGTGTGGTTGGGCACGGTGTTGACGGTGGTGTCGCTGCTGTTCGCCATGGTGGTCGCCGGCGGTGCCGCCGCCGAGCCGATGGAGCGGATGGTCAAGGAGGAGGGCGCGGCCGGGGGCGGCGCCGGCGCCGAGAAGGGCGCGGTTGCCCAGGTGGTCGGCGCCTGATGCGGAGCAGCGCGGGGGAGTTGGGGAAATCGCGTGAGGATCGGCGTGCCGAGCACCCCGCCCTCGATCCGGCGGGCAGCGCCGCATAAGGTCGGCGATGCGACGGGACATCCAAGCCCCGCGTCGACGGTTCAACGGCGATCCGGACGGCACGCGGCTTTCGTCGGCCACGAAGGGAACGGAAGTCATGTCGACTGTTCAACCTGAGGTCACGCCCGGCGGGCTCACCGCCGAGCTGGCGTCCCTGCACGCCGAGCTGATCCGTCGGAATCCCGGTGAGGCGGAGTTCCACCAGGCTGCCCTGGAGGTCCTGGAGACCCTGGCGCCGGTGCTGACGGCCCGCCCCGAGTTCGCGGACGCCAAGGTCCTGGAGCGGCTGGTCGAGCCGGAGCGGCAGCTCATGTTCCGGGTGCCCTGGCAGGACGACGCGGGCCGGATCCGGGTCAACCGCGGCTTCCGGGTGGAGTTCAACGGCGCGCTCGGCCCGTACAAGGGCGGCCTGCGCTTCCACGCGTCGGTCAACCTCGGCATCGTGAAGTTCCTCGGCTTCGAGCAGATCTTCAAGAACGCGCTGACCGGGCTGAACATCGGCGGCGGCAAGGGCGGCAGCGACTTCGACCCGCACGGCAAGTCGGACGCCGAAGTGATGCGCTTTTGCCAGTCCTTCATGACCGAGCTGCACCGCCACCTCGGCGAGCACACCGACGTGCCGGCCGGCGACATCGGCGTCGGCGGCCGGGAGATCGGCTACCTCTTCGGCCAGTACCGCCGGATCACCAACCGCTGGGAGGCCGGCGTCCTCACCGGCAAGGGCCTTCAGTGGGGCGGCTCCAAGGCCCGTACGGAGGCCACCGGTTACGGCAATGTGCTCTTCACCGAGGAGATGCTCAAGCAGCGCGGCGAGGAGCTGGACGGCCAGCAGGTCGTCGTCTCCGGGTCCGGCAACGTCGCGATCTACACCATCGAGAAGGCCCAGGCGCTCGGCGCCAACGTGCTGACCGTCTCGGACTCCGGCGGCTACGTCGTCGACGAGAAGGGCATCGACCTGGCGCTGCTCAAGCAGATCAAGGAGGTCGAGCGGGGCCGAGTCGCCGACTACGCCCAGCGGCGCGGCGGTTCGGCCCGGTATGTCCCCGGCGGGCGCGTCTGGGACGTCGCCTGCGACGTGGCGCTGCCGTCGGCCACCCAGAACGAGCTCGACGCAAACGCCGCCCGCATCCTGATCCAGGGCGGCGTCAAGGCGGTCTCCGAGGGTGCCAACATGCCCACCACCCCCGAGGCGGTGGCGCTGTTGAAGGAGGCCGGGGTGGCCTTCGGTCCGGGCAAGGCGGCCAACGCCGGCGGCGTGGCCACCAGCGCGCTGGAGATGCGGCAGAACTCCGGCCGCGAGACCTGGTCGTTCGAGCGCACCGAGGGCGAACTCGCCGCCATCATGCGGGGGATCCACGACACCTGCTTCCAGACCGCCGAGCGCTTCGGGCTGCCCGGCGACTACGTGGCGGGCGCCAACATCGCCGGCTTCGAGCGGGTCGCGGACGCGATGCTGGACCAGGGCCTGATCTGACGGCCGTGCCGGGCCCGGTGGTGAGCGTTCCGCACCGCCGGGCCCGCACCGCCGGGCCCGGTGCGCTCCCGCGCGCCCGTGGGGTGCCCGCCGAGCGCCCCGTAGGGTGAGCGGCATGAATATCTGCGTCTTCTGCTCCGCCGCCGACCTCGATGACCGATATGTCAAGCCCGCCCAGAAGTTCGCCGAGTTGATCGGTAAGGGCGGTCACGCCCTGGTTTGGGGCGGTTCGGACACCGGGCTGATGAAGGTCATGGCGGACGGCGTCCAGGAGGCCGGCGGCAAACTCCTCGGCGTCTCCGTGGAGTTCCTGGCGCACAAGGCGCGCGCCAACGCGGACGAGATGGTCGTCACCAAGGATCTCGCCGAGCGCAAGGCGCAGTTGCTGGCGCGCGCCGACGCCGTCGTCATCATGGTGGGCGGCACCGGCACGCTCGACGAGGCGACCGAGATCCTGGAGCTGCGCAAGCACGGGATGCACGACAAGCCGGTGGTGCTGCTGAACACCGCCGGGTTCTACGACGGCCTCAAGAGCCAGTTCGAGCGGATGGCGGCCGAGGGCTTCCTGCCGATCCCGCTGGCGGAGCTGGTCTTCTTCGCCGAGGACGGCGCGGCCGCGCTGGCCTACCTGGAAGAACGGGTCGGCATCGAGGGCTGACCCCGGCCCCCCGGCCCCCGGAAGGGCACGCCGTAGGATCGTCCCCATGGGTACGCACTTGATCACAGGCGCCGGTTCGGGCATCGGAGCGGCGGTCGCTCGTCGGCTGGCCGAGCGCGGAGAGGAGCTGTGGCTGCTGGCGCGGGATGCCGGTCGGGCCAAGGAGCTGACCGAGCGGTTCCCGGGCGCCCGCACCCTCGTCGGCGACCTCGCCAACCCCGAGAAGCTGGACTGGGCCTTCGGGCAGCAGGCGCTGCCGGAGCGGCTCGACTCGATCCAGCACATCGCGGGCGTCATCGAGCTGGGCGCGGTCGGCGACCTGCCGGCCAAGGCGTGGCAGCGACAGCTCGCCGTCAACCTCGTCGCGCCCGCGGAGATCACCCGCCTGCTGCTGCCGCTGGTGCGGGTGGCCCGCGGCGACGTGGTCTTCGTCAACTCCGGTGCCGGGCTGGCCGCGAACGCCAACTGGGGCGGCTACGCGGCGAGCAAGCACGGCCTGAAGGCGCTGGCCGACTCGCTGCGCGCCGAGGAGCACGACAACGGCGTGCGGGTCACCTCGGTCTACCCGGGGCGCACCGCCACGCCCATGCAGGAGACCACCCACCAGCAGGAGGGCAAGGACTACGACGCGTCCCGGTGGATCGACCCGGAGTCGGTGGCCACGGCCATCCTCGCCGCGATCGACCTCCCGCGGGACGCGGAGATCAAGGACGTGGTGGTCCGCCCCGGCCGCTGACACCGTCCGACCCCGGCCGCCCGGCCGCCCCTCGCCCCCGTGCACCGCACGGGGGCGACGTACGCTTCGGGGGTGACCGAGTCGAGGCCGAGCACCGAAACGAAGAACACCGCCGCGGCCGGGTGCGGGTTCCGGGAGATCCGGGGCCTCGTCACCGAGCTGAGCCGCCGCATGGAAGCCCACCAGCGCAGCCGGATCGCGGAGTTGGACCTGACGCCGACCCAGGCGAAGGCGCTGGAGGAGCTGGGCGAGCCGAGGACCGCGCGCGAGCTGGCCGCGGTGCTGTGCTGCGAGCCGCCCAACGTCACCTATGTGATCTCCAAGTTGGAGAAGCAGGGGATGGTGGTCCGCCGGCCGCACCCCGCGGACGGGCGGGCCAAGCAACTGGTGCTGACCGAGGCCGGCCGGGAGCTGCGGCTGGACCTGCTGCGCCGGGTGGGCACCGAGTCGCCGTTGGACCACCTCTCCCACGAGGAGCGCAGCGCGCTCCGCGACGAACTCCTCAGGGCGCTGGGCCGGACCGCAAGCTAGCGCGCCGCTCCGACCGCCCCTCCCCAAGGCCCCCGGGACGCAACCCGGGGGCCTTTGGCGTGTGTTGGCGCCGCTGGCTCCAGGGCGCGGCCGGACCGCGCCGTTGGCTTGATATCGCTTCAGTAAAGTTATAGCTGTAACTATCGCCCGCACCAGATAGCTACAGCTATAACTAATTCCATGATCACTGAGACCGCCGCGCCGCACCGCACGGCGAGCACCCCGACCCGCCCTGCGCCCGCCCGCGGCGGCGTCCAACTCGTCGTCCTGGCCCTCGGGTTCGTGATGGCGAGCCTGGACACCGGCATCATGAACGTCGCCGCGCACGACCTCCAAGGCCGGCTCGGGCTGACCATGTCCGGCCTCACCTGGGTCGTCGACGGCTATGTCCTCGCCTTCGCCGCGCTGTTGCTGCTCGCCGGCTCGCTGGCCAAGCGGTACGGCGCCCGCCGGATCTACCTCATCGGGCTGGCCGCCTTCACCGCCGCCTCCCTGCTCGGCGCCGCCGCACCGGGCGGCACCGCCCTCACGGCGGCCCGCTTCGTCCAAGGGGCCGGCGCCGCGCTCTTCATGCCGAGCTCCCTGTCGCTCTTGATGAACGCCTTCCCGGAGCCGGCCCGCCGGGCGAAGGTGCTCGGCATCTGGTCCGCGATCGTCTCCACCTCCGTCGCCCTGGCGCCCACCCTCGGCGGCCTGTTGGTGGGCACCCTGGGCTGGCGCAGCATCTTCCTGGTCAACCTCCCCATCGGGATCGCCGGGCTGCTGCTGACCCGCCGGGTCATCGCGCCGACGCCGGGCAGTGGCGCCCCGCTCGGCGGCGCCGGCCACGTCCTGGGCCTGCTCGCCCTCGGCGCGCTCAGCTACGCCCTCATCGAGGGGCCCGCCACCGGCTGGACCGCCCCCGGCGTGCTGGCCGCGGCCGCCCTCGCGGTGCTCGCCGCCGCCGCGTTCGTGCTTCGCGAGCGCACCGCCCGCACCCCCGTCCTGCCGGTCGTGCTCTTCGCCGACAGCCGCTTCAGCGCCGCCAACGCGGTCGGCTTCCTCTTCAACTTCGCCTTCTACGGCGCCCTGTTCGTCCTCGGGCTGTTCCTCCAGACCGGGCGCGGCGCCAGCGCGGTGACGGCCGGCCTGGCGATGCTCCCGGCCGTCCTGGTCATCCCGGTCGGCAACGTCCTTTACACCCGGATCGCCCCGCGCACCGGCAACCGGGCCGCCCTCACCGCCTCCCTGGCGCTCTCCGCCGCCGGCTACCTCCTGCTCTTCCTGGCGCTCTCCCCGACCCTCCCGTACGGGACGATCGCGGCGGTGCTGGCCGTCGCCAACCTCGCCAGCGGCGTCGCCTCTCCGGCCATGACCGGCGTGCTGATGGAGGCCGCCGGCCGCGCGCACGCCGACATCGGCAGCGCCACCCTCAACGCCAACCGCCAGGTCGGCTCCCTAGTCGGCATCGCCGGCATGGGCGCCGTCCTCACCGGCGCGGGCGACGCCCACCAAGGGACCAGCCACGCCTTCGCGTTGACCGCGCTGGCCCTGGTGGTCGCGGCCGTGGTGAGCTGGCTGGGCCTGCGCGCACGGGACTGACCGGCGGGCGGACGGCGGTGGGCCGGGCAGGGCCGGCAGCCCCCGCCCGGCCCCCCGCCGCATACCCTTCCGGGGTGAGCGAGAACAGCAGGCACAAGTGGACCGCGGGCGCGGCCACCGGCATCGGGTCGATGCCGGGCGGTGACGCGCGCGAAGCGGCGAAGACCGTCACCGGGTCGCTGGAGGACTTCCCGTATCTTCCCGAACTCCCCGCCCGGGGGCCCGGCGCCGACATGATCGGGCGCACCCTCGGCATGCTCGTCGAGCTCTACGCCCATGTGGAGCCCAGCGGTTGGCGGATCAGCGACCGGCCCGGCCGCGACACCCGCCGGGCCCGCTCCTGGCTCGGCGAGGACCTGGACGCCCTGGAGGAGTTCACCCAGGGGTACACCGGCCCGCTGAAGGTCTCCGCGGTCGGCCCCTGGACGCTGGCCGCCAGCCTGGAACTGCGCAACGGCGAGGCGGCGGTCGGCGACCTGGGCGCCTGCCGGGACCTCGTCGCCTCCCTCGCCGAGGGGCTGCGCGGCCACCTCGCGGAGGTCCGGCGCCGGGTGCCGGGCGCCGAGCTCGTCCTCCAACTCGACGAGCCGTCGCTGACCGCGGTCCTCCGGGGGCAGATCAAGACCGCCAGCGGCTACCGCACCCACCGGGCGGTGGACCGAGCGGTCGTCGAGGGCGCGCTGCGCGACCTCGTGGCGGCGGCCGACGGCGCGCCCGTCGTCGTCCACTCCTGCGCCCCCGAGGTGCCGTTCGCGCTGCTGCGGCGGGCCGGCGCCGCGGGCGTCTCGTTCGACGCCGGGCTGCTCACCGAGCGTGAGGACGAGGTGCTGGGCGAGGCGGTCGAGAGCGGTACCGCGCTGTTCGCGGGCGTGGTGCCGGGCGTGGACGGCCCATTGTCAGACCCTGCCGGTAGCGTCATGGGTGTCCGGACGCTCTGGCGCAGGTTGGGGCTGGCGCCGGGGCTCCTCGCGGAGTCCGTGGTCCTCACCCCGTCGTGCGGCCTGGCGGGTGCCTCGCCCGCCTACGCCCGCGCGGTCCTCGCCCACTGCGTCCGGGCGGCGAGATCACTCGCAGACAACCCAGAGTGATCGCATACGACAGGACACGGGAGGACAAGACGGTGGCTGGCGAACAGCACGCAGCGGCATCCAAGGTGCCGGCCGCGGCACGGGAGAAGCACGCCCAGCTCGCTGAGCAGATCGAGGAGCACCGCTTCCGGTACTACGTGAAGGACGCCCCGGTCGTCAGCGACGCGGAGTTCGACACGCTGCTGCGCTCGCTTGAGGCCCTGGAGGAGGAGCATCCGGAGCTGCGCACCCCGGATTCCCCGACCCAGAAGGTCGCCGGCTCCTACGCCACGGAGTTCACCGAGGTCGCCCACCGCGAGCGCATGCTCTCGCTGGACAACGCCTTCGACGACGAGGAGTTGTCCGCCTGGGCCGACCGGATCGCCACCGAGCTCGGCGGCGACGCCAAGAGCGCCGGCTACCACTTCCTGTGCGAGCTCAAGGTGGACGGCCTCGCGGTCAACCTCACCTACGAGCACGGCCGGCTCACCCGCGCCGCCACCCGCGGCGACGGCCGCACCGGCGAGGACATCACGCCCAACGTCCGCACCATCGCCGAGATCCCGCACCGCCTGGCCGGCGACGAGATCCCCGACCTCGTCGAGATCCGCGGCGAGGTCTACTTCCCGATGGAGAAGTTCCTCGAACTCAACGAGCGCCTGGTGGCCGACGGCAAACCCCCGTTCGCCAACCCCCGTAACGCCGCGGCCGGTTCGCTCCGCCAGAAGGACCCCAAGGTCACCGCCACCCGCCCGCTGCACATGGTGGTGCACGGCCTCGGCGCCCGCGACGGCCTGGAGATCGCCCGCCTCTCCGAGGCGTACGACCTCCTCAAGGCGTGGGGCCTGCCCACCGCCGCACACAACCGCGCCGTCCAATCGCTCGCCGCCGTACGGGAGTTCATCGCCCACTACGGCGATCCGGAGACCCGCCGCACCGCCGTCGAGCACGAGATCGACGGCGTGGTGGTCAAGCTGGACGAGATCCCGCTCCAGGGCCGGCTGGGCGCCACCTCGCGCGCCCCGCGCTGGGCGATCGCCTGGAAGTACCCGCCGGAGGAGGTCAACACCAAGCTGGTCGACATCCGCGTCGGCGTCGGCCGCACCGGCCGGGTCACCCCGTACGCCGTCGTCGAGCCGGTCACCGTCGCCGGCTCCGAGGTGGAGTTCGCCACCCTGCACAACCAGGACGTGGTCAAGGCCAAGGGCGTCCTCATCGGCGACACCATCGTCATCCGCAAGGCGGGCGACGTGATCCCCGAGATCCTCGGCCCGGTCGTGGACCTCCGGGACGGCACCGAGCGGGAGTTCGTGATGCCGGCCGAGTGTCCCGAGTGCGGCGCGCCGCTTCAGCCCGCCAAGGAGGGCGACATCGACCTGCGGTGTCCCAACGCCCGGTCCTGCCCCGCCCAGATCCGCGAGCGGCTGTTCTACCTCGCCGGCCGCAAGTGCCTGGACATCGAGAACTTCGGCTATGTCGCCGCCACCGCGCTGAGCCAGCCGCTGGAGCCGGCCGAGCCGCCGCTGCACGACGAAGGCGGCCTCTTCGACCTCTCCGTCGAGGAGCTGCTGCCCATCAAGTCCCATGTCCTCGACCCGGATACGGGCCTGCCCAAGCGCGACCCGAAGACCGGCGAGGAGAAGGTCGTCACCTTCTTCGCCAACCAGAAGGGCGAGCCGAAGAAGAACACCCTCGCCATGCTGGAGAACATCCAGGCCGCCAAGTCCCGCCCGCTGGCCCGGATTCTGACCGGTCTCTCGATCCGCCACGTCGGCCCGGTGGCCGCCCAGGCACTGGCCCGGGAGTTCCGCTCCATCGACCGCATCCGGGACGCCAGCGAGGAGGAACTGGCGGCCGTGGACGGCGTCGGCGGCACCATCGCGGCCTCGCTCAAGCAGTGGTTCGCGGTGGACTGGCACCAGGAAATCATCGAGCGCTGGCGGGCCGCGGGCGTCCGAATGGAGGAGGAGCAGACGGGTGAGGCGGGCCCGCGGCCATTGGAAGGCGTCACCGTCGTGGTAACGGGCACACTTCAGTCACACACCAGAGATGGCGCGAAAGAAGCGCTGCAGGCTCTCGGTGCAAAGGTGACCGGATCCGTTTCCAAGAAGACCGGATTCGTGGTGGTGGGCGACAACCCCGGTTCGAAGTACGACAAAGCCATGCAGTTGAAGGTCCCCGTGTTGGACGATGATGGCTTCGCTGTGCTGCTGGAGCAGGGTCCTGAGGCAGCACGAGCGGTAGCTGTCACTCCGCCTGAGGAGGAGTGAGGTGTCACCCCATCGGCGCATACCAGATTGATCCGGGAGGCCGGGTCGCATTCGGGCAACCGCTGCGGATCGCTGCCCGTGTTGGCCTTCCGCGGCCTACTGTTGACGTGTGCGCCTGCCGTGGCGCGGGCACAGCCGGCTGTGAGAGGGATCGGAATGAAACCGACCGACAGCGCCGCTCCGGCGTCGCGGCTCCGCCGGCTTGTGGTGCCCGCGCTGCCAGCGGCCATCGTCATGGCGGCGAGCGTGGCGCTCGCCGCCGGTGTGTTGCACGCCCTCGGCGGCGGCGAGCCGCTGTTCCCCGTAGGTGCCGTCGGCTGGGCGCTGGCGATGCTGACCGGCGTCCTCGTCGGCCACTTGGTCGCCCTCGGCCGCGACCGCTGGTGGGGCGGCACCGGCTCCGGGGCGGCCCTCGCCCTCGCCGTACTCCTCCTGTACGGCTGGGTGCCGGCCGTCCTGGTCAGTCTCTCCGTCGTAACCCTGGTCGGCGCCGCCCGCCGGCAGCGCTGGCGACAGGCCGTGGTCCACGGGGCCGCTGACGTCCTCGGCATCGGCGCCGCGGCGCTCGGCCTGGCCGCCTGCGGGGTGACCCCCGACGTCCGTCGGCCCTGGGCGCCCGCCGCCTGGGACCTCACCGTCCTGCCCCAGGTGATCGTGATGGCGGGGGCCTATCTCCTCGTCAGCCGGGGGCTGTTGTGGGTCAGCCGGCTGCCGCTCGGCGGCGGTCTGCCGGCCATCTCCCGTACGGCGATGGTGCGGCAGGCCCTGGTCGGCCTCGCGCTGCTCGGCATCGCCCCGTTGATCGCGGTGTGCGCGGTGGGCGCCCCGCTGCTCCTCCCGCTGTTCGCCGTCCCGTTGATCGCGTTGGACTCCACGCTGTGGATTGCCCGGGCCCGCGCCGAGGAGCAGTTGCGCGACCCGCTCACCGGCCTGCCCAACCGCCAGTGGCTGTTGGAGCGCACCTGGACGGCCCTGGACGAGGCCGAGCGGGCCGGCACTCGGGCCGCCCTCGTCCTGATCGACCTCGACCGCTTCCGTTCGGTCAACGACACCCTCGGGCACCTCGCCGGCGACCGGCTGCTGCTCCAGATCGCCGACCGGCTACGGCACGCCCTGCCGCGCGGCGCGGAGGCCGCCCGGCTCGGCGGCGACGAGTTCGCCGTCCTGTTGCCGGCCACCGACTCCCTCACCAGCTCCCAACGGGTGGCCCGCAACCTCGTCGCCGCCCTCAGCTCCCCGCTGGACCTCGACGGGCTCACCCTCGTGCTCGAAGCCAGTGCGGGGGTCGCGGTCTATCCCGAACACGCCCTGGACGCCGAGGGGTTGCTGCGCCGCGCAGACGTGGCGATGTACCAGGCCAAGCGGGACCGCAGCGGCGTCGAGCTCTACGAGGCCAAGCGGGACGGCAACACCCCGGACCGGCTGGGCCTGTTGGGCGATCTGCGCCGCGCCCTGGACGCCGGCGACGTCGAACTCCACTACCAGCCCAAGGTCCGCTTCGACGGCCATGTTTCGGGCCTGGAGGCGCTGGTCCGCTGGGTCCATCCGGACCGCGGCCGGGTGCCACCGGACGAGTTCATCGCCATCGCCGAGTCCTCCGGCCTGATGCCGCGGTTGACCGAGTACGTCCTGGAGACCGCGCTCGCCCAGGTGGCGCGCTGGCGGGCGATGGGCCTGGAGGTCCCGGTCGCGGTGAACGTCTCACCGCGCGACGTGCACTCCCCGGGCTTCGCCGGCGCGGTCGCCGCCCGCCTCGCCCGACATCGGGTCCCACCCGGAGCCCTCCAACTGGAAATAACCGAACACGTCCTCCTGGAGGACCCGCAGCGGGCCGCCGACACCCTCGCCGGGCTCACCGCCCACGGCGTGAAGATGTCCCTGGACGACTTCGGCACCGGATACAGCTCCCTGGTCCACCTGCGGCGCCTCCCGGTCAGCGAGCTCAAGATCGACCGCTCCTTCGTCGCCCGGCTGGCCGTCGACACCGAGGACGCCGAGATCGTCCGCTGCACCCTCGACCTCGCCCACTCGCTGGGCCTCCTGGTCGTCGCCGAGGGCGTCGAGGACGACGAGACCTGGGAACGCCTGCGAGACCTCGGCTGCGACGCCGTACAGGGCTGGCTGGTGGCCGCCGCGATGCCACCGGACGAGACCACGGCCTGGCTGAGGGCCCGCGGTGAGCACGGGTGGCACCGTGCGTCGGAGACGTCCGCCCTGGCGGCGGAGAAGGCAGCCGAGCGCCCTTCGGGACAGGTCCTCAACTGACCCGGCCACCGGCCGTCCCGCATCCCCGCTCCGACACCAACACGCAGGCCCCGCCACCGGGTTCGACGCCGACAGCACCGACGCCGACAGCATCCGTGCCCTCGGCGTCGGATGAGTCCGCGTCGAACGAGTCTGGTTCGGCCGCGTCCGCGTTGACCGAGTCCCCGTCGACCGAGTCCGGGTCGGCCGAAGTCGTGTCCGACGAGCCGGCGCGGCATGGGTCGGCCCCCAACGAGCCGGCTCTGGAGCCGGACGAGTCACCTCCGGAGGGGACGGAGCCGGCTGCGCCCGAGGTGGCGGGCGAGGCTGCGCCGCCGGACGGGGTCGTGCCGTCGGACGGGGCGGACAAGTCGGCCGAGTCGGCCGAGTCGGCCGAGTCAGAGGAACCAGAGGAACCAGAGGAACCAGAGGAGTCCGCGCTTCGCGGGACCGTGCGGCGCGGTGGCGCGGGGCGCGGTCCCGGGCGCCGTCGATCCTTAGGGGGCCGTTCGGCGGGGGCGGGTGATCCGCCGGCGTCGAGCGGCCCTGCGGAGGGGGACGGAGCCGTCGGCCAGCCCAGAACAAACGATCCGCCAGCCGGCTCGGCAGAGGGTCCGGCGGAGCCGGAGGAGGAGGGGAAGTAGGCGCTTCCGAGGCGGAGTGAGCCGCTCCGTGGCGGGCCCGTGGGGGCCGTCGCGGGGCCCACTTCGGGCCCCCGTAGGTGCCCGGAGCGAAAGCGTTTCGCGGCAGCGTTCTCGTACGCCATAGGATTGGGCCGGAATACTCCGCCGGAGAATTCGCCCAGAAATCTCCTTCCGGACACTCCGCCCAGAACACTCCGCCGAAAACCCAGAGGATCGCTGCATGCCTGGCATCACGCGCGAGGAGGTCGCCCACCTCGCCCGGCTGGCACGTCTGGAGCTGAAGGCCGAAGAGCTCGACCACTTCGCCGGACAGCTCGACGACATCATCGGCGCGGTCGCCCGCGTCTCCGAGGTCGCCGATCAAGACGTACCGCCGACCTCCCACCCGCTGCCGCTGACGAACGTGATGCGGCCGGACGAGGTCCGTCCGTCGCTCACCTCGGAGCAGGCGCTCTCCGGCGCTCCCGCTCAGGAGCAGCAGCGTTTCAAGGTGCCGCAGATCCTGGGGGAGGAGTGACCACCATGGCAGACCTGATCAAGCTCACCGCCGCCGAGACCGCGGCGAAGATCGCCGCCGGTGAGATCACCGCCGTCGAGGTGACCGAGGCGCACCTGGCCCGTATCGAGGCCGTCGACGAGAAGGTGCACGCCTTCTTGCACGTGGACCGCGAGGGCGCGCTGGCCCAGGCCCGCGCCGTCGACGAGAAGCGCGCCCGCGGCGAGAAGCTGGGCCCGCTGGCCGGCGTCCCGCTCGCACTGAAGGACATCTTCACCACCGAGGGCGTGCCCACCACGGTCGGCTCGAAGATCCTCGAAGGCTGGCTGCCGCCCTACGACGCGACGCTGACCAAGAAGCTCAAGGCCGCCGACGTCGTCATCATCGGCAAGACCAACATGGACGAGTTCGCCATGGGGTCGTCGACGGAGAACAGCGCCTACGGGCCGACCGGCAACCCCTGGGACCTCACCAAGATCCCCGGCGGCTCCGGCGGCGGTTCCTCCGCCGCCCTGGCCTCCTTCCAGGCCCCGCTCGCCATCGGCACGGACACCGGCGGTTCGATCCGCCAGCCCGCCGCCGTCACCGGCACCGTCGGCGTCAAGCCCACCTACGGCGGCGTCTCCCGCTACGGCATGGTGGCCTTCTCCAGCTCCCTGGACCAGGGTGGCCCGTGCGCCCGCACGGTGCTGGACACCGCGCTGCTGCACGAGGTCATCGCCGGCCACGACCCGCTGGACTCCACCTCGATCGACGCCCCGGTCCCGGCGGTCGTCGAGGCGGCCCGCAACGGCAACGTGGACGGCATGCGGGTCGGCATCGTCAAGCAGTTCCGCGGCGAGGGCTACCAGCCCGGCGTGCTCCAGCGCTTCGACGAGTCGGTCGCGCTCCTCAAGGAGCTGGGCGCCGAGGTCGTCGAGCTGGACTGCCCGTCCTTCGACCTGGCGCTGGCCGCGTACTACCTGATCGCGCCCTCGGAGTGCTCCTCCAACCTCGCCCGCTTCGACGCCATGCGCTACGGCCTGCGGGTCGGCGACGACGGCACGAAGTCCGCCGAGGAGGTCACCGCGCTGACCCGTGAGGCCGGCTTCGGCCCCGAGGTCAAGCGCCGGATCATGCTCGGCACCTACGCGCTCAGCTCCGGCTACTACGACGCGTACTACGGCAGCGCCCAGAAGGTCCGCACCCTCATCACCCGGGACTTCGAGCGGGCCTTCGAGCAGGTCGACGTGATCATCTCGCCGACCACGCCGACCACCGCGTTCCCGATCGGTGAGCGCACCGACGACCCGATGGCGATGTACCTCGCCGACGTCTGCACCATCCCCGCCAACCTCGCGGGCAACGCCGCGATGTCGCTGCCCTGCGGTCTGGCGCCGGAGGACGGCCTGCCGGTGGGTCTGCAGATCATCGCGCCCGCGATGGCCGACGATCGGCTGTACAAGGTGGGCGCCGCGGTCGAGTCCGCGCTCACCGAGAAGTGGGGCCACTCCCTGCTGGAGGAGGCCCCGGCCCTGTGAACGTCGTAGCGAACCAGGACATGCCGAAGGAGACGCCGTGAGCGGAAAGCTGGCCAAGGCCAAGAACTTCAAGAAGTCCAAGCCCGGCACCTACCTGTCCATCGGCACCACGCTGTTCGGCGCGGTGAGCGTCGTCAAGCAGGCGAAGAAGGCCAAGGGGGAGCACGACACGCTCCAGCTGGTCGACGCCGCCATCTCCGCCGCCGCCATCGTCACCGGTGTCGCCCTGCTCGTCCGCGAACTGCGCCGTCTCAACGACGACGACGTCCTCGCGGGCTGACCGGCGCCGGACCTGAGAGGTTAGTTTCACCGTGACTGTCACCGAACTGGTGCCGTACGAGGACGCGTTGGCCACCTACGACCCCGTGATGGGGCTGGAGGTGCACGTCGAGCTCGGCACCAAGACCAAGATGTTCTGCGGGTGTGCCACCACCCTGGGTGCCGAGCCCAACTCGCAGACCTGCCCCACCTGCCTGGGCCTGCCCGGCTCGCTCCCGGTCGTCAACGCGACCGGCGTCGAGTCCGCGATCAAGATCGGCCTGGCGCTGAACTGCTCGATCGCCGAGTGGTGCCGTTTTGCCCGGAAGAACTACTTCTATCCGGACATGCCGAAGAACTTCCAGACGTCCCAGTACGACGAACCCATCGCCTTCGACGGGTACTTGGACGTTCAGCTGGAGGACGGCGAGGTCTTCCGGGTGCACATCGAGCGCGCCCACATGGAGGAGGACACCGGCAAGTCCACGCACGTCGGCGGTGCGACGGGCCGCATCCACGGCGCGCGGCACTCGCTGCTGGACTACAACCGCGCCGGCATCCCGCTCATCGAGATCGTCACCAAGCCCATCGAGGGCGCGGGCGAGCGGGCCCCCGAGGTCGCCAAGGCGTACGTCGCCGAACTGCGCGAGCTCATCAAGGCGTTGGGCGTCTCCGAGGCCCGCATGGAGATGGGCCAGATGCGTTGCGACGTGAACCTCTCGCTGCGCCCCAAGGGCGTCGAGAAGTTCGGCACCCGCTCCGAGACCAAGAACGTCAACTCGCTGCGCTCCGTGGAGCGGGCCGCCCGGTTCGAGATCCAGCGGCACGCCGCGGTGCTCTCCGCCGGCGGCACGATCGTCCAGGAGACCCGGCACTTCCACGAGGACGACGGCTCCACCACCTCGGGCCGGGTCAAGGAGGAGGCGGAGGACTACCGCTACTTCCCCGAGCCGGACCTGGTGCCGGTGGCCCCGTCCCGTGAGTGGGTCGAGGAACTGCGGGCCGCGCTGCCCGAGTTGCCGCGGGTGCGCCGCAACCGGCTGCGCGAGGAGTGGGGCATCACCGAGCTCGACATGCAGTCGATCCTCAACGCCGGTGCGGTCGACCTGATCGTCGCCACCACCGAGGCCGGTGCGGACGCCGCCGCGGCCCGCAAGTGGTGGATGGGCGAGCTGGCCCGCCGCGCCAACGAGGACGGCGTGGAGCTCGGCGCGCTGCCGATCACCCCGGAGCAGGTCGCCCGGGTCGCGGCGCTGGTCGCCGACGGTTCGCTCAACGACAAGCTGGCCCGGCAGACCATCGAGGGTGTGCTGGCCGGCGAGGGCGACCCGGACACCGTCGTCGAGAAGCGCGGCCTGAAGGTCGTCTCCGACGAGGGTGCGCTGGGCACCGCGGTGGACGAGGCGATCGCCGCCAACGCCGCCATCGCCGACAAGATCCGCGGCGGCAAGGTGGCCGCGGCCGGCGCCCTGGTCGGCGCGGTCATGAAGGCGACCCGTGGCCAGGCGGACGCCGCGCGGGTGCGGGAGTTGATCCTGGAGAAGCTGGGCGTCGAGGGCTGAGCTGCTGCCCTTGGCTTGACCTGGTGCGCGAAGCGGCCGTTCCTCCTCAAAGGGGCGGCCGCTTCGTCGTGCCGGTGGGCGGTGGGGCGGGGCCGTGGTACGTGCTCATCACCCTCACGGGTGAATTCTCGATCTTCTGTCGCGGTGGTGGAATGCCGCGCCGCCGGCCGGTGCTGTTACCGGCAAGGGCCGGAAAGGATCACCGTCCGCAACGTCGGCCGCGGGGACCGACGGGTGCAACGCCCGCTGGAGAGTGGAGGAGTGAGCAATGGCGCAGCAGGGGACGGCCGCACCGGGGGGCCGGGAGATCGCGGCGCGGATCGGCCGGGTCGGGATCTGGCACGGCGGGCTGGGCCGGGCGTCGGCCGTGGCGGCGCGGGAGTTCGCGGCCGAGATCGAGCGGCTGGGTTACGGGGCGCTGTGGTTCGGTGAGGCGCAGGCCACCAAGGAGGCGTTCGCGCACGCCGGGTTGCTGCTGGCCGCCACCGAGCGGCTGACGGTCGCCACCGGCATCGCCAACATCTGGGTCCGCGACGCCACGGCGATGAACGGCGGCGCGCACACCCTCGCCGAGGCATACGAGGGCCGCTTCCTGCTGGGCCTGGGCGCCAGCCACGCCCCGCAGGTCAACACCCGGGGCCACACCTACGCCAAGCCGCTCGCCGCGATGCGCGGGTATCTGGCGGCGATGGACGAGTCCGTCTACGAGGGCCCGGTGCCGGAGGCGCCCGCCCGGGTGCTCGCTGCGCTCGGCCCCAAGATGCTGGAGCTGGCCGCCGAGCGGGCCGCCGGCGCGCACCCGTACTTCGTCACGCCCGAGCACACCGCCCGGGCCCGCGAGGTGCTGGGCGCCACCCCGCTGCTCGCCCCCGAGCAGGCCGTCCTGCTGGAGACCGACCCGGCCAAGGCCCGCGCCCTGATCCGCGCGGAGCACCTCGGCTTCTATCTGAGGCTGCCCAACTACACCAACAGCCTGCGCCGGTTGGGCTTCGAGGACGACGACTTCGCGGGCGGCGGCAGCGACCGGCTGGTCGACGCGCTGGTGGCCTGGGGCGATGCGGACGCCATCCGGCGGCGGGTGCAGGAGCACCACGACGCCGGCGCCGACCACGTCGCGCTCCAGCCGATCGCCGCCGAGCGGGGCCTGGGCCTCGACCAACTGCGGGAGCTGGCCCCGGCGTTGCTGGACGGCTGAGGGGGGCTTGAGTCCCGCGGGTCGTCCCGGCCGCCTCGGTCAGTGGCCGAGGCGGGCCAGGGCCGCGTCGGGGTAGCGTCCGCCGGCCACCGCGCCGTCGGGCACGGCGGCCCGGAGCCGGTCCGCCTGCTCCGGGCTGAGCGCGAGATCGGCCGCGGCCGCGTTCTCCTCCAGGTAGGCGCGGCGCTTGGTGCCGGGGATCGGCACGATGTCCTCGCCCTGGGCGAGCAGCCAGGCGAGGACGGCCTGTGCCGGGGTGCAGCCCAGGGACTCGGCGGCGGTGCGGATCGCCCGCACCAGCGCCAGGTTGCGCGCGATGTTCTCGTCCGCGAACCGCGGCCAGCGGCGCCGGGCGTCGTCGGCGGTGAGGTCCTCGCGGGAGGCCAGCGCGCCGGTCAGCATCCCGCGCCCGAGCGGCGAGTACGCGACGACCCCGATGCCCAACTCGCGGCAGGTCGCCAGCATGTCGCCCTCCAGCACGTCGCGCGTGAAGAGGGAGTGCTCCAACTGCACGGCGCTGATGGGGTGGACGGCGTGCGCCCGACGCAGCGTCCGCGGGTTCACCTCGCTGAGGCCGAGGTGGCGCACGGCCCCCTCGGCGACCAGCTCGGCCATGGCTCCGACCGTCTCCTCGATGGGGACGTCCGGGTCCCGCCGGTGCAGGTAGTACAGGTCGATCCGGTCCGTGCCGAGGCGGCGCAGCGAGGCGTGGCACGCCTCCCGCACCCAGGCGGCCGAGCCGTCCACCGCGTTCACCCGCCCCGTGACCGCGTCGTGCCGCAGCCCGAACTTGGTCGCCACGACCAGCCCGTCCCGCACGGAGGCCGGCCGACTGCCCAACCACCGCCCGAGGAACGCCTCGTTGGCGCCCCGCCCGTACGCGTCCGCGGTGTCGAGCAGGGTGATGCCGAGCTCGACCGCCCGATCGAGCGTGCGGACGGACTCGTCGTCGTCCGGCACCCCGTACGAGGTCGACATCCCCATGCAGCCGAGCCCGAGCGCGGAGACGAGCGGTCCGGCGGCGCCTAGTTGGCGTTGCTTCATGGGTGGGTGGCGATGTCGGTGGTGACGTCCGTGATGAACGCGCCCCAGGCGGCGGCCGGGAGGGTGAGCATGGGCCCGTCGGGGTTCTTGGAGTCGCGGATGTGGATGGTGGTGGGGGAGGCGGCTACCTCTAGGCAGTTGCCGCCCTCGTCGCTGCTGTGGCTGGACTTGTGCCAACCGCTCGCGACTTCAAGGCAGTTGCCTCCTGCGCTGGCGCTATGGCTGGACTTGTGCCAGGCGTGGGCGACTTCGAGGCAGGCGCCGCCCTGGTCACTGCTGTAACTGGACTTGAACCAGGTGAGATCGTCCGAGGTATGCGGGGCAGCTGCGCTGGTCATGACCCTCCTAGCAGATCGTCCAGCAGGCTCATGGTCTCCTCGGGGGTGAGAGCCTGCGAGCGCAGCATTCCATACTTTTGTTGGAGTTCACTGACCCGATCAGGGTCGTCGTGGAGGACGCTGGTGAGTTGCCCTTCGATATAGGCCAGGTGATCGTGATCGGGCGTCTCTAGCAGGATCATCGGGCCCGCAAGTCCGGCGTGATTGGCTCGACTTGTTGGTACAACCTGGAGCCCGAGGAAAGGGAGCTCGGCGCACTCCCGCAGGTGTCGGATCTGGCCCCGCAGTACGTCGGCGTCCCCCACTGGGCGGTACAGGATCACTTCCTCCAGGATGAAGTTCATCATCGGTGGGGGCTTCCGCGTCAGGATCTTCTGCCGGCTGAGTCGGCCCGTCACCCATTCCTCAAGTTGCTCCACATCAATCGGCGGATAGAGGCAGTCGAAGACGGCGCGGACGTACGCCTCGGTCTGCAACAGCCCAGGTACGACTTGGTTTTCGTACCAGAGCAGTGTCAGTGCCTCTTCCTCGTACTCCAAGTAGTCCTGTACGAACGCCGGCAGCTTCTCCCGCACCGGCACTTTGCGGACCGCGACCGCCAACGCCCCCTTCGTGTCGAGGACTTCGTCGAACGTCTCGGCCAAGTCCAGCTTCAGCGCTCTGCGGCCCTGCTCGATCGAGCCGATGGTGTCCTCGTGGACGCCCACCGCCTCGGCGAGGGCCGGTTGCGTCAGCCCGGCCGCCCTGCGGAAGTGGCTCAACTGGGCGCCGATCACATGCCAGGACGTGATCCGCTTCGGTTTGCTCGGCTGGTGCATGCCGCTTGCCTTCCCCCCGTCGTGACCCGCTGATGCGGCGCGAAGTCGTACATCGCATCCGTACGACATCACGCTGTGGTCCAGCGTAATCACGACCAGTGACAGTGGGTCCATGTGCGAGGAAGCGGAGTTGGGGATTCAGGTCGTGTGGGTCCGGACGGCGTTCTATCGACGGGAGCGCCGTTCCGTGGCGCTGGCCAGGGAGTTCGCGCGGATCGCACTCGCCGACTGGGATCGGAAGCGGGGCGCGGACGACGTGGTGCTCTGCGTGAGCGAACTGGCCACCAACGCGCTGCTGCACGGCGTTCCGCCGGGACGCGGGTATCGGCTGTGGCTGGCGTTGGGGACGGAAGACCGGGTGCTGCGGGTGGAGGTGCATGACAGTGGGGACGGGGAGCCGCGGGTGTCGAAGGGGGGTGGTGTGGCGGATGAGGAGTGCGGGCGCGGGCTGCTGTTGGTGTCCGCGCTGGCGGACGCGTGGGGCGTGGAGGAGCGGGTGCCCGGCAAGGTCGTGTGGTGTGAGTGGCGACCGGAGGGTGGGGGTGAGGAAAGTCCGTTAAGGGTGTTTTGACGGGATTAACCGGCCGATAAGGAGGGCGGGTTGCCTTCGGGGGTCCGGCTGTGGGGAAGTCCACAAAGGGGACAAAGGATCTTTTCGGGCTGACAGTCTGCACCTGCCCAGCCCGACCCCGATCCCGATCCCGATCATCCCGCCTCCGTTTACGCCCCGTCCCCGTTCACTGTTCGTCTCACCTGTTCGTCCGCGTTCGGCACCCCCGCTACCGGGAGATATCGGCGCACGACCCGGAAGCAGCCCGTGACCGCTCTGGCCCGTTGGTGCCTCAGGCGCCGCCTCGTGGTGCTCCTCCTCTGGCTCGCCGCGCTGGCCGGCACGGCCGCCGCCGCGGGGCTCGTCGGCTCCGCGTACTCCACCGACTACGCGGTCCCCGGTACCGAGTCCGGCCGCGCCGGCGCCCTGTTGGCCAAGGCGTTCCCGGACCGCGCGGGCGATGCCGACACCCTCGTCTGGCACACCGGCGACGGCAGCGTGCGCGCCACCGCGGTCCGCACGACCATGACGCACACGCTGGCCGAGGTCGCCAAACTGCCCGGCGTGGCCCACGTCCAGGGCCCCTACGGGCCGGGCGGCGGCGAGCAGATCAGCCGGGACGGGCACACCGCCTACGCCTCGCTGACCTTCCGGAGTTCGCCGGACGATCTGCCCGCCTCCCAGGTGAAGAAGGTGGTGGACACCGCCAAACGGGCCGCCGGGCACGGCCTCCAGGTGGAGTTGGGCGGCAGCGGGATCGCGCTCACCCAGTCCCCGCACGATCAACTGCCGGAGGCGATCGGGGTGGTCGCGGCGGCGGTGGTGCTCTTCCTCGCCTTCGGGTCGCTGGCCGCGACCCTGTTGCCGATCGTCACCGCGCTGGCCGCCGTCGGCACCGCGGCCAGTGGGATCAGCCTGCTCGGCCACGTCATGACGGTGGCCGACTTCGCGCCGATGCTGGGCATGTTGATCGGCCTCGGGGTCGGGATCGACTACGCGCTCTTCATCGTCACCCGGCACCGCAAGGGGCTGCGCGCAGGGCTCTCCGTCCAGGAGGCCGCGGAGCGCGCGGTGACGGTGTCCGGGCGCGCGGTGGTCTTCGCCGGCGCCACCGTCTGCATCGCCCTGCTCGGCATGCTCACCCTGCGGCTGGGCTTCCTCAACGGGGTCGCGCTGGCCGCCTCGCTCACCGTCGTCCTCACCGTCGCGGCATCGATCACGCTGCTGCCGGCGCTGCTGGGGTACATCGGGATGCGGGCGCTGGGGCGGCGGGAGCGGCGGCGGTTGGCCGAGGAGGGGACGGTGACCGTCCCCGGGACGGGACCGGCCGCCCGTTGGGCCGGCTTCGTCGAACGCCACCCCAAACTGCTCGGCGCCGCCGCGGCCGCGGTGATGCTCACCCTGGCGCTGCCCACCCTCGGCCTCCATCTGGGCACCTCGGACCAGGGCAACGACCCGGCGACGGCCACCACGCGCAAGGCGTACGACCTGCTGGCGGACGGCTTCGGGCCGGGCTTCAACGGGCCGCTGACGCTGGTCGGTTCGCTCGACAGCGCCCCCGACCGGCTCGCCTTCGACAAGTTGCCGCAGGTCCTTCGGGACACCCCCGGCGTGGCGCAGGTCAGCGGGCCGGACTTCGACGGCGGCCACGCCACCGGGGTGATCACCGTCGTCCCGGACAGCGCGCCGCAGTCGCAGCGGACCTCCGATCTGGTCAGCAGGTTGCGCACCGAGGTGCTGCCCCGCGCGGCCGACGGCACCTCGCTCCGGGTGCGGGTCGGCGGGGTCACCGCCGGCTACGACGACTTCGCCGAGGTCATC
Organism: Streptomyces sp. NPDC057743; assembly: GCF_042798755.1. Classification (NCBI taxonomy): domain Bacteria; kingdom Bacillati; phylum Actinomycetota; class Actinomycetes; order Kitasatosporales; family Streptomycetaceae; genus Streptomyces; species Streptomyces sp. NPDC057743. Next base: position 23,132 of record NZ_JBHVJX010000059.1, read on the forward strand.
GTCGGCAAACTGCCGCTCTTCCTGGGCGCCGTGATCGGCCTCGGCTCCGTCCTGTTGTTGCTCGCGTTCCGGAGCATCGGCATCCCCCTCAAGGCCGCGCTGATGAACCTGGTGGCGGTCTCCGCCTCGTTCGGGATCGTCGTCGCGGTCTTCCAATGGGGGTGGGGGAGCGAGGCGTTGGGCCTGGGGCGGGCCGGACCGATCGAACCGTTCCTGCCGGTCATCATGGTCTCGGTGCTCTTCGGGCTCTCCATGGACTACCAGGTCTTCCTGGTCAGCCGGATGTACGAGGAGTGGCAGCGGACCGGCGACAACCGGCGGGCGGTGCGGGTCGGGCTCACCGAGACGAGCCGGGTGATCAACTCGGCCGCGGTGATCATGATTGCGGTGTTCGGGGCCTTCGTCCTCAGTGGCGACCGGATCATCGCCATGTTCGGCATCGGGCTGGCCGCCGCCGTCGCGCTGGACGCGTTCGTGCTGCGCACGCTGCTGGTGCCGGCCCTCATGCACCTGCTCGGCGGCGCCAACTGGTGGCTGCCGGCCTGGTTGGAGCGGCGGCTGCCACGGCTGAGCATCGAACCGCCCGAGGAGTCGTCCGGGCCCGCGCCGGCGGCGGACGACCGACCGTCGGTGACGGTCTGACCGCCTGGCGTAGGCGCGGCCGCGGTTCTCATCTCGCTCTCAGACGCGGCACCTACGGTCGCGCCCATGGGATCGACGACCGACAAGCGACGCGACGACGCGAAGACGACCACCACTGACCAGGGGGCCAAGGACGCGACCGAGGCCGTGGAGCGGGCCGAGGAGACGGCGGCTGCCGGCGGGGAGACGAACGGGGAGAAGGCGGGGGAGAAGGCCGCGGAGAAGGTCGACGAGACGGCCGAGGCGCAGGCCGACGGGGGTCCCGAGGAGGCCGCATCCGCGGCCGACACGGACACCGACGCCGAGGTCGATTCCGACGCCCCTCAGGCCCCCGCCCGATCCGGCGCGGCCGCCGGTGCCGGGGCCGTCGTGGCCGCCGGGCTCGGCCTGGCCTCCATGACCGGCACCTGGATGGGCACCGTGCTCGCCGAACGGCAGACCCTGGTCGGCCAGATCAAGGTCCAGTCCGGCAAGGCCACCGACCAGATCGCCACCGTCTACGGCGCCCCCTGGCACACCACCGCCCTGGTCAACGGGGTCTTCGCGGTGCTCGCCATGGTCGTCGCCGCGGTGGTGCTGACCGGGCGCCGCGCCACCTGGGTGCGCGCCGTCGCCTGGGGCGGGCTGGTGCTCGGCTTCCTCGGGTTGCTGGTCTCGGCGGGCATGTACCTCGACCTGTTCGCGAGCCTGCCCAGCCTGCCTAAGGTGCCCGGCGCCGGCTCCTGAGCACCCCTTGAGGCCCGCGGCGCCCGCGCCTAAGGCCCCTGGGGCGCAATGGGGCGTGGTGCCGTACGGGAACGGGCGGGGCCCAGGGGGCACTTAGGCCCCCGACCGGCCCGTCGTCCCATGTGGCGGACGTCGTCGGGGCTCGGAAATCGGGCACTCTCCCGATGTGCCGGACCCCCCTTGGAGACGAGTGTGGAGGCCATCGGCGCCCGGCGAACGGCCGGGCGCCGCCACCGCCTCATCCCAAGGGGGAGAGCCCATGTACGTCTCCGAACTGGAGCTCCGGGTCCGTTACGAGGAACTGCGCCGCGAGGCCGACCGTCGCCGCCTGGTGCGCGAGGCCACCAACGGGGCGCGGGACGCGGCCCGTTCCGGAAGCGAGGACTCCGGGAGGCGGGTGAGGGGGAACCGGGGCCGGCGGTCAGGCGTCCGGCGCGCCACCGCCTGACCGCCAGACGGCCCTGTGACCGGGGACGTTCGGGGAGCCGAGGGTGTCCCGAGGCGACCCCACGGTGTGCCGGAAACCACTGCCGCATTGTCAGACCCCTGTGCGATGCTCGGCACCGTGGAGTCCAGAGCGATCAGTCCCGTCTTCGTCGGCCGCGCCGCCGAGCTCGCCGAGTTGGGCGACGCGCTGGCGCGGGTCGCGGCGTCCGGCGAGCCGCAGGCCCTGCTGATCGGGGGCGAGGCCGGGGTCGGCAAGACCCGCCTGATCGAGGAGTTCTGCGAGACGGCGCGCGGCCGCGGCGCGCAGGTCGCGCTCGGCGGCTGCATCGAAATCGGCTCCGAGGGCCTGCCGTTCGCCCCGTTCTCCGCCGTCCTGCACACCCTCAACGCCCACCTGCCCGACGAACTGGCCGCAGCCGTCGCCGGCCAGGAGGGGGAACTGGCCCGCATCCTCCCGGAGTTGGGCGAGACCGCGGGCGAGAGCCGGGACGAGGAGACCGGCCGCGCCCGGCTCTTCGAGCTGACCGCCCGGCTCCTGGAGCGGCTCGCCGCCCACCGCACCCTCGTCCTCGTCATCGAGGACCTCCACTGGGCCGACCGCTCCACCCGCGAACTGCTCGCCTACCTCCTGCGCGCCCTCCACGACGCCGGCATCCTCCTGGTCGCCACCTACCGCTCCGACGACATCCACCGCCGCCACCCGCTGCGCCCCTTCCTCGCCGAGATCGACCGGATGCGCACCGTCCGCCGCATCGAGCTGGGCCGCTTCAACCGCGACGAGGTCCGCATCCAGATCGCCGGCATCCGCGGCAGCGAGCCAGCCGAGGAGACCGTCGACCGGGTCTTCAAGCGCTCCGAGGGCAACGCCTTCTTCGTCGAGGAGCTGGCCCGGGGCCTCGCCGACGGCTGCCGCTACGGCCTCAGCGACCCACTGCGCGACCTGCTGCTGGTGCGCGTCGAGGCGCTCCCCGAGGACGCCCAACGGGTGGTGCGGATCGCCGCCGAGGGCGGCTCCACCGTCGAGCACGAACTCCTCGCCGCCGTCTGCCAGATGCCCGAGGACGACCTCATCGAGGCGCTCCGCGCCGCCGTCGGCTCCAACACCCTGCTGCCCACCCAGGACGGCACCGGCTACCGCTTCCGGCACGCCCTGGTCCGCGAGGCCGTCGTCGACGACCTGCTGCCCGGCGAGCGCACCCGCCTCAACCGCCGCTACGCCGAGGCGCTGGAGGCCGCCCCCGCCCTCGTCCGCTCCGAGGTCTGCGCCACCCGGCTGGCCAGCTACTGGTACAAGGCCCACGACGCCGCCAAGGCGCTGCCCGCCGTCCTCGCCGCCTCCGTGCAGGCCCGCCGCCGGCACGCCTACGCCGAGCAACTGCGGCTGCTGGACCGCGCCCTGGAGCTGTGGGACGACGCGCCCGTCGAGGTCCGCCAGAAGGTGCGCCCGGTCGACTACGCCGAGGCGTACCCGGCCTGCGGCTGCGACGACGAGGCCCTCCGCTTCCTGGACCTGCTCGCCGAGATCGCGGTGGCCGCCCGGCTGTCCGGCGACGGCGAGCGGGCCTTCACCATCACCAAGCGCGCCCTGCGCGCGCTGCGCACCGAGCACGACGCCCAGCGCACTGCCTGGTTCCTGGTGCAGCGCTCCAAGCTCTGTCAGAGCACCGGCCGCGGCGACGGCTGGGAAGACCTGGGCAGGGCCCAGGAGTTGATGCGCGGACTGCCGCCGTCGTCCGTGCACGCCACCGTGACCGCCGCCGTCGCCAGTTGGCAGATGCTGCACGAGCCGGGCCCCGGCGCCTTCGCCACCGCCGAACGGGCCGTGGAGCTGGCCCGTACGGTCGGCGACGAGGAGGCCGAGCTCAACTCCCGGGTGACGCTGGCCGGGTTGCGAGTGGACGCCGGCGACGTCGAGGAGGGCCTCGCCGAGTTCCGCACCGTCCTCGACCGGGCCGTCGACCGCGGCTACTTCGCCGTCATCGGCCGCGGCCACGTCAACCTCCCGGGCACCCTGGAGGGCGTCGGCCGCTCCCGCGAGGCGGTGGACGTCACCGACCAGGGCGTCGAGCTCACCACCCGCTACGGCCTGACCAACAGCACCAGTTGGGTGCTGAGCAACCGCGCCGAATCGCTCCAGTCGCTCGGCCGCTGGGAGGAGGCCGGCCGGGCCGCCGCCGAAGCCCGCCGCCTCGCCCGGGACCCGCGCGCCGTCGCGCTGGCCGCCAGCCGGCTCACCGCGCTGGCCCTGGACACCGGCGATCTGGCCGCCGCCGAGCGCGAACTGGCCGTCGCCCAGGAGCACTACGGCACCCACGACCCCCAGCCGCAGCACGCCCTCCCCATGGCGCGGCACGCGCTGCGGCTCGCCGCCCGCCAGGGCCGCATCCTCGACGCCCGCGCCGTCCTCCTCCAGGCCGCGCCCGGCGCCGGCTTCGCGCCCGGCCTGCACCGTTACGCCTGGCCGCTGCTGTGGTCGGCCACCGCCGTCGAGTCCGACGCCCGCGGGCTGCCCGCCGCCGAGCCCGGCCGGCCCGGGGTCCTCGCCCGCATCCGGCAGGCCGCCAAGCGGCTGCCGCGGCTCTCGCCCGTCTGGGACGCCTACGGCGCGGCCACCGAGGCCGAGCTCCTGCGCGCCGAGGGCCGGGAGTCCCCCGACGCCTGGGCCCGCGCGGTCGCCGCCTTCGAACCGCTCGCCCGGCCGCACGAGTTGGCCTGGTGCTGCTGCCGCTGGGCCGAGTCACTGCTGCACGGCACGGAGCGGGCCGGCGCCGGCCTCGACGGCCGCACCCCGCGCGAGGCCGCCGTCCTCGTACTCGGGCAGGCGCACGCGGTCGCGGCCCGGATCGACGCCCGCCCGCTGACCGGCGAGCTCGAACTCCTCGCCCAGCGCGCCCGAATACCCCTCCCCGGCCGCGGCACGCCACCCGACGCGGCGCGCCCGCCGGCGCCCGCCACCCCCGTCGAGTCCCTGGGCCTCACCCCCCGGGAACGCGATGTGCTCCGCCTGGTCGCCGACGGCCGCAGCAACCGGCAGATAGCCGACGAGTTGTTCATCTCCCCGAAGACGGCCAGCGTCCATGTCTCCAACATCCTGGCCAAACTGGGGGTTTCGGGGCGCGGCGAGGCGGGGGCGGTGGCGCATCGTTTGCGGCTATTCGCGTAGCGCGTTGGCTTCCCACGTACTTGGCTTTCCCGCCGTGTGGGTTGCTGTTGTTTGCGCCTGCGGCGCTGGCTTGTTGTCCGCTGCGCGGGGCTGTCGGCTGCGGTGACGGGCCTCCGGGGGCGGTATGCCAGACTGCTTCGCTTTACGTCTAGCATACCGCCCCCTCCGACCCGTCCCCTCCCGTTGAGGGGTGGATTTCCCTGGGTGGGGGCTGATCCTTGTGGTCCCCTGACGGCCGTTGCCTGGTGTGGCTGGGGCTGCCTGTCCTCTGACGGTCACTGCCCGGTGTGGCTGGGGTCGCCCGTCTTCTGACGGTCACCACGCAGGCTCACGCGTCGTCCTCGTCCGCTTACGGTCACCACTCAACCGTGCGGCCTGAGTTGGCCCACCGGCAGGGTGTGGCAATCACCGTTTTCACCCACCCCCCACGGGAGGGGACGGGCCGGAGGGGTGGGGGTGCCAGACGTAAAGCGAAGCAGTCTGGCACCCCCACCCCGG
>NZ_JBHVJX010000060.1:0-28346 GCF_042798755.1 Streptomyces sp. NPDC057743
GACATCACACCGCTGAGGCCGTCCTGAACCTCCGCTGCCGGACGCACTCCACCCGCAACACGTCGACTCGGGACACGGAGAGTGCGCGCAAAAACTTCGGCGAACAGTACCGGCGGGACCGCCTGCTGTCCTCGGGCAGCTCGGCACCGCACTGACTGCACCGCCGCACCTTCTTCCTGGCCACACCTCCAGGGTCCTCCTCGACCCTGCCGCATCCAAGGCCGTCCGCCGTGGAACGGGGCGGGGTCGAGGTAGCCGTAGAGGTTCCCGGCGAGAAAGCTCTGACCTGCGGAAGGAACACTTCGTGGAACTTCGTTGAACCGTCCTACGCGCGCGCGTGTCACGAGGGTTCCACCGGCGACCGGCACGGCGAAGGCCCGCGCCGGTGCCGGCGCGGGCCCTGCTTTCGTCCCGGACGGAACGCGAGTTGCAAGATCTGTCAGGCCGTCCGTCTACCGCCCGCGGCCCCGGTGGAAGCCCTGCCGTGCTGCCGAGCTGGCGGCAGCGTGACGGCGTTGCCGGGCTTCCTCCGGGATCTCGGCGACGGCGTCCAGGGCGGCGCGGATGGCGTCGGCGTCCGCCGGCGGGAGGCCCGTGCTCCGCTCGTAGTCGGCGAGCAGCTCGTGGACGAGGCCGGTCAGCCGGGTGATGCGCGGGTCCCGCAGCCGTTCAAGCAGGACCTGGACGTACGTCTCCTCGAAGACCGTCGCGTCGACCTCGACCGGGACGGCGTTGCGGTCGGTGCTCCACTGGCCGGTGTCCGGGTCGTAGGCGACGGGCCGGAGCGTGACGACGGATGAGCCGTACTCCGGCCCCCAGGACCGGAAGTGCTCGCCCTCGGGGGAGCGCCAGACGTCGGAGGCGGATGTCATGCGCCGACCTCCCTGTGCCCACCGCGCGGCAGCGCCCGCCGGGAGGTGCGCGGCCGGGTCCGGTCGGCGCGTTCGACGGTCACCTCCTGGTCGTCGTTCCCGGGCGCGGCCGGCGCCTCCAGGAGCAGCACCTCCATGAAGACCCGGGCGCCGCCGTCGCGCCGGTTCGGCACGAGCGACACGTTGCCGAGCACGACCTCCGGCGACGCCTCCAGCGCCCTCCGCACCGCGTCGGCGGTGCGCTGCGCCTTGCCCGGGTCGGAGTCCATGATCCGAAGCGACGACATCAGGCACTCCTCTCCTCGATGCCGACGCCGTGGCCGTCCAGCGTCCACGCCGCGCGCTCCCACACCGGCTCGGTGCCGTCCGCGATCCTGTGCAGCAGGCCGGCCATCGACTGCCCGTCGGCCGCCACGTCCAGCGAGCGCGACCACGGCACCGTCTCACCGTGCCCGGGGAGGCAGGGGACCGTGCTGTACGGGTAGTCGGTGTGCGCGTACCAGGGAGCCCAGATCCGCGCGACGGAGGCGTTGGCCGCCGAGTTGTGCGCGGCCCACGGGTGCAGCGGGTCGCGGCCGGAGACGACCGGCCCGGAGTCGGGCAGGCGCAGCAGAGCCTGCGGGTAGCGGCGGTTCGGGCCCATGTGGTCGGGCTCCTCGACCACCCGCCGGCCCGCCAGGAGCGCATCGAGCCGGTCGAGGACGGCGCCGCGTTCGGGGGTGCCGTACTCCCCGGCCGGGGCGGCGTAGAGGACCTGGCGGTCGCGCACGCCGACGACGGCGACGCCCTGGGCCTCCGGGAGCGAGTCGGGTTCGACGTCCACGACCAGGAGCACGGCGGCCGGGTCGGCGACCAGCTCGCGCGAGAGGAGCTGCGCCTGGTCGTGCTGCTCCCACATCGTCATCGCGTACCGGCACGGGTCGCAGAACCTGCCCTTGCCGAGCGGTTCGCGTTCATGGACGCCGCACCGCCGGCACTGGTACTGCAACTCGCGGGCGCGGTCGAGCACGGCGCGCTGCGCCGCCGAGACCCGACGCTTGGGAACCGCGGCGGTCGCCTCGTACAGCGGCGCGTAACAGTTGCCGTGATAGAGCACCTGGCCGACCGGGTCGGAGCCCGGCTTGAGGCCCTGGCGGTCGAGCTGGGTCTTGGTGTGCAGTCCGTCCGGGACCAGGGCCCAGTCGGTGTACCGGGTGAGATTGGGAAGCGGCGGGATCGAGCTGGGCAAGACGACCTCCTGTGAGGGGTTCCTATAAGGCAAGGTAGAGCCGCAATCTGCCTCGCGCAACAACCCGAAAACGCGGGTTGACCTGCGCGTTTAGTGGCGCGTTATCTAGCTTGCTTGGACCATTTACCGCAAGCGGAAATGCTATCTATTTAGCAAGCATGATGGAACTGATGAGACCGTCCTTCGCACGCGCGTGAACGGTCTCGGGAACGGATCTGCGGGCGGTATATCTAGCTAGACTGCGCGCCATGTCGCTAATGCCTTTCGTTGTCGCTGTGGAGCCCGATGACCTCCAGGCGCTGAACGATGTGGTGAAGGACGGGTTCAAGGCCGAGCAGGCATGGCTGGCCGAGGCTCGGGACCTCTACGGCACCCGCTTCCTGCGGGGCAAGGCGCTCAGCGAGGCCCGCAAGGAGATCCGCAAGGAGTTCCGCAGGCTCCGGGACCTGGGCAAGCTCGCCGGAACCCGCGACCTGGTGGTGGCCCGCGAGGTCCGCGCCGAGCTGAAGCGCCGACGGATGCACGGGGAGTACGACCCCGTCCCCGCCGAGGACCTCGCAACCCCCGGCCGCCGTGTCGGCACCGGTCCCCGGCACTATCAGCGCAGCGGCTCGGAGCCGACCAAGCTCAAGGGCCGGATGTACGTCAAGCTGCCGGGCGCCCTCGGCGACCAGCTCACCCGCGGCTGCTACTGGACGTCGGCGCCGGCCGTGGCCGCGCTGTGGGAGTGGCAGACCCGGTGGGGTGACGGCCCGGAGGTCATCTTCCGCGAGGCCCAACGGCGCGGCGCCGTCACCATCCTCGACCTCTGGTGCGCCGCGATGGCCCCCCGGCCGGACGCCGACGCGATACTGCAGAAGGCCGAACTTCAGGCCCAGGTCGTCACCACCGGCGACATCATCCGCTCCGCGGTCAAACGAGCCACTCGATAGCACTCCCTGGCAAACGCTGACACTGGCGCGGATTTCACCTGCTTGTTTGCGGTCAATCAAGCTAGATAGCGCGCGAACTTCAGCGGGCTCCCGCTGGCATTTCGGCTTGCGGGAAAGCGTGCGGTCCAGCTTGCGCTTAGGCAAGCGTTGTCGGCAGTCTTCGGCTTACCTGAAGAAGGAGGGAGGACCCGTGGCCGAAGACCCGGACATCGTCGCTGAGGTCAGCGAGAAGGGCGGCGTCGGGAAGACATCGCTGACGGCGGGACTGATCGCCGTGGCCGCCGAGCTGGGACTGAGGGTGGGCGGTGTCGACCTGGACCCGCGTTCGACGCTCACCGACGAGCTGGGCATTGTCGACCCGGAGCTGTCGGTGAATGACGTGTACTACGTCGACAAAGAGAAGCCTCCTCAGGACCCGGCGCAGCTCGCCCGCAAGGCGTTCGTCCGCGCGGGCAAGGACTGGCCGTCGAACGTGTGGGTGCTGCCATGCGTCCGGAAGTTCGGCAACCGCGAGACCGACGCGACCACCGGGATGGAGTTCCGGCTCAAGCGCGCTCTGTGGGGGCTGCGGGACCTGGTCGACGTCCTCTTCCTCGATGTGCCGCCGCGTGCCGGCGGGAAGATCGTGGGCTCCGCCCTGATCGCGACCAAGAAGGTGCTGATCCCCGCGACCCTGACCGACGACGGTCACGACGGTGCGACCGAGGCCATGACCTCGATCGAGCACTACACCGCCCCAGGCGGCCTCAACGAGGGCCTGGAGATCTCGGGGATCGTACGGAACATCGTGCCGCGCGAGACCGAGTACCGGCAGATCCACCAGGACTGGGACGACCGCCTGCGCGAGGACTTCGGCGACCTGGTCCTGCCGACCATCGTCAGGAACTACGCCATCCGCGAGGTCTGCCGGACCGGCTCAATGCCGATCACCGCCGCGCCCGGCCGGGAGGCCAAGCGCCTCCAGGCCGCGTACCGCGAGGTCCTGTTCCACACCCTGCCCCATCTGAAGGAGAAGTCCTGATGGCCACCTTCGCCGACAAGGCCCGCCAGGCTCAGCAGGAGAAGCGCGCCGGCCGCGATGAGAAGGACCCCGCGGACCTGTCCGGTGCGCAGGAGCCGGACTGGGACAACCCCGGGACCTGGGGTGGCGAGAGTTCCGACGCTGACGATTCCGCCAGCGGGAATGCTGGCGATCCTGTGGGCGAGAACGACGGCCCGGAGCCGGAGCCCGAGGCCCCGCCGAAGCGGCCCTCTCCCGCCGCGAAGGTGGCCGCCCGTGCGCCCCGGCGCCGGGGCCGGCCGCGCGGGCCGGAGCGGGTGGCGCTGACCGTGCGCATCCTTCCGGTGAACGACCGCAAGCTCACCGCGGCGGTCGAGCAGACCGGGCTGAACCCGCAGACGCTCGTGGAAGAGGCGCTGGAGGCCCACTTCCGGCGGCTGAAGATCCAGGACCCGGGCGCGGCCAAGCAGGAGGGTGCCGCGTGACGGCGTTCGACACCGACGCGCTGCCGCCCATCCTCACCGTCCGGATGAACGCGATGTACTCCTGGGAGCAGGACCGGCCCGGCGGGTGCCGGTGCGCGTGCGCCCTGTTCCATGCGTCGCGGATGGTCCCGGCCTGCACGAGTCCCGCCGAGCCGGGTCTGCTGATCCGGGTCGAGACGCCGACCGAGACATCCTCGCCGCTGCCGGTCTGCCTCGGCTGCTACCACCAGCTCGTGCCGCGCGCTGCCTGACGTCCGGCCTTCCGCCCCCGTTTCCGCCTGCTTTTCCGCACGCGGGAATGCGGGCGGTTTGCTGTCCTGACCTGGTCGGCAGGGACGCACCGCCGGTGAGGGGCGCACCTCGGCCGCGCGACCTGGAGGGGAGGGGTAAAGCGGACGAGCGCGTCCGCGCTCGGCACCCCCGGGTGCGGGCCCCTGCGGTCCGCGCGTTCACCGGCGACGGCCGAACCGGCCGCGGCCGGCCTCCCGGCCGTCGCCGGGCGCGGACCGCGGCCTGCCGCACGTCACGCGCCCCACCTCACCCGTACGGCCCGCTGAGCGCTGCGGCCCGGCTGCGCAAGGTGGTGCCTGCCTTCCGTCCGCGAGGCGGCTTGAAGCCGCACGGGGCTGCTCAGCGCCACCCAAAAGCGGGGTGCGGGGCGCGGCGGCGCGGATCGTCGCCGTCTGCGGCTCGGAGTCGATCACGTTCTGTAGATCAGGGCGGTGGCCCGGGAGGGACGCAGGGACGCAGGGACGCTCTTTTCCCCTACATCTCTCTTCTCTCTGCTTCTTCTCGTCATTCCAACAGAGATGAGGGGGTCAAGTGCGTCCCTGCGTCCCACCGAAAGCCGCATAACGGACGCGTGGCAGGTCAACGGCAGGGACGCACCTGGGACGCACTAGGGACGATGTGCGTCCCAGGGACGCACTTTGAGCCCCGAGGGACGCACATTTCACAGGTGCGTCCCTGGGTGCGTCCCTGCCCAGGTGCGTCCCTGCGTCCCTGGGTCACCTCACGCTGCGTGAGCGGTGTCGGAGGCTGGCGGTAGGGTGCGGCACCGGATCGGCAACGGACGAGGGAAGGACGGGCCCGTGGAAGGCTTCGGCGGCTGGCTGGCGCAGTTCTCGCAGGTCAACGGCGCTATCGGTGACCTCGCCCGGGACGCGGCGGCAGACCCGGACTGGCCGGACGGCCCCGACGAGCTGGAGACGTACACCGACCACCTCGAAAGCGCCGGCGCCGCCGAGGCCGCGCTCGACGTCCTCGCCGACGCCTGGGCCCGGTACACCGCCGGGAGCTGACCGACCCCTCCCCCGCAGGACACGCAGACAGGGCTGTGTCTGCCTGCGGATTCGCGTTCAATCAAGCTAGATAACCCGCCCCTACCTGCGGGCACGCCGAAAGCCCGCGCGTGCTCGGCACGGCGGGTCGGCGGTGGCGCGGGGGCGCTACACGGTGATGGACTCCTGGACCGGCTCCGGCTGCTCAGGCTCGGCGGACGGGTCGGGCTTGGGGATGTAGGTGATGGTCAGGGACCGCTTGCTGCCCGACTTCGTGCGGGCGATGTCGACCCCGAGCTTGTCGAGGTCGGAGGCGACACGGTTGATCCGGCCCGACAGCGCGCCCGGCGTTCGAGGCCACTTGTCGTTCGTCATGCCGACCTGGCTGGTCAGCTCCTCCAACAGCTCCCCGGCCGTGCCCTCCCACGCCTGGACGTCGTCCTCCGGCCGGGCGGGCATCCGCTTCATGAACGTCAGGAGCTGGGTGGCGACCTGGTTGGATTCCACCACCTCTTCCGCCAGCTCGGTGCGCTGCTGGAGGTAGTCGCGCAGGATCGACTTCTCCGGCACGCCGTACACCTCGTCCAGCGCCGCCATGATCAGGCCGTAGTCGGCCATACGGGGCAGCGGGATCTCCCCGCGGTCGGCCTTCTCCCGGATCGCCGGGAGCTTGCCGAGCACCTGGACCAGGAGGTCGAGCAGCGCGCCGAGGATGCGCGGGTGCGCTTCGTCGTACGCCTCCCACAGCGCGGTCTCGGTGCGCCGCTGGGTGATCCGGTGCAGGTGCACCGGGATCATCCGGTCCGCGAGGTCACCGCGCAGCGTGCCGACGTCGATGCCGTTGACGATCAGCACCCGGCGGAACTCCTGGACCGTCACGTCGCTGTCGCTGTAGAGCGTCCGCTTCACGTTGGCGTCACCGGTCGCCGCGCGGCACATCGCGTCCGACAGCCACTCCGGGATGCGGCTGAGGTTGTCCAGGCCGACCACCCACGAGCCCACGGCCGCGGTCGCCCAGTCGTCCGGGTCCTTCGGTGTCGACCGCGCCGGCGCCGCGCTCGGGTCGAGCAGCTGCACGAGCATCTTCGTCGCGCTCGTCTTCGCTGTGCCCTGCTCGCCGGAGAGGAACAGCAGCGGGTGCGGGATGCCCGGGACCAGCCCGGAGACCAGCCACGACACCATCAGCGGCCACGACTCGTCCGTGACGTTCAGCAGCCCGCGCAGCTCCCGCAGCGACCCGCCCGAGACCGGCACCGGCAGCGGCTGGGTCAACTGAGAGCGCCGGAACAGCGGCTGTCCCTCGGCGGCCGGCGCCACCGACCACCCCTCGCGGGTGATCGTGACGACCGTGCCGTCCGCCCGGCCGAGGTCGAGGACCAGGCCGTGCTCCGGCCGCTTGCCCAGCGGCGCGACCCGCAGGTGCAGCGGCACCGGGTCCTCCGCCTGCGCCCGGCCCTCGATGGCGAGCATGGCGTCGGCCAGCGCCGACGACGACGCCGCCTTGTTGTGCAGGCCGTAGTACGTCCGGGCCAGCTCCGCCCGCAGCGAGATCCGCCCGCCGCGCAGCAGACGCGCGATCCGCGGCCCGTCCTTCGGCACCGCGTACAGGTCGCCCGCGTCCGACGTGCCGAACTCGTACCGGCTGTCGGCCATCGCGATGATCTGGTCCGCGACGCTCATCTTCTCGCCGCCGCCGGCGGCGCCCTTCCCCCGGCCCCGCTGCGCCGGGGGCGTCGCCGAGGTCTGCGCCTTCCAGGCCCGGAAGGCAGCGAGGTCCTCGGGGCTGAAGTCCATGTCCTCGCTCACGCCGCACCCCCGATCACCAGACGGGGACGCAAGCAGGTGCGACGGGGTACGACGGTCTCGCATTCGAGGCCACTCCTCGGGTGCCGAGCCCCGGGGCGGTGGTGCGCCTGCGGGGCCTTCATCAGGTCCGAGGCGTGGTGTACGTGGCGCCGAGCCTTAGTGTCCTGGGGTGCCGTTCGCATCAGGCGGCACCGCCCATCCGGCGCGGGCGCGCGAGGCCGGCGGACATGCCGGACCGCAGCGTCTTCTCGATCTCGCGCGGGGTGTCGACCCCGAGCCCCGCCGCCTGCGCGGCCTCCGTCAGGTGCTCCTCGGCGACGGCCTGGTCCACGAGCCCGGCCGCCACGAGCTGGCCCGCGCGGTACGCCGCGAGGTTCAGCCGGTTGTTCCGGCCGCCCGCCTGCTTCATCGCCGCCAGCTCGTCACACTCCGACCGCAGGATGCCCGCGGCCCACCGCTGCTCGCGCGTGCCCTGCCGGGTCATCTCCCGCAGCCGGGCCACCACATCGGCCCGGCGCGGCGCTCCCCCGGCTTTGGGTGGCGTCGGTGCGGTCGTGACCAGGGTCAGCAGCCACTCCGGCAGCACTGCCGGATCGGTCGGGCTGCCCTGCTCAAGCACGTACGAGGCGCCGTCGACCTCCGAGCCGATGCCGACGACATACCCGCCGGCCGCCCGGGTGTCGAGGCAGAACCCGAGGGTCCGCGCGGTGTTGCGTACGGCGGTCCCGGCCGGAGCCCGGTAGACGAGGTGCCGGCCGCCGCTCGGCGTCCGCACCGCCATGGTCGGAGTGATCCGCGCACCCGGCGTCCGGGCCGCGAGGGAGTCGAGCATCGTCATGCCGTCCACGATCTCCGGGGAACCGGACACCTCCCCCTCGTGCGGCACGTCAAGGTCGAGCGCGACCAGCCCCGAGGGCCCGCACGCGATGCCGATGTTGAACGGGGCCCGGCCCCACGTCCGCTCGATGACCTCCGGGTCACGGGTTGCCCGCGTCTCCCAGTTCAGCCACCGCGGCTCCTTCGCACCCACCAGGAGCGGGTGGACGTACATCCCACGCTCGGCGTACCGCAGCGCGCTGGCCAGCAACTTTGTCCGGAGGGCCCGGGTTGCAGCCGTGTTGTTCTCCCGGCGGTGTGGCACCGGGGCCAATCCATCTCGTACCCTCATGTGTGAGCGTCCTTTTCTCGTACCGCTCGAACTTCGCCGGAATGTGTGGTCCCGGCTTTTGCAGTGACCGAGGCGCCCCTGCCAGGGCGCCTTCGGCGTTTCTGGGCCTCATCGTGCACCCACATCCGCTGTTGATCTTCATCGGCCACGTTCGCCGGGGACGATCCGTCCGGTTTTGCGGTGCGAACGATGGAGCGGCGTGACCGCGTTGTGATGGAGGACTGGGTGTGGGGCCCGGAGTTCCGGGCCCCACGGACATCAGCTCAGCGGAGTGCTGAAGCGGAGGACCCAGCCGGGCCCGGGGCGGTGCACCGTCACCTCGACCGCGCGTCCATCGGCGGTGTGAGCGATGTGGGTGATCTGCAGGAGCAGGCTCCCGACCTCGACCCCGAAGGCGTCGGCCTCGACCTGGGTGGCGGGGTACTGGACGACCTCCTCGATGACTTCGGTCTGGGCGAACCCGGCCTCTGCCATCCGGCTGATGATGCCGCCCCGGCCCGGGTCGGGGTTCTCGATCCCGGCGGCCTCGGCGACGTCCAGCGGCACGTACGAGTCGGCGAGCTGGACGAGCTGGTCGCCGTTGTACATGTGGCGGGCCCGGACGACGGTCTCCTCGGTGTCCGAGATGCCGAGGATGGCGGCAACCTCCGCCGGGGCCGGGCTGCGACGAACCTGGGTCTCGACCCGGGGGGTACCGCCGAGCCGCTTGATCTCGGTCTCGAAGGCGCCGCGGCTCTCGCCAGCCTCGCGACGCTCCTTCAGGTACCGCTCGGTCGCGTCACGGACGATCGCGTTCTTGGTGCTCAAGGGTGGGTCCTCTCAGGATTCGTGCTGGTCGATGGGCCACTCGTAGCTGAGCGACCACAGCGTGATGGGCAGGACGTGGATGCAGACCTCGACGGCTCGCCCCTCGGAGGTCAGACCGATGTGGGTGATCTCGTAGACGGGGCGGGACGCCGGGATGCTGAGGGCGTCTGCCTCCTCCTTCGTCGGGGTCCGCACGTTGATCTCTTCGCGGATTCGGACCTGGGCGTGGCCGGCCTCCGCGAGGCGGGACTTGCTGCCGCCCTCGCCGGTGTCCTGCTCTTCGAGCTGGGTGCCGAAGGCGATGTCTCCGGGGAAGTACGAGGTGGCGACCTGGACGACAGCTTCGTTCGCGCGCATGGTGCGTGCGCGGACCAGGACCTTCGCGGCATGGTGGGTGCCCAGGATCTTGGCGACCCGGGCGGGGGGCTTGAGACGGCTGATCACCGTCGCTGAATGCGGCGTCATGCCCAGGCGGGCGATCTCGCTGGCGAAGGCGCCGCGAGCACCGTCTTCCTCGCGGGCGGCCTTGATGTACCGGCCGGTCCCGTCACGGTGGATCTTGCCGAGGATCGGAGAGACGAAGGTGCCCTCCCCCCGCCGGGAGAAGATCAGCCCCTCGTCTTCCAGGACCTTGTACACGTCCCGCGCCGTTTGGAAGGCGACCCCTTCGGCCTCCTGGAGGTCGCGGACCTTCGGCAGGGGGGACCCGGGCGGATACACCCCCCGTCGGATCTTGTCTCGAAGCTCAGCGGCGAGCCGCTGAACCTTCGGGACCTTGCTCTCCTCCACGCCTGCTCCCTCATGTCTGATTGCGCGTCCCCAGTCTGTCAGAACTAGTTCTATCTGGACAGCCAGGCCGACCATACCTTGCGTTCGCGTCGCTCGGGAAGCGCAGAACTAGTTCAATCTGCCATGTCGGCGAGACTCTGAACTAGTTCTATTGACAGCGGCTCCGGAGGGTGCCTTAATCATCACGTCGCCCCGCAGAACTAGTTCAGCGGAAGCGGTGAAAGGGCCCGGTATGCCTTCTGTATCCGGGTCACAACTATGCCCAAAACGCCAGAACTTGGCCCGACATAGCGCGGCTCCCCGGGTGATCTGCCAGACCGCCGGGGAGCCGCCGGGGCCGTTACACCGAGAGGGGCACGACCCACATGAACATCATCGTCGCAGGCCAGCGCATCGTTACCGGATCCGAGTTCCTGGAGGTCGCGGGCGGCTTCGCTCCCGAGGTCGAACCGCTGGACCTCGCCGAGGAGTTCACCGCCGGCGGACTCTTCAGCCGGGCCGCGCTGGACAGCTTCCTCGCCGACTTCCAGGTCGAGACGGACACGGACCGCGAGGACGCCGCGTACTACAAGAGCTTGCTCCGCCGGATGCCGCGTGAACTGCGCGCCCGGAAGACCGCCCCCGCCGCCCCGGCCGCCGTCGTCGCCGAGCTGGAGGCCGCCGACGACGTCCTCGGCTTCGAGGCCGACGACATCACGGCCGACTGGACGGCCGCCGACTTCGACTCGTACGAGGTCCTCGCCACCCTCGGCGCCACCAACCCGGCCGCCGCCGTCGCCCGCGCCCGCGCGCCCCGCGCCGAGCGCCGCGCGGTCCGCGCCGCCCTGCGCATCGTCCGCGACGAGATCCCGGCGGAGGTGGCGGCATGAGGTTCCTCGCCCACCTCGCGCTGTTCCTGCTGACCGTGCTGGAGATGACCCTCGGCGTGATCGCCGGTGTCGCGGCTCTGGTCAGCGTCATCACCGAGATGGTGGCCCGCGCGACGGCCGCCGGCGGCGACACCTTCGCCCGCCGCGCCCACGTCCGGCCCGTCTCCCCCCGACTCCGTTCTGAGCTGGCGACCGTGCTGTCCGGGATCGCGAACCCGGCGGCTGGAGGTACCCGATGAGCTACCGCGAGGAGCGCCGCGCCGACGCCGCGGCCCAGGCCGAGCAGTCCCGGAAGAACGCCGAGGTGCGCGCCGAGCAGGCACGCGAGGACCGCCGCCTTGAGCTGGAGGCCAAGCGCGAGGAGAAGCGGCTCGCCGCCGAGGAGAAGCGCAAGGACACCGAGGCCAAGGCCGAGCAGGACCGGAAGAACGCCGAGGCCAAGCGCCGCCAGGAGCAGGCGGACAAGCGGGCCCGGCAGCAGGAGAAGGAGCGGAAGCGGGCCGCGCGCCGAGCCAAGGTCGGCAAGCTCACCGGCTGGCTGAACCGGAACCCGGTGACGGCGTTCGTCGGCTTCGTGATGGTCTGCTCGATCGTCCCGGCCGTCATCTCGCAGGTCGTCTCCCTGGCCGACGCGGGGGTGTTCGTCCTCCTGGCCGCGCTGCTGTCGGCGATGCTGGAGGGCACGGCCTGGGCCCTGACCTTCATGGGCAAGCAGGCCGAGGACGCCGGACGGCCGGCGGGCAAGTACCGGGTCGCCACCTGGATCACCGCCTTCCTCGCCGCCGCGGTGCAGTACTGGCACTGGTCCGAGGCCCTGCCCGAGCACTCCTGGGTCGCCTGGGTCTTCGCCGGGTCGTCCATCGTCGCGATCTACCTGTGGGACATGAAGACCCACGGGTCGCACGGCAAGACCCGCGAGGAGCGGCGCCGGGAGAAGGCCCGCAAGAAGCACCTCGCCGACCGGCGCAAGCACCACAAGGACATCGCGTCCGAGGCCGACCGTCTGCTGTCCGCGCTGCCCTTCGAGGCGATCAGCGACGAGGAGGCGTTCGCCACCGCGTGGCGGATCAAGGAGGGTGCCGAGCCGGGTCTGTCCGCCAAGGTGTACGCGGCGGCCACCGACGCCCGGGTACAGCTCGGGGCGGCCTTCGAACTGGGTGAGCACGTCCGCCCGGAGCTGGTCCGCGCGGGGATGCTCGCGAGCCTCTACAACCCGCTCCCGCACCGCCTCTCCGAGGGCATCCCGACCCTCGGTCCGAGTCTCCCGCTCCCCGCTCTCCAGCGGCCCTCTGAGGGCGCTACAGCCCTTGCGGGAATTGGGATGTACGGGTCTGAGGGCGCAAGCGAAAAAGCCCGCGAGAAGGGCAGCGGAAAGGCTTCTGGGAACGCTGGCGATGACGCCAGCGGGAACAGTCGCCGGGGCCGGTCCGACGAGGAGCTGAAGGCGCTCCTGCCGGACGGGCTGAAGGCCGCCGCCGAACTCGTGGCGGAGGGCAACCAGATCTCCGCCGCCGCTCTGTCGAAGCGGATCGGCATCCGGCGGGACGATGCCCGGCGGCTGCGGGACCTGGTCGTCGCCGAGCGCAAGCTGAAGCTCATCGACGGCGACGGCGACGCCGTTGCGGTGGGGGCCTGACCGATGGGCCGCCTCGCTGATCTCTGGGACCCGAAGGGGGAGCGGCACGACGTGCCGACGTTCCTCTGGCGGATGGCTCCGGACGGCCTGGCGACGCGCGACCAGCTCGTGGCGAAGGGGCTCCGGCCCCGGGGCCCGGCGGTGGCGCAGGTGATGTGGTTCAGCAAGAAGTCGCCGGGCGTGCCGCGGTTCGCCCGCCTCTATCCGGTCGACCGGGCCACCCCGCCCAAGCCCCGCTCCCCCGGGCAGATCGCTTCCCTCGCGGCGGCGATGCGGGCCCGCCGGACCTGCCCCGAGTGCGGCGAGGTCAGGGAGTACTGCATCGCCACCTCGCTCAAAGCCTGCACCCCCTGCGCGGACGGTTTCACGGCCGCCGCTTGATCTTCCCGCCCCACCGAAAAGCGCGGGGCCCTGGCGTTCCACCTCCTACAGCGACCGCCAGGGTCCCGCTTCCTCCCGAAGGAGAAGCACCAGCATGACCGAGATGCCGACCGGCCCGAGCCCGGAGCGTACGGACCTGGCCACCGTCACCTTCCTCCGCAGCGCGCGGCCGGCCCCCGACGCCAGCCCGACGGACGCCGCCCCCGCTTTGGGTGGCATCACCGAGACCACCGACCGTGCCGCGGTGGTCGAATCGGCCCGCCGGGTCCTGGAGGGCCGGGTCACCCTGGAGAAGGCACCGGTCGAGAAGGCCGAGGTCGAGAAGACCGAGCTGGACCTGGACGCCTTCGACGACCGCCCGCTCATCCCGGCCTGGGCCAAGAGCGCCGAGGGCTGGGCCATGTACTCCGGAGTCGTCTACCGCTCCCGTCTGCGGGCCTACCGCCGGTGGGTCCGCCGCCAGCGCACCGAGCGCGGCCACGCCGCCCAGTTCAGGCGCGGCGCCCGCCGGGTGCAGGACTGGGTCACCGGCTTCGAGGGCATCCAGACGCAGGCCCTTGCCCACCAGGCGCACATCGCCGCGAAGGAGGCCCGCGCCGCCGCCCGCGCCGCCCGCTACACCCCGGCCCTCATGAAGAACAAGAAGAAGACCGCGCTCCTGGAGGCCGACCGCACCCAGACCGTCGCCATGCAGGCGGTCAACGCCCACAAGCAGGCCAAGAACTACCGCCGCAAGCTCCGGGCCCTGCGCGCCGGCGCCGCGTACGGCCCGCCGCTGGCGGCGATCAGCACCGGCTACCTGGGAGCCGGAGCCTTCGGCGCGACCGCCGGCGCGCTCGCCACGTTCGCGGGCGGCGCCTTCGCGGGCCGTGAGGTCGTGGTCGAGGAGACGGACTGGTCGGCGGACTGGCGCTCGCTCGGCGACGGCGACCCGATGACCGCGCCGATGCTGGACGAGGTGTTCCGCCACGCGAAGGTCATCGGCGCCGAGGAGACCCTGCACATCGTGCAGATGCCGATGCTGGACGCGCGCGGCGCCTGGTCGGCGGTTATCGACCTGCCGCCCGGAATTCCGGCGAAGAAGGCAATGCGGGCCCTTTCCGAAATCGCCTCCGCTCTCGGAGTCGAGGACGCGCAGGTCAGCATGACCAAGACCAAGGGAAAGGGCGCCCGTTCCGGCCGTCTGGAAATCTACGTCTCGAAGGATCTGCCGTTCACCGAAAGCGCCGAGGCGGGCCCGCTGCTCGCCCTGGAGGCGGCCACCAACTTCTGGGGTCGTATCGCGATCGGCCCGGACGTGCGCGGCCTGCCGATGTCGATTTCCGTGGTCGAGCGGTCCGGCCTGGTAGGCGGCGAGCCCGGCGCGGGCAAGTCGGCGTCCGGCAACGTGATCCTGCTGGCCGCCGCCCTCGACCCGCGCGTCATTCTGTGGCTCGCCGACGGAAAGGGCGGTGGTGACCTGGAGCCGTTCGAGGAACTCTGCGAATGGTTCGAGGGAGACGCCGACCCCGAGGCGTTCTACGAGATGCTCAAGGCCGCCGTCGCCGACATGAAGGCGCGATACGCCCTGCTCAAGAAGCTCGGCAAGCGCAAGGTCACCGAGGACCTGGCCAACAAGTACCCGCTGCTCCGGCAGAAGCTGCTGTGGGTGGACGAGCTGATGTTCTACACGACCGACGACGACTTCGGGAAGAAGATCACCAAGCTCCTGCGTAACCTCGTGAGCAGGGGCCGCGCGGCCGGGATCGTCACGTTCTGCGCCACCCAGAAGCCCGGCAGCGACGTCGTGGACACCAGCCTGCGGGACCTGCTGTCCATCCGGTGGGCGCTGCGCTGCACCACCCCCGAGGCGTCCGACACCATCCTCGGCAAGGGCGCCGCGGCGGCCGGCTACTCGGCGAAGACCATCGAGCCCGAGATGCGCGGCGCCGGATTCCTGTGGGCCGAAGGCTCCAACCCCGCCCTGGTTCGCGCCGACTACTACACCGACGACCAGGTCGAGCTGCTCATCAAGCGCGCGTACGACCTGCGCGACGCCGCCGGCACCCTGCCGGACGGGCCGAAGACCCTCGCCGACCAGCTCCGGGACAAGGGCGAGCAGGACGCCGACGTCCTCGCGGTCCTGGTCGACGTCTTCAACGCGTACGACCAGGAGGCGAAGGAGGAGGACGCCACCGGCGAGGTCGACTGGCTCCCGGGCACGGTCCTGGTCGACGCGCTCAAGGCGGCCGGGCTCGACATCAGCCCCGAGAAGCTCGCCCGCCTGGTCGTGCGCGAGGACGCCGAGAAGAAGAAGCGCACCTGGCAGGACAGCGCGTCCGCGCTCAACGGCTACCCGCTCACGGCCGTGCTCCGGGCGGTGCAGTCGAAGTACGGCCTGACCGCCTGAGAACCCGGATTCAGCCCGGACGGCCGCCCGGAATGCCCTGGTATCACCCCGGACCGGGCGGCCGTCGACCCGGACGGCACCCCCCTCGACCTGGACGGCCCCCGTCCAGGTCGAGCCGGGACCCGTCCAGGATGCCCACCCCTCCTGACCTGCATCGATGCCCCGCCCATCCAGGCCCGATCCAGGTCTCAGCACCGCCCAAACCCTGACAAACCGAAAGAGCCGAGGAGAGACCCCCGATGGACGTGAAAGCCGACCTGAAGCTGGTGGGGATGGCGTACGTCGACGGCCGGGAGCTGCTGTGCTCGGAGTGCGGCAACGGCTTCTCCCTGGAGATCCACAAGCACGGCTTCCGGGAGGTCTGGCCCGCCTGGATCTGCTGCCTGTCGTGCGGCAAGGGCGAAGACTCCAGCGTCGTCACCAACGGCCTGGTCGACGCCGTCCTCGCCGGATGGGCGCAGCGCCGCAAGGAAGAGGACCGCGACGTTTTCACCGCCGAGTGGCGCGGCATCGTGATGACCGGCGAGCTCTACCCCACGTTCGACTTCCACCAGGCCGTCGGCGCGGCCAAGGCCGTGCACGAGTACGCCGCACCCGAGGTCAAGAAGTGGTGGCGAGGCAAGAAGAAGGCGGCCAAGGCCCAGGTGAAGGAGAAGGCCGGCGCGGTCACCGGCGCGGTGAAGGGAAAGGCGAAAGACGCCGCCGACGCCGCGAGCGAGAAGGCGGGCGAGGCGATCAGCACCGCGAAAGCCACCGCGCTCACCACGGCCTGGACGCTCCAGACCGGCGGCGCCGGGCCGACCAGGAGCGTGAAGCCGAAGCGCCGGCGCTGCACGGTGAGGGGCTGCCGGGGCGGCATGGTCACCATCTCCACCCGCGTCCACGCGACCACCGGCAAGACCTCTGAGGTCAAGATCCCGTGCGGGGTCTGCCACCGCAGCAGCACCTGACAGCCCCTCCCCCGGAAGAAATTTCCGGCCGCTGACCTGCACGAACGCGCTCTATGCAGACTCAGAGTCTGCGAACCCCTGGACATGCAGACTCGGAGTCTGCATCATCTAATTACCGCAAGCGAAAAAGCCAGCGGAAACGCAAGCTGATCCGTAGAGGAGAAGATCTGTGACCACCCGAAAGCTCGTCGCTGAGACCACCGGCCCCGTGACCATCGACGCCAGCCTCCTCGGGCACGGCGGCGTGATCTCCGTCCGCGCCGAGGCCGTCTGCAAGCGCGCGACCCTCGTCATCAGCACCACCGACGAGGAGGGCGCCGCCGCCGACGCGGTCCGCGACGCCACGCTCCGCCCCTCCGCGACCGGCCTGAACGCCACCGTGCACGGCAAGGGCAACGGCGGCGGCACCACCGTCATCACCGGCGGCCGACGTGGGATGACCGTGATCCAGAGCGCCGGGACCGTCTACGGCGAGATGACCGGCATGACCTTCAACGGCGGCATCATCGGCGGGAACTTCGTCGGCGGCGACGTCTACGTGAACGGCGTGAAGGTCAGCGGCAACACCACGGTCGTCACGGGCAGCGCGCCCATCGAGATCACCGCCATCGTGCCGCCCGGCAGCAAGGTCATCGGCCGCACGCAGTCCGCCGACATCGAGGCCCTCGGCTGCTCCTTCGCCCTGGTCTCCGGCCACACCCAGTCCGGCGACTTGCGGGTGGACGAGGCCGAGAAGGTCACCGCCTCCACCCAGTCCGGCGACGTCACAGTCAACAAGGCCGCCGACATCAGCGCCAAGACCCAGTCCGGCGACGTGAACCTGAACCTGACCGACGTGGTCGACGCCAACACGATGTCCGGCGACATCCGCATCCGGGACTTCGGCGGCACCGCCCGGCTGAAGTCGATGTCAGGCGACATCCGGGTCCACGCGACCGCCGGCGGCGACATCGACGCCCACACGATGTCCGGCGACGTCGATGTCACCGCGACCGAGGCCGCGATGGACGAGCGCCTCGACGTCCGCCCGCGTTCGATGTCCGGCCGGATCAACGTCCCCTCCCGTCGCGTCTCCGGTTCCGGCCCCCGCCGCCGCGGCTTCTGACCGGCGCTCAGCCCCGGACCCGCCGCGATGGTGCCGGATCGACTCCGGCCCGGGGCACGCAAAACCGCCAGCGAAAAAGCAAGCCGATTCGAGAGGAACCCACCAGTGGCCACCATCGCCCTTGCCGCTCTCGCCCCGTTCACCGACGACATCGCCTTCGCCGCCGAAGCGGAGCCCGCGACGACGCCCGCGGACTTCATCGACCAGCTCGGCACGGCCGCCCACAACCTCGGTTACTTCGCGCGGATCAACGGCGCCGAGGACCTGGAGACCGCCGCGCAGTACCTCAGCGACGCCATGGACTCCGAGGGCGCCGAGCACGACGTCCTGGTGAAGCGGGCGGTCCGCTACCTCGTGAACACCGCCGAAATGGTCGACGAGTACCGGCTCATGGTCTGACCGGCCAGCCCCGGACCAGGCGTGACGCTGCCCGATCGACTCGGGCCCGGGGCACGCAAAACCGCCAGCAGAAAAGCCAGCGAAGGAGCAAGCGTGAAGAAGCCGAACCGCCTGATGACGTTCCTGCTCAGCCTCATCGGCCAGAGCTGGGCCTACGACACCGTGGACGAGGTCGAGGAGGTCATCGGCAAGAACGCCTTCGACAACTACGAGCGGCGCCTGGCGACCCACCGCAAGGGAGCCGCCCGCATCACCGACTCCCTCGGCTTCCAGCCCGGCCTGGTCGCCCTGCACGACGAGCTGAACGACACCTGGCACTACCTCACGGCCCTCCAGCACCGCGCCCGCGACCTCGGTCACCACGGCCTGGCCAACAGCCTGAAGTGGGCCGCTGACGACACCGTCGACGTCATGACGGCCGTCGACGAGGCCGCCGAGAAGACCGTGCCCGCCCCCGAGGTCCCGCTGACCCGGTAGACACGCCCCGGGGCGGCCGACACCCGGCCAAGGATCACCGGCCGCCCCGGGCCCCGCATCCCGCTCCGAACGGCAGCGGGAGGGAGCCCCCATCGTCCCTCACGACACCGAAGGAGCCCGCCCCAATGGCAGCTCAGCCCGACCAGGAAACCCGCACCGCCGCGAAGGCCCGCTTCACCGAGCTGAAGAAGGTCCGCGACCAGGCGCACGACGACGCCGAGAAGGCCAAGGCCGCCGCCGACGAGGCGATGTGGAAGTCCATCGCCGCCGAGCTGGACGCGGGCAACGCCCTCCAGCTCGACGTCGTGGACGCCACTGGCTTCTCCCGGGACCACGTGCTGCGCCGCACGAAGAAGTACCGCACCAACCAGAACTGACCGACCGGCCCCCGGACTTCGGCCCGGGGGCCGGCCACCTCCCAGCCGGAAAGCCGAGGTCGCCGTGAGCACCGAGAACCCCGCCAACAGCCACCCCCAGAGCGAACCGCTGAGCGAGTCGGCCGCCGAAGCTGTGGCCCGCGAGATCATCGAGGGTCTGTGGCGGTCGGAGCCTGTTGCCACCTCGACCAGGTTCGTGGACCCCACGCCCACCCCGGCGTACGGCACCGCCGAGCCGGTCCACCAGGACGACCGCCGGATCGTGCCCGCGTGGGCGGCCGGGGTCGCCGTGGCCTCCATCGGCGTCGGCGCCGGCATCACCGGAATCGGCTGCGGTGTCTGGCTCGCCTGCCAGGGATTCGCCGCCGTGACCCTCACGTCCGTGCTGTTCGTGACGCTGCCCATCGCGGCCCTCGCCACCGTCGTCGTCGCGGTCGGCTCCGCGATCCGCGGCCTGAAGGCCACGCACAACGAGACCCACCACCACTACGGCGGCGCCACGGTCCACCAGAAGAACACGAACGTCGCGGACCACCCCAAGTGGTTCGGCCGGACCAACACCACCGTCAACAACTGATCGGGGAGACCCAGATGGCGAGCCAGAAGGCCCTGAACCCGCCCGCGGGCGAATGCCGACAGTGCTGGTACCACGCGTACGCCTCACGCGAGGCGCACAAGCACCTCAAGCCCCGCGAGGACTGCCCGGCGTGCGTGGACCACATGCTCAACGGCCACGGCAACATGATCGTGGGGCGGTGACCACCATGCCGCTGCCCTGGATGAGCCGCGCCGACCGGCGCCGCTGGAAGTCCGCCCGCACCGTCCTCGACCTCGGCTGGCTGATGGCCCTGTGGCTGGAGGGCGAGATCGCCTCCCGCCCCGGCTACCAGCCGCGCTTCGGCCCCGACGAGGAGACCGCGCACCTGGTGCCGACCCTCGCCGCGCTGTGCCGGGCCGGGTACGTCACCACCCAGTCGCAGCCCGGTCTCACCGGCACCGGCGTGGACGGCCTGTGGTGGGAGCAGCGCGCCGCGGTCGAGCTGGTCGTGACTGACGCCGGCCTCTTCCACCGCCTGGTCGACGCCGCGCACGCCGCCGGGCTGATCGTCCGGATCAACGACCACCGCCGCGACGGCGGCGCCCAGGAGCAGCCCGTCGTCGTCACCACCCGCGACGGCGAGCCGGTCACCGCGTTCGGCGGCCGGATCAGCCGCGCGGACATGGCCGTCCAGTGGCCCGGCCTCGACCGCGGCCTCTACGGCCAGGTCGCGCACGGCACGTACGTCTCGATCGTGGCACCGGAGTACGGCACCGCCGGCGAACGGCTCTGGGTCGTCCTCGACTTCCTCACCGGCCTGCGCCGCGAGGACCCCGCCAACCCGTGGGCCCGGTCCGCCGACTGACCCGCGCCCGGCGACGTCGCCCCGGCCAGCGCCCTCCCCTCCCCCGCTTTTGGGTGGCATCAAGGAGCCCCGCCGAGCCGCAGCGCTCAGTGGGACTCCGTACGTCTGAAGGGGCGCGTGACGTGCGGCAGGCCGCGGAGCGCGCCCGGCGCCGCACGGGAGGCCGCTTGCGGCCGAGCGGGCGGTGACGGTGAACGCGCGCTCCGCAAGGGGCCCGCACCCGGGGTGCCGAGCGCGGACGCGCTCGTCCGCTTTACCCCTCCCCCAGGGAGGGCGCCGGGATGACCCTTCGTCCCTCCTTCGAGGCGCGGCGGTGAGGCGCAGATCACCTCCCGCATGCGCCCGGGGAGCGGAAGACCTTCGTCTTTCGCGAGAACTTTGAGGGGCCTGACCAGCACAGACCCTCTCTATGCAGACTCGGAGTCTGCGAACCCCTAGACATGCAGACTCGGAGTCTGCATCATCTAATTACCGCAAGCGAAAAAGCCAGCGGAAACAACAGCGGGAAACCGCGAAGGAGATCAGCACCCATGACCGCAGCAGCCGTGTTCGCCGCCGTGTTCGTCGCGCTGTTCATCGCGCACTCCGTGGGCGACCACTGGGTCCAGACCTCCCACCAGGCGGCCCACAAGGGCGAGAACGACAAGACCCCGGGCCAGTCCAGCCGGGCCGGTCGGATCGCCTGCACCCTGCACGTCATCGGACTGACGATCACCAAGGGCATCGCACTCGCGGCGGTTGTCTGGGCCCTCGACCTCCCCGTCACGGTCACCGGCGTGGTGGCCGGCCTCGGCGTCGACGCCGCGACCCACTGGTGGGCAGACCGCCGCAGCACCCTCGCCTGGCTCGCCAAGGTCACCGGCAAGACGGAGTTCCTGTCCTTGGGCACGCCCGCCCACCCGGCGTACCCCGTGACGGCCGAGGGCGGGTACGCGCCGACGCTCGGCACCGGCGCCTACGCGCTCGACCAGAGCTTCCACCACCTCTTCCTCGGCGTCGCCGCGCTCCTGATCGCGGCGCTCTGAGCAGGTCGTATCCAGCAATCCAGCTCACTCCGGAAGGACCCCAGTGGACCGCACCCCGAAGCTCAGCCTCGACCAGGAACTGCAGGCGGCCGTCGCCATCGTCCGCATCGGCCTCGACCGCATCCGTGACGCCGCGTGCCGCACCGAGGAGGTCGGCCCGCACGCCGCCGCCCTCCAGGCGCTGTACGACCCGGCCAACCCGGACGCTGGCGTTCTCGCGGCCGTCGCCGACGTCGTTGGCACCATCACGGTGTCGGTGACCGAGGTCGACCACGAGGACATCGACCGCGTCACCGAGCTGCTGGACGAGGCCCAGGGCCACGTGCAGGACAGCACCGGCGACCGCATCCGCCACGCCCTCGACCTCCTGGCGCCGCTCGTGGTGCTGCGGTGCGAGGTGTGCGGGAAGAGCGAGGGCGTCGAGGTGATGGATGACCCGTTCAGCTCGGCGCTCGACCCGGACGCCACCGACCACACGCAGATGACCCTCTGCCCGTCCTGCGCCACCGACCGATTCGAGGAGTCCTGACCATGACGATCCGCATCGTCTCCTTCGGCTACGGCCACGGCCCCGCTCCCACGGCCGACCTGGTCTTCGACCTGCGGGCCCTGCTCCGCAACCCGTTCAAGGACCGGCAGCTCAAGCACCTCACCGGGCTGGACGCGGCCGTCTACGAGCACGTCAGGGACACCCCGGGCGCCGAGCGGCTCGCGTTCAACGCGGTCGCCACCGCCCGCGGCCTCGCCGAAGACACCAGCGCCGACGTCACGATCGCGTGGGGTTGCACCGGCGGCCGGCACCGCAGCGTCGGCCTGGCCCGCCTCTCGCACGAGCTGCTGCTCGCCGTCGGCGACGAGGCCGCCATCGAGCACCGCGACGTCGACCAGGACCTCCTGCCCGCCGGAGTCCACAACCGGACCGAGCCCGAGCCCGAGACCATCCGCTACACCGCCGACGTGGTCGCCATGACGCCGGACGGCGACGTGCTGCTCATCGAGCGGGGTTGGCCGCCGCACGAGGGTGCGTGGGCGCTGCCCGGCGGCCACGTGGACCGGGGAGAGACGGCCATCGAGGCGGCGGCCCGCGAGCTGGCCGAGGAAACCGGCGTCCATGTCCCGGCCTCCGACCTGCGGGAGATCGGAGTCTTCGACCGCCCTGACCGCGATCCGCGCGGCCGGTACGTCACCGCCGCCTACCTCGCGGTGGTCCCGGTCGGCACCCCGATCGCTGCCGGGGACGACGCCCGCACGGCCCGCTGGTGGCCCGCCTCCAGCCTGCCGCCGCTGGCCTTCGATCACGCCGACATCCTCAACCTGGCCGCCAGCACCCCCGAGCCCGTGAACTCGACCGACATGTTCATGGTCGACCTCGACGGCGGCCGGGGCGGTCCGCTCCCGGACGACATCGCCTGACCGACCCCGCACTGTCAGTCCCGCACGACAAGATGGACCCGGGGTCGCCGACGTGGCGGCCCCGGCTCGTTTCCAGAGGAGACCGAACCCATGACCGACAAGACGCCCGCCAAGCTCGCAGACGACGCGTACGAAGCCCTCCGTGCCCTCAACCACGCCACGCTCGCCCCGAAGAGGGGAGACGAGGACTGGGAGTTCCCCGGCGACGCCTACAGCGTGGTTGGCAACCTCTCCCAGATGGCGATGGTCCTGCCCCAAGCCCTCCAGCAGACCGAGGCTCTGGTGAAGCACCTGGAAGCGGGCGGGAACCTGCGCAGCGACCGGAACACGCTCGACACCGACCTCGCCGCCACGTACGACGGTCTCGCCGAGGCGAAGGCCGCGGCGCAGACGCTGTTCGAGGCGCTCAACAGGGCTCACTCTGGGCTCAGCCCCATCGCGTACAAGGGCTGACGGTCGACCACGGCCCGGCCGTCGTCACGGTCGAGGAGGCCGCCGGCGGCTGTGGCGAGTAGGACACTCGTAAGCACCGACCCAAGGAGGGGCAGTGACCGCACAACCCGAACACCACGACGTCGTACCGCCGATGCGCACGCTCGCCGAGCTGCGCAATGCCCTCGGCGTCTGGGGATTCCCCGGCGACCTCCAGGCATTCGAGAAGGAGCTGGCGGACGCCGACCTGGACGACCTCACCCGCGTCCGCGAGATCACCCAGGCGTACCGGCACCGGGTCCTGCTGCGGTGCGACCCGCAGGCGATGGCGGCCCTGATGCGCAGTACCGACGACGTCGCCTTCGAGCTGGGCCAGAAGATGGCCGCCGAGGGGAACGCCCGGTGACCCACGCGTTCTACAGCGACGCCGCCGAGAAGATCCTGCGCAGCGACCTCAGTGTGAGCGAGCGGACGGCCGTCATGTCGGTGCGGGCTTCGCTGGAGGAGGACCCCACCCCCGACCACGCCCGCGGACTGCCGGACGCCGACCCCCGCTCTGAGTCCTTCGCGATCGACCTGCTCCCCGAGCAGACCGGCGGACGCGGCATCACCATCGTCTACCGCTACAGCCAGGACTTGGACGCCGCGCTGGTTCTCTGGCTCATCGCCGGTCCCTGACCCCGCAGCACCGAAGCGACCCCGGCAGGGAAAGTGCCGGGGTCGCTTCATGCCCAGAGTAGGGCGCGGGCCTCCCCCCGGCGCCGGCGCCGCCACGACTCGGACCGCCCCCGGTCCGACGACGAAGACCGTCTTCACCGATAACTTGCTCGACCTCGGTCGGGCGGCCGGAAGTAGTACTCCGGCACCAACTTGCTCGCGCGCGGGACCCCTGCTCGCCGGCCCCGTGCCCGGGTTCCGCTCACCCCGGCCTCCGTCGACAACGACGACCAGGAGCACCCTGCCGGACAGCCGCCGAGCGCCGTACACCTCTGGCACTTTTGCTCTCCGGTCCGCCGCACGGACCCCGAGCCCGCTGACCTGCTCTCCTGCTGCCCGCCTTTTCGTCCCGGACGTAATGGCCGCACGAGGCACACCATGTGCATTGCCTTCGCCCGCCGTACGGCTCCACTGACCTGCGCGAGCGGAGTTGCAAGAGATGTCATGCCGCCCGATGCCGTACGCGGGGACCGTGCGCACTTGCCCGGGGTCCGAGTTGGGGACGGTCCCGGTGTCGAGTCGTCAGGGGGACCGTCCCGCTGACGCGGTGTCACGGGGACCGTCCCCGTGACGGTCTGTCGGTCCCGAGGACGTGTCGACGTCCCCCGGCAGACCGCAGCCCAGTGACCGGGCACCTCTGGCACTTTTGTATGACCTAGGTTTCGTCCGTGACGAATCAGCAGCGGCCCTACACCGACGAAGAACTCGCCGAGATGCTCGGCGTGCGTGTGCCGACGACCGGGAACGACGACCAGGAGCAGCTCGGCGACGTCCTCGGCGAGCGCGTGAAGACGACCGTGCACGACCGTCTGGTGCGCCGTACGTGCGAGTGGTGCGGGGACCCGATCGACTACTCCGGCGTGGGCCGGCCCCCGCGCTACTGCAAGGACTCGCACCGCAAGCGGGCCTCGGAGTTGCGCACGGCGCAGGCCCGCGCGGACCGACCGGTCGAGGCCGGCGGGCGCACCGCCGAGCCGGTCCGGGAAGTCATCGAGCGAACCGAGACGGTCACGCGCACCGTGGTGCGGCGCGGCCCGGGGGAGGTGCGGCGTATCCCCGCGGCGCGGTCGAGCGGCGCTCCGTACACCCTCCCGGAGAACGCGCGGGAGTGGTTCGAGGCGCTTCAGTACCTCGCGGGCGATGCGCAGTCCGGACGGTTCACCGCCGACCAGCGGGCCCTGCTCCTGGGTGCGTGCGAGTCCGTCATCGAGGAGCTGCGCCGGGGGTCGGGTCTCTTCCCCGCACCCATCCCGGCCCCTCCGGCTCAGCCTCAGCTCTCCCGTGCCGAACGCCGTCGACAGGAGCGGGCCGCCCGCAAGATGCGCGGCTGAATCCCCCTTGACCGCCTTCGAGACGGAGCCTGGTCAAGGGATGTCGGCCATCGAATCGACGGCCGGACAGCGCCCCACCGACGCCGATCTCGGCGAGCAAGTTGGTGCGAAAGCTATGCTTCCGCGCTTTCGCCAGCCCGGCCGGGAGCCGAGCAAGTTGTCCCGCACGACCGTCCTACGGCGGTCGAAGGGGTGCGCACCGGCCGAGGGCTGCCGGTGCGTATCGGGTGCGGTGCACCGCCGGTGCGCATCCGCCGGCGGACGATGCGGTGCGCCCCGGTGCGGGAGGGCGATGCCCGGCATCGTGCAGCTGCACCGGGGCGCACGGCGGACGGCTCGGTGCGCACCTCCATTTCGTCCCGGACGAATCCAGGGTCATTCGTAATGCATGAGGTGTGACCGTCTCGATCATGAAGCGCGGAGCGCGGTGGGCGAGACGGTCCATGCGCAGCAGCGGGTGTCCACGGTCGGGCTCTCCGAGCACGGCAGTGGACACCCGTACGGCAGGCCGTATCGACACCGGAAGTGTCGATACCTTGGTCCTCGCTCGCGGGCTTGCCCTACAACTTGCTCTACGGCTTGCCGTACAAGTGGCCGCCCTACAACTTGCCTCGGCTCGACGGCGGCCACGGTCCTCGCGGGGCGCTGAGCTGGGTGGTCAAGGTGTGGCGCTGCCGCTCCGGCACGCCGACTACTTCTGTACGGGACCCTCTCCTCGGGGTGACGGGCCGTACGAAGTCGTGCTCCTGGTCGTCCTCGCCGCGTCCGGCGGACTGGTCGAGTTCTGAGCGGTTTCGAGCGGTCTCCACGCGTGCGCGCCCGTACGACGGCCCGCGGCGTTACTGATATCAGTGCGCCACAACTCGCTGCCGCCGGTTACTGCCTGCGGACCGACGCTCAGCGCAGCGACCACCGGGCTCACGGCGGACCGACCGGCGAAGGCGGCACGGAGATCAGCCGGGCTGAGCGAATATCTTGCTCCGCCCTGCTGGCCGGGCGGAGTTCGCGTCCGCCGGCGGACGTACGCCCGCAGGATCGCTCCTGACGAACTGGAGATCGTCCCGGAGCGCGGGAAGGGCCCCAAGAGCGCCCGCAGACGGCTCCGGGGCCCGTCCGGTGCCCGGCGGCGCTGTCAGGCGCTCTCGACGGCTTCCAGCGCCGCCGTGGACTCCGTGGCGGCCACGCGTTCGTCGTGCTCGCGCAGCATTCGCATGACGGTCGGCGGGGAGGGGTGCTGGCCCTTCTTGGCGCCCTTGGTGATGACGAGCCGGGCCGCGATCTCGCGCAGGCTCAGTTCCTGCGCCCGCAGGTGCAGCGCCATGCCGAGCATGTCGTCGTCGGTGACGGTGGCGCCGCCGATCCCCTTGCCCCGGAGGCGAGCCGACTCGTGCCCCTCCAGCGTGCGGTCGCGGATGTACTCGCGCTCCATCCCCGACATCGCGGCGAGCACGGTGAAGACGACGCCACCCGGATCGTGGGAGCCCTGGAGGTCGCCGGTGAGGAACTGCAGACCGATGTCGCCGGCGCGCAGCTCCTCGGCGAGCACGGCGAGATCCATGCCGCGGCCGAGCCGCTTGTGTTCGTGCACGACGAGGGTCACGGCGACGCCGGAGGCGCGGATCTCGCGGGCGAGAGTGACCGCCTTCTCCAGCTCCGGGCGCTTGGTGGCGCGGGTCGAGATCTTCTCCGAGAAGACCCGGGTGACCCCGGCCTCCGTGAGGGAGTCGAGCTGGGAGTCGAGCGACTGGCGGGCGGTCGACGCGCGGGCGTAGCCGATGTGGACGTGGCCGACCGGTTCGACGCCGGCCCCGGCCGGGCGCGGCAGCTCCACCCAGGCCGTGCCCGGCTTGCGTACGGCAGGCACCGGGACGTTCAGCGCCTTCGCCAGCGAGGGCACGAGACGGAACCGGGCGGTGTGGTACTGGATCGCCACGCGGCCCTTGGTCGTGCGGCACGGCGAGCCCGCCGGGGCGGCGCAGGTGGACATGGGGCAGTCGTGCGCTTCAACGCGCTGGAAGTCGTCGGTCACGTGATCACTGTTTCATGTGTCTGTTTCAGATTCCAGCTCATTTGAAACGACCCATGAAACGGGAAACGCGCAGCATGATCGCCGCGCGGCCGGGTGTTTCATAAGCGACCACCTATGTAACGGCGTCCCGACTCGGGACAGCCCTCTCCCATGGGAGAACGATGATCGGACCGGGTACCCCAGGTACCCGCGCGCCGCCCGGCCGCCGGCCTTCTTCCCCCACTTCGCCTCAACCCTTCACTCGGCGCGGGACCGGCCGGAGTCCGGTGGGCCCATCCGCCCTCTCACCTGGGCCCATCCGCCGGAGCGCCTCGGGATTCGTCCACCGCTCCCCGGTGGCCCTCCTGGTGACCGCCGCGCCGCACATCTCCCTGCCCCTGAGTTGGAACAGGACCGGCCCCGGCGCGCTGGACCTCCACCCGCGCTGAGCTGGGAGAAGGCCCGGATTCCCGCGCGGTTTTGTCGAGCACCGGGTTCTGGACCGGTTGCACGGGTCAGCCGGTGGCCCGTACGCCCTTCCAGCCGGGGCCGAGGCCGCGCCGGCGCGGACGTCCGGAGCGCGGCGCGGGCACCTCGGTGACGTCCTCGACGGCGGTCGGCGCGAGTCGGCGGCGCAGCACGGCGGTGGCGGCCGGGACCGCCGCGAGGGCGCGCGCGGCCTCCGGGTCGATCGCCGCCAGCGCCTCGGTGAGCATGTCGATGGCGTCCGCCGCGTCCTCGACCGCGCCCGTGCTCCACGTCGTCGGCGTCACCGTGTCGACCAGCTCGCACACCGCGTCGGCCACCGCCGCCGCCTGCTCCTCGACTCGCCGCCGCGGCTCTCCCAGGTTCATGCCCTGCCCAACGCTCACGCCGCGCCCCGGGGTGCCCGTAGCGTCACGTGAAGGCGTCACCCTGTGACGCCTTCTGTACGCGAACGCCGCTCCCGGTAGGCCCGTGTCCGGCACTTCGTTTCTCTGGCACTTCTGCCGTGTCTCTATGCGGATGAGCTGGGGGTTTTCGGACGGTGCTGGACCATGTCTCGTTCGGGTGAAGCGAGTCGGTCC
>NZ_JBHVJX010000061.1:0-28298 GCF_042798755.1 Streptomyces sp. NPDC057743
GGGTGCCCTTTACTAAACGCTAAGCAGTCCAGGACACCACCCCGGAGGCCCCGCACCCGGCACCCACCACCCACGAGCGGCCCCACCCCAAACCCCCGCGCCCAAGGCGCAACCCCCACGGCGGGAGAGCCGACAACGTGGGCCGAGCCCCGCGCAGCGGAGGCGCAACCCCCACGGCGGGACAGCCGACAACGTGGGAACCCCGTCGGGACAGTACCGTCGGGGCAGACACGCCAACGAGGGAGACGAGAAACGTGGCAGGTATGCCGTGGGTGCGGGGCGCGGACGACGGCGCCGACCCGTTCGGTACGGCCCGGTTGCGGCGCGGGGTGCTGGACGCCTGGGCCGCCTCGCCGGCCCGGTTCCGGGAGGACGCCAACGCCGAGGAGGACCTCGCGCTCGGCGGCTACCGCGACCGGCTCGCCGTGGAGCTGGCGCAGAACGCGGCGGACGCGGCGGCCCGGGCCGGCGTCCCCGGCCGGCTGCGGCTGACCCTGCACGCCGCGAACGGCGGTGCGCCCGCGGTGCTCGTCGCCTCCAACACCGGTGCCCCACTGGACGCCACCGGCGTCGAGTCGCTCTCCACGTTGCGCGCCTCGGCGAAGCGGGAGAGCAGCGTGGCGGCCGGCGCGGTCGGCCGGTTCGGCGTCGGGTTCGCCGCGGTGCTGGCGGTCAGCGACGAGCCGGCGCTGGTGGGCCGCACCGGCGGCGTCCGCTGGTCGCTCGCCGAGGCCAGGGAGCTGACCGAGGCGGTGGCCGCGCACAGTCCGGGGCTGGGCGGTGAGTTGCGCCGCCGCGAGGGCCACGTACCGCTGCTGCGGCTGCCGTTGCCCGCGGAGGGCACCGCGCCCGAGGGGTACGACACCGCGGTGGTGCTGCCGCTGCGCGACGGCGCCGCGCAGGACCTCGCCGAGCGGCTGCTGGCCGGGATCGACGCGGCGCTGCTGCTGACCCTGCCGGGGCTGGCCGAGGTCGTGGTGGAGACGCCGGAGGGCGTTCGGACGTTGACGCGGCGTCAAGATGGTGCGTACGTCCTGGTGGAGGACAGTGAGCGGGGCAGTACCCGGTGGCGGGTGGCGACCGACGGCGGTCCGTTGGACGCGGCGCTGTTGGCGGACCGGCCGGTCGAGGAGCGGCTGCGGCCGGCCTGGTCGGTGACCTGGGCGGTGCCGGTGGACGAGGCCGGCGCGCCGGTGCGGCCGGGCACCGCGGCGGTGCTGCACGCGCCGACCCCGACCGACGAGCCGCTGGGGCTCCCGGCGCTGCTGATCGCCTCGTTCCCGTTGGAGCCGACCCGGCGGCACGTCGCCCCGGGGCCGCTCGCGGACTTCCTGGTGGGCCGGGCGGCCGCCGCGTACGCGGAGCTGCTCGGCGCCTGGCAGCCGGTGTCGACCGGCACCCTGGACCTCGTGCCGGGGCCGCTGGGCAAGGGCTGGCTGGACGGTGAACTGCGGCGGCAGGTACTGGAGTTGCTGCCGCGGGTGCGGTTCCTGCCGAGCGCGGCGGCCGGCGCCGGGGCGGCGGAGGCCGCCGGGTGGGACGAGGAGGAGGCCGCCGGGTGGGACGAGGAGGAGGCCGCCGAGCGGTGCGTCCTGCGGCCGGTGGACGCCGAGTTGCTGGAGGGTGCGGGCGCGGCGACCGTCGCGGTGCTGGCGGAGCTGTTCCCCGGCCTGCTGCCGGCCGGCCTCGAACGGCGTTCGGAGCTGCGGGCGTTGGGCGTCGGCCGGGTGCCGCTCACCGAGATGATCGACCGGCTGGCCGGTGTGGAGCGCTCACCGCAGTGGTGGCGGCGGCTCTACGACGCGCTGGCCGGCACCGACCCGGACCGGCTCAGCGGCCTCCCGGTGCCGCTGGCGGGCACCGGGCGGACCACCATCGGGCCGCGCCAGGTGCTGCTGCCGCTGCCCGGCGGGGACGCCGCGGACGAGGGCGCGGACCGGCACGGTGCGCTCACCCGGCTCGGCCTCAAGGTCGCCCACCCCGACGCCGTGCACCCGCTCCTGGAGAAGCTGGGCGCCACCCCGGCCGCCCCGCGCGCCGTGCTGACGACCCCTCAAGTGCGGGCCGCGGTCGCCAACTCGCTGGACGCCGACGAGGACGCCTACGACGTCCTGGAGGACGAGCTGGCGCCGGGCGCCGGGGTGCCGCTGGGTGCGGAGGAGTTGGCCGAGACGGTCCTCGGGCTGGTCCGGGACGCCAATCTGGCGGCCGGCGACGAGCCCTGGCTGGCCGCGCTGGCGCTGCCGGACGAGGACGGCGAGCTGGCGCCGGCGGGCGAACTGGTGCTGCCAGGAAGCGACTTCGAGCGGGTCATCCGAGAGGGTGAACTCGCCGCCTGTGACGCGGAGTTGGCCGAGCGCTGGGGCGCCCAGCCGCTCGCCGCGGTGGGCGTGCTGGCCACCTTCGCGCTGGTGCGGGCCGCCGATGTGGTGCTCGACCCGGACGAACTGGAGCCGCGCGACAGCGACTTCCCCGAGCCGGACGACGCGGGGCTGCTGGACGCGGTCGACGTGTGGTGCGAGGACCTGCTCGACGCGCTGCCGGAGACCCCGGTGCCGCCGGTCGTCACCGAGCTGGTCGCGGTCCGCGACCTCGACCTGGTCGCCGACGACGCCTGGCCGCAGGTCCTCGAACTGCTCTCCCAACCGCCGCTGCGGGACGCCCTGACCACGCCGGTGCGGGTGCTGCTGCCGG
The DNA here is from genome assembly GCF_042798755.1 of Streptomyces sp. NPDC057743. Lineage (NCBI taxonomy): Bacteria > Bacillati > Actinomycetota > Actinomycetes > Kitasatosporales > Streptomycetaceae > Streptomyces > Streptomyces sp. NPDC057743. Next base: position 2,695 of record NZ_JBHVJX010000061.1, read on the forward strand.
ACGGCACCACGGAGTCGGTGCGGCCGTACACCGCCTGGTGGCTGCGCGGTCACCCGGTGCTGGACGGGCGCCGGCCCGCCGGGCTGCGCGCCGCGGGCGGCGACCCGCTGCTGGCCGGCCTGTACGAGGCGGCGGACGCGGGGCGGGTGGACGCCCAGGTGCTGCGCGCCCTCGGGGTGCGCACCTCGGTCGGGGCGCTGCTGGACGAGCCGGGCGGTTCGGCCGAGCTGCTGGCCCGCCTGGCCGACCCCGACCTCACCGTGGGCATCGGGCAACTCCACGCGCTGTACGGCCTGTTGGCGGAGCTCGACCCGGACCAGGTGACGCTGCCGGACGAGCTGCGGGCGGTCGTCGACGGGACGGTCCGCGTGGTGGACGCGGTGGACGCGTTGGTCGCCGACGCCCCGGACCTGATGCCGCTGGCGGGCGGCCGCGCGCTGCTGCCGGTGCGGCCGGCCCGGGCCGCGGAGCTGGCCGAGCTGTTCCAGGTGCGGCGGCTGAGCGAGGAACTCGCCGCGGAGGTCCGCTCCGAGGGCACGCCGCACGAGGTGCCCGAGGCGGTGCGGGCGCTGCTCGGCCCGGCCACCCCCGTCTCGTACGTCGAACACGAGGAGCTGCTGGTCGAGGGGGTGGGCGGCGCCGCCGAACTGGACTGGCGGTGGACCCCGGACGGCACCCTGCACGCCGCGACGCTGGAGGGCGTGGCGGCCGGGCTGGCCTGGGCGAGCGGGCAGTGGCCGCGCCGGTTCGAGGTCGCGGCGTTGCTGGAGGACCCGGAGCGGGTCGACGAGTTGGCCCGGGCGCGCTGGTTCGACTGAGGGCGCAGCCGCGTCACGCGGGACGGAGGCGGTCGTCGGGCACGGGGTGTCCGGGGCCGCCTCCGGTGCGTTCGGGGGCGGTGCGGGAGCGTTCCGGGGAGCGCGGGTGATTCCCGGAAAAGGTGGACGGCCGGGGCATACGGGGCGTCAACCACCGAGTCTGCCGGGGCAGTTGCCGGATCGCGACGACAGGCTAGAGTGCCAGGGCGATCTTCGATCATCCTCTCGTCCCCACCGAGATCCCGTCGTGGACGGAGCCCGCCGCGGATCGGCATCCCGATGCCCTGGGCCCCTGCTGATCGCCTGCCCGCACCGCCCGCAGCCGCTCACGAGGACCTGTTTGATGCCACCACGGATACCCTCCCGCCCCGGAGCAGCGCCCACGCCCCTGGGGGCCGCACTGCGCACGTTCGCGGTCGCCCTGGCCGCGACCGCGGCGCTCGGCGCCGGGGTCGCCCTGCTCGCACCGGAGGGGGCGCGGGCGCTGGTCGCCTGGAGCCTCGGCGTCGCCGCGGTGCTGCTCGCCGCCGCGCTGGCGGCCGTGGTGTACCAGCAGCGACTGGCCCGGCACCACCGGGCGCGGGTCGGGGAGTTGCGGGCGGAGGCCGAGCGGCTGGCGGACGTGACGATGCCGGCGCTGGTCGAGCAGTTGCGGGGCGGGGCGTCGGTGCAGACCGCGCTCGACCGCACCGAACTGCCGCGGGCCGGGGCGCATCTGCGGATCCTGCGGACGCTGGCCGAGGAGGTCGGGCGCGGGGAGCGGATGCGCGCCGCGGCGATGTCCGCCTGCGCCAACGCCGCCGGGCGGGTGCAGGCGCTGGCCACCGGCATGCTCGCCGACCTGCGCGAGATGGAGCACCGGCACGGCGAGGAGGTGCTGGGCGACCTGCTGAAGCTGGACCACACCACCGCGCAGGCCGGGCGGCTGGCGGACAGCATCGCCGTGCTCACCGGCGCGCGCTCCGGCCGCCGTTGGAACAAGCCGATCGCCATGGAGAGCATCCTGCGCGGCGCGATGGGCCGGATCAGCGCCTACCGCCGGATCCACCTGCACAGCAGCAGCGAGGTCGCGATCGCCGGCCACGCCGCCGAGGGCATCATGCACGCGCTGGCCGAGATCATGGACAACGCCGCCTCCTTCTCCCCGCCGTCCTCGCCGGTCCACGTGTACGTGGAGGAGGCGCAGGCCGGCGTGGTGGTGAGCGTCGAGGACAGCGGGCTGGTGATGGGCGAGGCGGCGCTCCAGCGCGCCCAGGAGACGGTGTCCGCGGACACCCTGGACCTGATGTCGCTGTCAGGCACCCGGCTGGGGCTCGCCGTGGTCGGCTGCCTGGCCCGCAAGCACGGGCTGAACGTGTCCTTCAGGCCGTCGGCCCGCGGCGGCACCGGCGTGGTGGTCCTGATCCCGCAGCAGTTGGTCACCGAGGCCCGGCCCCCGGCCCGGCAGCCGGAGCACCCGCCGATCGCCGCCGGCGCCGAGGCGGCGCCGCGGCCCACCGTCCCGGCCCCCCGCCGCACCCCCGAGGCCGGGCCCGAGCACCGCCCGGAGCCCCCGGAGGCGGCCCCGGCGCCGCTGCCGCGGCGCACCCGGGCCGAGGCGCCACAACCGGAGGCCCCCGCGCCCGAGTTCGGCGAGAGCGGGCTCCCCAAGCGCCGCCGTGGGCAGACCCTGGCCACCGCGTCCCCGAACGCCGCCCAGGAGCGTGGCGGGGCCGCCCGGCCCGCGCGCTCCCACGAGGAGTCGGCGGCCCGGTTCCGCGCCTTCCGCCAGGCCGTCCAGGGCCAAGCCGCCCAGGACGGCGCCGACCGCCCCCGTACCAGCGCCGCGCCCGTGACACCCCCAGCCCCCTCGCCCGCACGCCCGGAGGACGACACCCGATGAACACCACCGACCACAGCCTGGACTGGATGCTGGAGAACCTGCTCCAGAAGACCCCCGGGGCCCGGCACGCGCTGGTCCTGTCCCGGGACGGGCTCAAGCTCTGTCACTCCAAGGACCTGACCGTCGACCAGGCCGACCAACTGGCCGCCATCGCCTCGGGTATCCAGAGCCTGTCGCACGGCGCGTCGGTGGAGTTCGGGGACGGCACGGGCGGCGTCCGCCAGGCGATGACCGAGTTCCACGGCGGGGTGCTGTTCATCGTCGAGGCGGGCAACGGCGCCCACCTGGCCCTGATCGCCGTCGAGGACGCCGACGTCGGCCTGATCGGCTTCCACATGAACGAACTGGTCGAGCAGATCGGCGAGTACCTGCGGGCCGCCCCGCGCGGTGGGGACGGGTCGGCGGCATGAAACGGCTCGGTCCCGACGACGATCCGGACCGGCTCTACACCGTCACCGGCGGCCGCAGCCGGTCCGCCGACGACCACGCGCTCGACCTGGTCACCCTGATCGTCGCCGAATCCGACCCGACGCCGGGCATGCAGTCCGAGCACGCCCGGATCCTCACCCTGTGCCGTCGCCCGACGGCCGTGGTGGAGATCTCGGCGGAGCTGCGGCTGCCGGTCAGCGTGGTGCGGATCCTGCTGTCCGACCTGCTGGACCGTGGCAAGGCCACCGCCCGCCACCCACGGGTGCTCGCGAGTGCCCAACTCCCCCACGCCGACCTGCTGAAGGAGGTACTCGATGCGCTCCACCGCCTCTGAGCCCGCGCACCCGGCCGACGCGGCCGGCACCGACACCGACCGCGCCCCGCTGCGCGCCACCGCCGACAACGGCCTGAAGATCGTCATCGTCGGTGGCTTCGGCGTCGGCAAGACCACCATGGTCCGCTCGGTCAGCGAGATCCGCCCGCTGAGCACCGAGGAGACCATGACCCGGGCCGGCGTCGGCGTCGACGACCCCAGCGGCGTCGAGGCCAAGACGACCACCACCGTCGCCTTCGACTTCGGCCGGATCACCGTCAACGACAGCGCGGTGCTCTACCTCTTCGGCGCCCCCGGCCAGGAGCGCTTCTGGTTCCTGTGGGACCGGCTGTTCGCCGGCACCCTGGGCGCCGTGGTGCTCGTCGACACCCGCCGGCTGGACGACTCCTGGTACGCCATCGACCGGTTGGAGGCGCACGGCATGCCGTTTATCGTCGCGCACAACGACTTCGGCGGCGACCGGCACACGCTCCGGCAGATCCGCGAGGCCCTCGACCTCTCCCCGGACGTGCCGCTGGTCAGCTGCGACGCCCGCGACCGGGAGTCCAGCAAGGCCGTGCTGATCGCGCTGGTCGACCACCTCTACGCCCTGTCCACGCAGGGCGCCGTACCCGCTTCGGAGACCGCGGAGAGCGCACCGTGACCGACCAGCAGCACCCCACGACCGGCGGCTGCCCCCTGCGGGCCGGCGGCGCCGACACCGGGGCCGTACCCCTCTACGGCGCCGGGCTCAGCGCCGACCCCGCCCGGCTCTACCACGAGATGCGCGCCCACCACGGGACGGTCGCGCCGATCCTGCTCGACGGCGACATCCCCGGCTGGTTCGTGCTCGGCTACCGCGAGCTGCACCAAGTCACCAGCAACCCCGAGCTGTTCGCGCGCGACTCGCGCCGCTGGCACGCCTGGGAGCACATCCCCGCGGACTGGCCGCTGCTGCCGTTCGTCGGCCACCAGCCGTCGGTGATGTTCGCCGAGGGGCCCGAACACCGCCGCCGCGCGGGCGCGATCAGCGAGGCGCTCGCCGCGATCGACCAGTTCGAGCTGCGGGGGATCTGCGAGCGGCTGGCCGACGGGCTGATCGACGACTTCGCCGGCTCCGGCGAGGCGGACCTGATGTCCCGTTACGCGGCCCGGCTGCCGCTGCTGGTCATCGCCGAGCTGTTCGGCTTCCCGCACACCGAAGTGCCCGCGCTGGCCGCCGACATCGCCGCGTCGCTGAACGAGGACGACGGGGCGATCGCGGCGCACCAGCGGGTCGCGGCCCGGATGCAGCGGCTGGTCGTGGCCAAGCGGGCCGCGCCCGGCGCCGATGTGCCGTCCCGGCTGCTGGCCCACCCGGCCGGGCTGGCCGAGGCGGAGGTGGTCATCGACCTGCTGGTGGTGATGGCCGCCGCCCAGCAGCCGACCGCCAACTGGATCGGCAACACCCTGCAGTTGATGCTCACCGACGACCGGTTCGCGCTCGGCCTCACCGGCGGCCGCCGCAGCGTCGGCCAGGCGCTCAACGAGGTGCTCTGGCACGACACCCCGACGCAGAACTTCATCGGCCGCTGGGCGGTGCGCGACACCCAGCTCGGCGGCCGCCGCATCCGCGCCGGCGACCTGGTGATCCTCGGACTGGCCGCCGCCAACTCCGACCCCCAGGTGCGGCCGGACTTCAGCGAGGCGGGCGCGGACGGCAACCAGGCCCACATGTCCTTCAGCCACGGCGAACACGCCTGCCCCCACCCCGCCCCGGAGATCGCCGAGGTGATCGCCAAGGCGGCGGTGGAGGTGCTGCTGGACCGGCTGCCGGACGTGGTGCTGGCGGTGCCGGCCGACGCGTTGGTGTGGCACCCGTCGCTGTGGATGCGCGGACTGGTCAGCCTGCCGGTCGAGTTCACCCCCGCGTACACGCCGATCCCGGCGACGCGGACCGGGGCGCTGGGGTCGGGCTGAACCGCACCGGCAGCGCGTCCAACCCGCGGGTGTAGACCCCGCGTTCCCGCGGCTCGGCGCCCGGCTCCACCCTCAAGTCCGGCAGGGCGTCCAGGAGTTGACCGACGCCCACCTCGATCTCGGCCTTGGCCAGCAGCGCGCCCACGCAGAAGTGCCGGCCGAGGGCGAACGCGAGGTGGTCGGCGGCCGCGGAGAACGCGGTGGTGGTGGCGAGGTCGGTGCGGTGGAGGTCGAAGACGTCCGGGTCGGCGTAGCGCCGTTCGTCGCGGCCGGCGGCGCCGATCAGGCAGGTGACGGTGGCGCCCTTGGGCACCCGGCCGCCGCCGAGGGTGACGTCCTCGGCGGTCTGCCGCATGATCATGTGCACCGGCGGGGAGTGCCGCAGCGTCTCCGCGAACGCCGGGGCGATCAGGGAGCGGTCCGCGCGCACCGCCGCCAACTGCTCGGGGTGTTGCAGCAGGTTGTGCACCAGGCTCGATATCGCCTTGTCGGTGGTCTCCCCGCCCGCGGTCAGCAGCAGGCTGCAGAACGCCTTGATGTCCTCGTCGCTCATCCGGGTGCCGTCGATCTCCGCGGCGCAGAGCGAGGAGAGCAGGTCCTCGCCCGGGTGGGCGCGGCGCTCGCGGATGATCGGCAGCAGATACGCGGCGAACTCGTCGCGGGTGCGCAGCCCGGCCTCGGTGACGTCCGGGTCCTGGGCGAGGTTGCCGAGGAAGCCGATGATCGCGGTGTACCAGCGGTGGAAGCGGTCGTGGTCGGCCCGGTCCAGGCCCAGCAGGTCCGCGATGACGTTGACCGGGAAGCGGGTGGCGAACTCCGCCACCAGGTCCGCGCCGCCCGCGCCGCGGAAGGCGTCGATCAACTCCGCGGCGTTGCGCTCGATGACGGGCCGAAACGTCTCCTCCAGGGCGGTGCCGCGGAAGGCCGGGGCGACCAGCGCCCGGCGCACCGCGTGTTCCCGACCGCTCATCTGGAGGATGGTCCGGCCGTGCACCGGCTCCAGCTGCCAGTCGTAGTTGGCGGTGGTGAACACCGGGTCCTTGAAGGCCCGTTCGACGTCCTCGTACCGCGAGACGAGATAGCTCCCGGTGGCCTCGTGGTGCAGCAGCGGGAAGTCGTCGCGCAGCACCCGGTACGCGGCGTAGGGGTCCGCGGCGAATTCCGGCGACAGGATGTCCGGGGCTTCTCGGTTCACGGGCACGGCTCTCCTCGATTGGGGGGACCGGACGCGCACCGCGGCACCGCGGGCCGTCCGCACGCCCAAGATCGTTGGAGGGCGGGCCGATAGCAAGAGGGCGTCGCCCACCGCATCGAGTGCCGGCGCCCCAACGGGGCGGCGCGGCACCGCCGTTACGCGGGGAACCGCCTGCCCACCCACCGCCAGGCCACCTCCAGCAGCACCGCCGCCACCGCCGCGACGGCCACCGCCGTCCACGGCATCACCGTGCCGACCAGCCGCAGTTCGAAGAAGCGCTGGAGCCAGGGCGTGGCCAGGACGACCAGGAAGCCCGCGCCCATCAGCAGCACCAGGCCGATCCGCCACCAGGTGTAGGGGCGGGCGATGATCGCCAGGACGTACAGCGCGGTGAGGAAGAGGGTCAGGGTGGCGACGCTGGTCTGCGCGGGCAGGGCGTCCGGGCCGGTGTAGTAGGAGCGGGCCAGCAGGTAGGTGGCGAACGCCGCGACGCCGGTGATCAGGCCGGACGGGACGGCGTAGCGCATCACCCGGCGGACGAAGTGGGGTTGGGCGCGCTCCTTGTTGGGCGCCAGCGCGAGGAAGAAGGCCGGGACGCCGATGGTCAGCGTCGACAGCAGCGTCAGGTGCCGGGGCAGGTACGGGTAGGGGATCTGGCAGCAGGCCACCAGGACGGCCAGCAGCACCGAGTAGACGGTCTTGGTGAGGAAGAGGGTGGCGACCCGGGTGATGTTGCCGATCACCCGGCGGCCCTCGGCGACCACCGAAGGCAGCGTCGCGAAGCTGTTGTTGAGCAGCACGATCTGGGCGACCGCCCGGGTCGCCTCGGAGCCGGAGCCCATGGCGACGCCGACGTCGGCGTCCTTGAGGGCCAGCACGTCGTTGACGCCGTCGCCGGTCATCGCGACGTGGTGGCCACGGGACTGCAGCGCACCGACCATCTCCCGCTTCTGCTGGGGCGTGACCCGTCCGAAGACCGCGCCCTCCTCCACGGCCCGCGCCAGCGCCTGAGGGTCGTCGTGCGGCAACTGCCGGGCGTCCACGGGGGAGTCGGCGCCGGGCAGCCCCAGCTTGCCGGCGACCGCGCCCACCGACACCGCGTTGTCGCCGGAGATCACCTTCGCCTGGACACCCTGGTCCGCGAAGTAGCGCAGGGTGTCGGGGGCGTCCGCGCGCAGCCGCTGCTCCAGGGCGACCAGGGCGACCGGGCGCACCTCGCGGGCGACGTCGGGGTGGTCCAGCGGCCGGGTGGCGCGGGCCAGCAGCAGCACGCGCAGGCCCTGGGCGCCGAGTTGGTCGATCTCGGGCAGCAGCGCGTCGTCGGACGGGAGCAGCACATCGGGCGCGCCGAGCAGCCAGTCCGCCCGCTCGCCGTCGGGCGCGGTGAGGGCCGCGCCGCTGTACTTGCGGGCGGAGGAGAACGGGAGGGTGCCGGTGCACTCCCAGGACCGTGGGGCCGGGCAGGCGTCGACGATGGCCTGGAGGGAGGGGTTGGGGCGCGGGTCGGAGGCGGCGAACGCGCCGAGCACCCGCCGGAGGTGGTCCGCGTCCTGCCCGTTCAGCGGCCGCAGTTCGCGGACGTCCATGCCGCCCTCGGTGAGGGTGCCGGTCTTGTCCAGGCAGACCACGTCCACCCGCGCCAGGCCCTCGATCGCCGGCAACTCCTGCACCAGGCACTGCTGGCGGCCCAGCCGGATCACGCCGATCGCGAAGGCGACCGAGGTCAGCAGCACCAGCCCCTCGGGGATCATCGGCACGATCCCGGCGACCATCCGGCGCACCGCGGCATCGGCCGGCAGCCCCAGCGTGAGCAGATGACTGAAGATCAACCCCAGCGCGGTCGGCACCATCATCCACGTCACGTACTTGAGGATCCGGCTGATGCCGGTGCGCAGTTCGGAGTGGACCAGGGTGAACCGGCTGGCCTCCTCGGCGAGCCGCGCCGCGTACGCCTCCCGGCCCACCTTGGTCGCGGCGAACGCGCCGTTGCCGGCGACCACGAAGCTGCCGGACATCATCGGATCCCCCGGCTTCTTCACCACCGGGTCCGCCTCGCCGGTCAGCAGCGACTCGTCGACCTCCAGGCCGTCGGCCTCCAGCACCTCGCCGTCGACGATCACCTTGTCGCCGGGCCCGAGTTCGAGGACGTCGTCGAGGACCACCTCGGAGGTGGGGACCTCCACGGCCACCCCGTCGCGCCGGACGACCGGCTTGGACTCGCCGATCAGGGCCAGGCCGTCCAGGGTCTTCTTGGCGCGCAGTTCCTGGATGATGCCGATGCCGGTGTTGGCGATGATGACGAAGCCGAACAGGCCGTCCTGGAGCGGGCCGACGATCAGGATGATCACGAAGAGGACGCCGATGATGGCGTTGAAGCGGGTGAAGACGTTGCCGCGGACGATGTCCGCGGTCGAGCGGGAGGACCGCAGCGGTACGTCGTTCACCTCGCCCCTGGCCACCCGCTCGGCGACCTCGGCGGCGGTCAACCCGCGGCGCGCCACCCCCCGGCCCCCGCTGGCGGGCCGGCCGCCGGGCTCCGGTTCCTCGACTTCGGTCTTCGCCGGGTCCGTCATGCCCTAGACGTTACGGGCGGATTGCCCGCTTCACCCGCTGACGGTCGACAGAAGTGATCTGCGGGATTCTGTCCGGTTACCCGGCAACCTTCGGGGGTGCGAACGGCGTCCGGTGGGGCGGTCGGGGCGTCAGGAGACCTCGGCCGCGGCGGACGCGGCGGCGGCCCGCTTGATCGCGGCGTCGCGCTTGCGGACGTACCAGACGCCGAGCAGGCCGAGCCCGCCGCCGGCCAGGCAGGTCCACAGGAACCAGGTGTGCCCGTGGTCGGCGTACCAGCCGTAGAAGGGGAGTTGGGCGAGGAAGAGCACGAACCAGATGACGGTGCCGCCGGTGATCGTGCCGACGACGGGACCTTCGAGCGGCGGCGGGGCGGCGCGCAGTTCGGACTTCTTCCACATGGGGTTCAGCTTACGGGGCCGGGTGCGGCGGCGATCCGGGCCCGCGGGCCGGGCGTCCCGCGGGGCCTCCGAGCAGGCCGCGCAAGGGTCTACGCGCGGAGATAGCGATCAACGAATTGTTTATTCATACTGAACCTTTCCGAAACTGACTGGTTCGGATCGTTGATTCCTCCAATCTGATCCCTCCATGCTGTTCCGGTTCATTGGTTGCCTGCTCCGCCGCCCGTGCGCGTCCCGGCTTTCTCCAGGGGCCGCCCGCTCCGGCCCGTACGACTGAGGTCCTGCATGTCGCCCTCGACCCCCACGCCGGTCGACACCGTGAAGAGCCCTGGCGCGCAGCCGCCCAGGAACGGACTCGACCGCTTCTTCAAGATCTCCGAGCGGGGGTCGACGGTCGGCCGCGAACTGCGCGGCGGACTGGCCACGTTCTTCGCCATGGCGTACATCGTCGTGCTGAACCCGATCATCCTCGGGGCCGGCGTCGACAAGTACGGGCACCACCTCGACAACGGCCAGTTGGTCACCGCCACCGCCCTGATGGCCGGCCTCGGCACGATCCTGATGGGCCTGATGGGCAACGTCCCGATCGCCATCGCGGCCGGCCTGGGCATCAACGCCGTGGTCTCGCTCCAGCTCGCCCCCAAGATGAGCTGGCCGGATGCGATGGGCATGGTGGTGCTCGCCGGTCTGGTGCTGATGATCCTGGTCGCCTCCGGGCTGCGGCAGCGGGTGATGGACGCCATCCCGGGCGGGCTGCGGCGGGCCATCGCGATCGGCATCGGCCTGTTCATCTCGCTGGTCGGCCTGGTCGACGCGGGCTTCGTCAGCCGCAATCCGGACGCCGCGCACACCACCGTCCCGCTCAGCCTGGGCCAGGGCGGTCAGCTCAAGGGCTGGCCGGTGCTGGTGTTCGTGCTCGGCCTGGCGCTGATGTTCGTGCTGACGGTCCGCAAGACCAAGGGCGCGATCCTGATCGGCATGGTCACCATGGCGGTCGTCGCGATCATCATCAACGCGGTGGCCACCATCCCGGACGCGTCCTGGGGCCTGGCCGTCCCGAACGTCCCGGACAAGATTGTCGGGGCGCCCGACTTCGGACTGATCGGACACATCAGCCTCTTCGGCGGCTTCAAGGAAGTCGGCGTGCTGACCGGCTGCCTGTTCGTCTTCACCGTGCTGCTGTCCGGCTTCTTCGACGCGATGGGCACCATCATCGGCGTCGGCGAGGAGGCCGGGCTGCTGGACAACGAGACCGGCAACCTGCCCAACATGGGCCGGATCCTGATGGCCGACGGCATCGCGGTCGCCGGCGGCGGCTTCGGCTCCGCCTCCGCCAACACCTGCTTCGTGGAGTCCACCGCCGGCGTCGGCGAGGGCGCCCGCACCGGCCTGGCGAACCTGGTCACCGGCGGGCTGTTCCTGCTCGCGCTGATCTTCACGCCGCTGGCCACCGTTGTCCCCTCGCAGGCCGCCACGCCCGCGCTGCTGGTCGTCGGCTTCCTGATCATGTCCGCGAACGTGCGGGACATCGACTGGAGCGACTTCACCGTCGCCGTCCCGGCGTTCCTGACCATCGTCTCGATGCCGTTCACCTACAGCATCACCAACGGCATCGGCCTCGGCGTGCTCGCCTTCATCCTGCTGCGGTCGGTCACCGGCCGCTTCAAGGAGATCCCGTGGCTGCTGAACGCGGTCGGGGTGTGCTTCCTCGTCTACTTCCTGCTCAACCCGATCGAGCAGGTGCTCGGGGTCAAGTAGGGGCGGCGCGTAGCGCCGTCTTCTGGGGGGAGGTCGGGTGACGGGAGGGGCGGACCCGTCACGAGGGTTTGGCCGCTGCTCCCCAGCCGTGCAGTCGCTCGGTCTCGTCGACCGCGAGCGACAGTCGTTCGTCGAAGTCCTCGCGGATGAGCGTCCGGACCACATAGTCCTGGACGCTCATTCCGCGTTTCGCGGCGTGCTGCCGAAGGCGCTCCAGCAGCTCCCCGTCCACGCGCAGGCTGAGCACTCTCGATCCCATACGGACACGGTCCTCGCAGGGCGCGGTCAGGTGTGGTGCTTTCCCCGACGTCCTCACTCGTATGGGTGATTCCGGGACGCCGGGAGAACCGCGGACGACCGCTTTCCTTAGAAAGGCTAATGAGCTATGCTAACGACCATGCCGGAACTGTCCAACGGCGCCGACGCTGACGCCGTAAATTCGCTGCGCGGCGCCGTGATGCGCCTGTCGCGCCGCCTCAAGCACCAGCGAGTAGACGAGTCCCTGAGCCCCACCGAGATGTCGGTGCTCGGGACCCTCGCCCGGTGCGGCCGCGCCACCCCCGGCGAGCTGGCCCGCAAGGAGCACGTGCAGCCGCCGTCGATGACCCGCATCGTGGCGATGCTGGAGGCCAAGGGACTCGTCCGGCTTGAGGCACACCCCGACGACCGCCGCCAGAAGGTGGTCACCCAGACCGAACAGGCCGAGGCGATGCTCGAAGAGAGCCGCCGCCGGCGCAACGCCTGGCTCGCCGAGCTGGCCTCCGGGCTGGACGAGGACGAGTGGGCCAAGCTGCGGGCCGCCGCGCCCGTGCTGGAGAAACTCGCACAGCTGTAGACCCCTGACGTAGGAGGCGAACCCACTTTGAGTACGGGACCCGGAGCACCCTCCGCCCCCGCACCGAACCCCGACGACGCCCCCGGCCGCGACGCCGGCCACCCCGCGCCGCGGACGGGCATGTTCAGTTCCCTCCGCATCCGCAACTACCGCCTCTTCTTCACCGGCCAGGTCGTCTCCAACACCGGCACCTGGATGCAGCGCATCGCCCAGGACTGGCTGGTGCTCAGCCTCACCGGCTCCTCCGGCGCGGTCGGCATCACCACCGCGCTCCAGTTCCTGCCGATGCTCCTCTTCGGCCTCTACGGCGGCGTCCTCACCGACCGCTTCGGCAAGCGCAAGCTGCTGCTGTGCACCCAGTCCGGGATGGGGCTGATCGGCCTGGCGCTGGCCGGCCTCACCCTCACCGGCCAGGTCCAGGTCTGGCACGTCTACGCCGGCGCCTTCCTGCTCGGCCTGGTCACCGTCGTCGACAACCCGGCCCGGCAGGCGTTCGTCTCCGAGATGGTCGGCCAGCGCGACCTGCGCAACGCGGTCAGCCTGAACTCCGCCAACTTCCAGTCCGCCCGACTGATCGGCCCGGCCGTCGCCGGCGTCCTGATCACCGCCTTCGGCAGTGGCTGGGCCTTCCTCTTCAACGGCCTGTCGTTCCTGGCCCCGCTCACCGGCCTGCTGATGATGCGCACCGCCGAGCTCCACAAGGTGGACCGGGTCCCGCGCAGCAAGGGGCAGCTCCGGGAGGGCCTGGCCTACGTCCGTCACCACCCCGAACTGATCTGGCCCATCGTCCTGGTCGGCTTCATCGGCACCTTCGGCTTCAACTTCCCGATCTGGATGACCGCCTTCACCTACAAGGTCTTCCACGCCGGCGCCGGCACCTACGCGCTGTTCAACGGGCTGATGGCGGCCGGCTCGCTGATCGGCGCGCTGCTCGCCGCCCGCCGGGCCGGCTCCCGGCTGCGGATGCTGGTCGGCGCGGCCCTGGTCTTCGGCCTGCTGGAGTGCGTCGCGGCCCTGGCCCCCGGGTTCTGGGTCTTCGTGGCGCTGCTCGTGCCCATCGGCATGGTCGGCCTGACCATCAACGTCACCGCCAACTCCAGCGTCCAGATGGCCACCGACCCGGCGATGCGCGGCCGGGTGATGAGCCTGTTCATGATGGTCTTCATGGGCGGCACGCCGCTCGGCGCACCGGTCGTCGGCTGGGTCACCGACACCTACGGCCCGCGGGTCGGCTTCCTCGCCGGCGGTGTGATCTCCATGGCGGCCGCGGCCCTGGTCGGCCTGGCCCTGGCCCGGTCCGGCGGACTCCGCCTCAAGATCGACCTGCGCCGCGGGCACCGGCACGTCACCTTCGTCCCGCGGGTGGGCCCGCCCGGCGAGACGTCGGAGGGAAAGCTGACGGCCACCGTCTAGGGTCTGGCCCAGAGGACGGGCCCTAGTTGGCTGCGCGGCGGCGGGGGTGGGGCAAGACTGGCCCCATGAGACTCTTCGCCGCCGTACTGCCCCCCGACCACTGCCTCGGTCAACTCGCCGCGGAAGTAGGCCGGTTGAAGAAGCTGCCGGGCGCCGACGGGCTGCGCTGGACCGGTCACGACGGCTGGCACTTCACCCTCGCCTTCTACGGCGAGGTGCCCGACGACACCCTCCCCGAACTGCGCGAGCGACTGGCCCGCGCCGCCCACCGGCACGCCCCCTACGAACTGCGGATCGCCGGCGGCGGCCGGTTCGGCGACCGGGTGGTGTGGGCCGGGGCGGACGGCGACCGCCCCGCCATGGCGCATCTCGCGGACGCCGCCGAGGCGGCCGGCCGCCGGGCGGGCCTGCCCATGGACGCGCACCGCCGCTACACCCCGCACCTCACTCTCGCCCGGAAACGCACCGGCCACCTCGACCTCGCCCCGTACGCCGCGGCGCTCGCCGACTTTGCGGGCAGCGCCTGGACGGTCCAGGAGATCGCCCTGGTCCGCAGCCACCCGCCGACGCCCGGCGTCCGGGGCGCCGGGCCGCGCTACGAGCCGCTCGCACGGTGGCCGCTGGGCGTCTGAGCGGCCCGGCCCGGCCCGTCGGGGCCGGGCCGGTGAAGCGCCCGCGACCACCCCGGTTACGCTCAAAGGGTGGATCCCAAGACCCGTAACCGGATCATGTCCGGTCTGCTCGCCGTGCTGCTGATCGTCGTCATCGTGGCGGCCGCACTGCGCTGACCCGCGCTGACCCGTGCCGTCACCCGCCGCCGCTCACCAGGCGAACGCCTCCGGCGACGGCCCGGGCCCGGGAAAGACCTCGTCCAGTCCCGTCAGCAACTCCGCCGGCAGTTCCAGCTCCACCGCGCGCAGCGCCGAGGCGAGTTGGTCGGCGGTGCGCGGACCCACGATCGGACCGGTCACCCCGGGCCGGGTCAGCAGCCACGCCAGCGCCACCTCGCCCGGCGCCAGACCGTGCTTGTCGACCAGGTCCTCGTAGGACTGGATCTGCGCCCGGATCGCGGAGTTGGCCAGCGCGTCCGCCGACCGGCCGGAGCTCGACCGGCCCGACCCGGAGCCCTCCCGCTCCTTCCGCAGCACCCCGCCCAACAGCCCGCCGTGCAGCGGCGACCAGGGGATCACGCCCAGCCCGTAGCCCTGCGCGGCCGGAATGACCTCCATCTCGGCGCGCCGCTCGGCGAGGTTGTACAGGCACTGCTCGCTGACCAGGCCGTACGAACCGCGGCGCGCGGCCGCCTCGTTGGCCTGGGCGAGGTGCCAACCGGCGTGGTTGGAGGAGCCCACGTAGAGGATCTTGCCCTGCTGGACGAGGACGTCGATGGCCTGCCAGATCTCGTCCCAGGGAGTGTCCCGGTCGACGTGGTGGAACTGGTACAGGTCGATGTAGTCGGTGCCCAGCCGCTTGAGGCTGGCGTCCACGGCCCGGCGGATGTTGAGCGCCGAGAGCTTGTCGTGGTTGGGCCAGGCCGGCGGCCCCTCCGGCGCCATGTTCGCGTACACCTTGGTGGCCAGCACGGTCTTGTCCCGCCGCGCACCGCCCTTGGCGAACCACGAGCCGATGATCTCCTCGGTGCGGCCCTTGTCGGCGCCGAACCCGTAGACGTTGGCGGTGTCGAAGAAGTTGATGCCGGCGTCCAGCGCCGCGTCCATGATGGCGTGACTGTCGGCCTCGTCGGTCTGCGGCCCGAAGTTCATCGTCCCGAGGACGATACGGCTGACCTTGAGCCCGGTGCGTCCCAGCTGCGTGTACCTCATGGTCGCCCAGCCAAGCGGTTGGAGTCCGCTCAAGGCAAGGGCCCCGGTCTGTGGCTAGTGGCGGGCGTAGGGGCCGCCGACCTCCCACGCCTGGTGCATCGCGTCGGCGAACGCGCCCGCGAGCAGGTGCTCGCCGTGCGCCGACGGGTGCGTGCCGTCGTACGTCGCCCGGTCGACCTCCCACCCCGCCGGCTCGGAGGCCAGCAGCAGCGGCGAGCCGGGCGTGGAGAGGTCGGCCACCGCCTTCGCCAACAGCTCGTTGAAGCGCGCGCATTGGTCGCCGAAGGGCGGGTCCGCCATCGCCCGCACGTTGGGTATCACCGGCAGCAACACCGCCCGCACGCCCGGCCGCGCGGCCCGCGCCCCGGCCACGAAGCGCCGCACGTTCTTGGCGGTCTGCTCCGGGTCGGTGTAGAAACCGAGGTCGATCAGGCCGAGCGAGACCAGCAGGGTGTCGGCCCGGTACGTGCGCACGGCGTCCCCGATGACCGGCGCCATGTGCAGCCAGCCCTCGCCCCAGCCGGCGAGGTGACACCGGGCCGCCTCGGGGAAGGCGGGGTCCGCGTAGGCGGACGAGTCCGGGGCGTCGGTGACGGGGTCGTGGAGCGCGGTGCGCGGCCCGACGAGCCGGAAGGGGCCCCCGTAGGTGGCGCTCAGGTGCTGCCACATGCGGTAGCGCCACGTGTAGTCGCCGGAGCGGCCGATGGTCATCGAGTCCCCGACGCACATGATCCTCATCGCCGTAGCGTAATCGCTGCGCTTGGCTGGCATCCCACGTGGTTGGCTTTCCCGTCGTGCGGGTTGCTGTTGTTTGCGCCTTGCGGCGCTGGCTGGTTGTCCGCGTTTCCGCTGCGCGGGGCGGGGCGGGTTGTGTTGTCCGCTGCGCGGGGCTTTTGGGGTGCGGTGACGGTCCTGCGGGGTGGGGGTGCCAGACTGCTTCGCTTTACGTCTGGCACCCCCACCCCTCCGGCCCGTCCCCTCCCGTTGGGGGGTGGGTGAAAACGGTGATTGCCACGCCCTGCCGGTGGGCCAACTCGGGCCGCTGGGTTGAGTGGTGACCGTCGGCGGTCGAGGGCGGGTGAGTCTGCGTGGTGACTGTCAGAAGACGGACGGCCCCAGCCACCGGGCGGTGACCGTCAGGGGACCACAAGGATCAGCTCCCGCCCAGGGAAATCCACCCCTCAACGGGAGGGGACGGGTCGGAGGGGGCGGTATGCCAGACGTAAAGCGAAGCAGTCTGGCCTACCGCCCCCGGAGGCCCGTCACCGCACCCAAAAGCCCCGCGCAGCGGAACCGCCCGCCGCAGGCGCCACGGCGGGAAAGCCAACAACGTGGGGCGCGGCCGGCGCTGCAGGCCAACGGTTACAGACGGGCAATCCCGTCATAGCCCGTAATGGACTCCGGCCGCCGCCCCGCCGGCCCCACGTAGCGGGCAGACGGGCGCACCAGCCGCCCGGTCCGCTTCTGTTCCAGGATGTGCGCGCTCCACCCCGCCGTGCGGGCGCAGGTGAACATGGACGTGAACATGTGGGCCGGGACCTCCGCGAAGTCCAGGACGATCGCGGCCCAGAACTCGACGTTGGTGGCCAACACCCGGTCGGGGCGCCGGTTGTGGAGCTCTTCCAGGGCCGCCTTCTCCAGTGCCTCGGCGACCTCGAAGCGGGGGGCGCCGAGCTCGCGGGCGGTGCGGCGCAGCACCCGCGCCCGCGGGTCCTCGGCGCGGTAGACGCGGTGCCCGAAGCCCATCAGGCGCTCCCCGCCGTCCAGCGCCTGCCGGACGTAGGCGGCCGCGTCGCCGGTCCGCTCGATCTCCTCGATCATGCCGAGGACGCGGGACGGCGCACCGCCGTGCAGCGGCCCCGACATCGCACCCACCGCGCCCGACAGCGCGGCCGCCACATCCGCGCCCGTGGAGGCGATGACCCGGGCGGTGAACGTGGAGGCGTTCATGCCGTGCTCGGCGGCCGAGGTCCAGTACGCGTCAACGGCCTTGACGTGCTTGGGGTCGGGCTCGCCGCGCCAGCGCTTCATGAAGCGCTCGACGACCGTCTCGGCCTTGTCGATCTCCCGCTGCGGAACCATCGGCAGGCCCTGCCCGCGGGCGGACTGGGCGACGTAGGAAAGCGCCATCACGGCGGCCCGGGCGAGGTTGTCGCGGGCGGTCTGCTCGTCGATGTCGAGCAGCGGTTTCAGGCCCCATACGGGCGCGAGCATCGCGAGGGCGGACTGCACGTCGACCCGGATGTCGCCGGAGTGCACCGGGATCGGGAACGGCTCGGCGGGCGGCAGCCCCGGCGTGAACGCCCCGTCGACCAGCAGTCCCCAGACGTTCTCGAAGGACACGTGCCCGACGAGGTCCTCGATGTCCACCCCGCGGTAGCGGAGCGCGCCGCCCTCCTTATCGGGTTCGGCGATCTCCGTCTCGAACGCGACGACTCCCTCAAGCCCGGGAACGAAGTCGGACATCAGGCGGCTCCTCAAGATGGGGACGGCAGTCGGCCCGCGACCGACTGCCGTGCGGTCGAGTCTCTTTCGGCGCCGGTGCGGTTACGCGGCTGCGCCGGCAGCTCGCGGTCCGTACCGGTCACCCCGGTGATGCCCCGCCAGAGCAGGGGCCACGCGATGGTTTACGCCCACGGATGGTCGGTCCACGGGCACGGGCCGTCGCGCAGGGCGTGTCGCGACGGCCTGAAGACGGACACGATAACTTCCGGTGTCCAAGGGCCACAGTGGGCCGGGCCATGATTTTGGCGGGTTCATCAGCAGCGGGGAAGCGTGACGTCCGGCACACTGGGCGATTTGCCGACGGGAGGGTTACGTCCCGGCGACGAGGGGCAGACTTCCGGCCCACCCGGCTGACCGTCAACGGGCCGATGCTGCAAGATGAGGCCGTGCATCCCGCCGACATGCCTTCCGCCGACACCCCCGACCCGTCCTCGATGCGCGCGCACTACCGCGCCGAGGGCATCACCGAGTCCGAGCTCGCCGCGAGCCCCTACGACCAGTTCGCCCGCTGGTTCAAGGACGCGGCCGTAGCCGGCCTGCACGAGCCGAACGCCATGGTCGTCTCGACGGCGGACGCCACCGGCCGGCCCAGCTCAAGGACCGTGCTGCTGAAGGCATTCGACGAGCGCGGCTTCGTCTTCTTCACCAACTACGCCAGCCGCAAAGGCCGGGACCTGGCCGAGAACCCGCACCTGTCACTGCTGTTCCCCTGGCACCCGTTGGCCCGTCAGGTGATCGTGACCGGCACCGCCGAGCGCATCGGCCGGGACGAGACCGCCGCCTACTTCCGCACCCGCCCGCACGGCTCCCAACTGGGCGCCTGGGCCAGCGACCAGTCTGCGCCGATCGCCTCCCGGGACGAACTGGAGCGCTCCTACGCGCAGTTGGCGGCCCGCTACCCGGAGGGCGAGCAGGTGCCGGCACCCCCGCACTGGGGCGGCTACCGCGTCACCCCGGAGACGATCGAGTTCTGGCAGGGGCGGCTCAACCGCCTGCACGACCGGCTGCGGTACGTCCGCGAGGGCGCGCCCGAGGCCGGCCAGTGGCGGGTGGAGCGCCTCGCGCCCTGAGGGACGGGTGGTGCGGCACCGGTCGGGGCCGCACACGCAGACGACCCGCGGGCTGTCTCCTCCGCGCTCGGTGGCGCGAAGGGCCGGTCGGACGAACCGGCAGCCCACGGGTCGGGTGACTGCTTGGGATTGGGCCGGCTGAGCGCATCTGCAGTATGCGCTGATCCGGCGCTGCACTTCGGTGAAGCGTCGGGCTGCTAGCCCGCAGCCACCTCACGCGTCCGGTGCGAAATCATCTGCCGAACCACCTCCCTTCTCGTGTACCCCATACGTTAGGAACCGGCCCGTCCCGGCACAACAGGTTTTTCTCGGGGTGCTTACGGGGCGCTTGTCGAGGCGCTTGTCGGGGTGCTTCCTGGCTCTTTTGGGGCGGTCTCCGGGGCGTTTTCCGGGCCGGTTCTGGGGCCGGTTCTTTGCGGGGGCGGGGCCCGGTGGGCGGCGATTTCCGGGAAGGGGATGTGTTTCACGTCACGTTCCAGTTGAATGTCCCCACGTGGAGCACGTGCGGCCGCGTTCGTAAGGGGTGCCAGTGACTGCCTCGTCAGCTTCTTCTGCCTCATCGGCCTCGTCGCCGCAACAGCCTGCGTCCGCTGGCCCGCCCGGCCCCCGGGCGCCGGGGCGGGTCTCCTCCGGACCCCCGGGCGCCGAGCCCGAACAACCTCCGGACGCCGACGACTCCGGGCTGCTCGCCGCCCTCCTGGACGGCATGGACGCCGCCCTGATGGCCTTCGCCGCCGACGGGACGGTCACGCACTGGAACCACGAGGCCGAGCGCATCCTGGGCTGGACCACCGAGGAGGCGGTCGGCCGCAGCGGTCTCACGGGCTGGGCGGTGCGCGCGGAGGACGCCGACGGCGTGCGGTCCGCGCTGACCTCCACGATGCGCACCGCCGGCCGCCAGGTGCACGACTTCGCCCTGCTCGCCAAGGACGGCCACCGCGTCCTGGTCCGCACCCAGTCCTCGGCGGTGCGCGCCCCCGACGGCCGGGTCGCCGGGGTCTACTGCGCCTTCAGCGAGTCGCACACCCAACTCGACCTGGAACGCGCGGTGGCGCTCAGCGAGGCGCTCTTCGAGGAGGCCCCCTGGGGCGTGGTGCTGATCGACGCCGACCTGCGCCCCGCGGTCGTCAACGCGCACGCCGCCCGCGCCTTCGGGACGGGCCGTACGGCGCTGCTGGGCCGCCCGCTGGGCGACGTCCTGGTGCAGGGCGTCGAGGAGTTGGAGAGCGCCCTGACGCACGTCCTGGCCGAGGGGCCGCCGCCGGCCATCGCCGAGCTGTGGGTGACGCTGCGGGACGGTGAGGTCGAACTCCCGCGCCGGTGCTGGCGCAGCGGCTTCGTCCGGCTCTCCTCGCCGCTGGCGGAGGAGCCCGTTCCGCTCGGCGTCGCCTGGCTCTTCCAGGACGTCACCGACGCCAAACGGGCCGAGCAGGACGGTTCCCTGCTGCGCTTTAGGGCCCACCAACTGCACCGCGCGGGCCGGGCCGCCGCCGAGTGCCCGGACCCGGCCGAGGCCGCGGCGGTCCACCTCGACTTCGCGCTGGCGGGCTTCGCCGACCACGCCCTGGTCGACCTCGTCCACACCCCGACCCCCGCCCCGTACGGGGCGGTGGAAGCGGACACCGAGTGGGACGCGGAACCTTCGCCCACCGACGGCGCCGCCTCGGAGGGGGCCGGGCCCCCGCGGCTGGTGCGGGCGCTGGCTTCCCCGGCGGGCGAGCCCGGCCCCTCGGCGGCGGTCCCGGCGACCGGCATCCCGGTGGCGTACGCGCCCAACCACCCGGCGCTCCAGGCGTATGGCCGGCGCGGTTCCGTACGGGCCAGCGCCGGCCCGGCTCCGGCCGACGGCTGGGCGGCCGCCCGCAGTTGGCCGGACGGCATGGTGCACGGGCTGTGCGTGGTGCTCCGCAGCCGCGGCCGCACCCTGGGGGTCGCCACCTTCCTGCGGGCCCCCGCGCGCCGCCCCTTCGACCGCCCGGACGCCGACTACGCCGAGGAGGTCGCCGCCCGTATTGCCGCCGCCCTGGACCTCGCGGGGGCGGGCGGGGCGTGAGACGGGCGTGCCGGTAGCCGGGGCGGTGGTGGCAGGGCGGGCGCCCGTGGGGGGCTCAGTGCCGGTAGAAGATCCGGTCCGCGTACTCCCGCATCACCCGGCCGTTCCACTCGTGCCCGCCGTCCACGTTCCCGGAGCGCAGCAGCGGTGGCTGGCCCCCCCGCTCGGCCAGCGCGCCGGCCGCCGTCGCCACCACGGCCTGCATGATCGCGCTGGTGACGACCGTCGAGGCGGGGGCGAACGGTGCGTCGATGCCGGGCAGCGTCAGCTCCGCGTCGCCGACCGGGATCCGGCTGTCCAGGACGATGTCGCAGTGGTCCTTGAGGTAAGTCCCCGAGGAGTGCCGGGACTTGGTGGCGTCGGCGTAGGCCACCGAGGTCAGGCCGATGACCTTGATACCCAGGGCTCGGGCGTTGATCGCCATCTCCACCGGGAGCGCGTTCCGCCCGGAGAGCGAGATGATCACCAGCACGTCGCCGCGCTCCAACGGACTGGTGTCCAGGACTGCGCCGGCCAGCCCGTCCACCCGCTCCAGTGCGCTGCCCAGCGTCGCCGGCCGGACGTCCACCCCGACGACCCCGGGGACGGACAGCAGGTTCATGATCGCCAGCCCGCCGGCGCGGTACACGGTGTCCTGGGCCGGCAGCGAGGAGTGACCGGCCCCGAAGGAGAAGACCCGGCCGCCGGCGGCCACGGTGTCCGCGATCAGCCGCCCGGCGGCGGTGATCCGGTCGCCCTCGGCGTCGCGGACCTGCCGCAGCAGGTCGATCGCGGCGTCGAAGTACCGCCCGGCCAGCTCCTCGCTCCGGTCGCTCTCAGCCATTGCCGCGGGCCCCTCTCGTCGCGTCTGGATGGGATCCCCGCACGGGATCCGTGGCGGGCCGTCACCGGCCCGTCACCGGCGCGCCGCCGCCTCGTGGCGCAGTGGCCCGGATCACGTTGCGGTCTGTACCAGTGCGCTGTCAATACGCCGGGCAATGCACCCGTTGAACCGGCCCGCCAGGTCCGCTGGGCGGACGAGGAGACACCGATGTCAGTGGGATGCGTCAGAATTGAATCCAGGGCCACCGCACGACATATCGAGGGGCACGCATGTCCGGACTGATCGACACCACGGAGATGTATCTCCGCACCATCCTCGAACTGGAAGAGGAGGGTGTGGTCCCCATGCGCGCCCGCATCGCGGAGCGGCTGGAACAAAGTGGCCCGACGGTCAGCCAGACCGTGGCCCGCATGGAGCGAGACGGGCTGCTGACGGTTGCGGGCGACCGACACCTGGAGCTGACCGAGGAGGGCCGCCGGCTGGCGACGCGGGTGATGCGCAAGCACCGCCTCGCCGAGTGCCTGTTGGTCGACGTCATCGGCCTGGAGTGGGAGCAGGTGCACGCCGAGGCGTGCCGCTGGGAGCACGTGATGAGCGAGGCGGTCGAGCGCCGCGTCGTGGAGCTGCTCCGCCACCCCACCGAGTCCCCGTACGGCAACCCGATCCCGGGCCTGGAGGAGCTCGGCGAGAAGGCCGAGGCCGACCCGTTCCTGGACGCCGGCATGGTGAGCCTGATGGATCTGGACGCCGGCGCCGACGGCAAGACGGCCGTGGTGCGCCGGATCGGCGAGCCCATCCAGGCCGACGCCCAGCTGATGTACACGCTGCGGCGGGCAGGGGTGCAGCCGGGCGCGGTGGTCAGCGTGACGGAGTCCCCGGCCGGGGTGCTGGTCGGCAGCAGCGGCGAGGCCGCCGAGCTGGATGCCGAGATCGCCCACCACGTCTTCGTCGCCAAGCGCTGACGTCCCCGCGGCCCCAGGCGCCCCGCGGCCGTCGGCCCGTGCGCGGCGCCGGCCGCCTATGCTCCGCACCGCCTGTCGACCGCTTTCGCGAGCCCGCTGAACTGCGCCGATGCGCAGGCCGGCGGGCTCGTTCATGGTGCGTCAACTCCGGTGCCGATGAACGGTCTTGTGCGAATCCGTGCGGATCGGCCGGTCTCGTGTCACCCTTGCGCTGACGCATGGCCATGCGTCGTCACTCCCGCGTGATGCGTCGACGGCCGAGGGGGCTCGGATGCGTCCACCGAGAACGGTCGGGGACGGTCAGGGCCCCGGCGCTGCGAGCTGCCGGGGCCCTGCCTCCCCATGTCCCCCCACCGTGACCCGGAGCCCCGAGCTCTCAGGGTCGTTCCCCACGGGCCCCCTTCCCGGTAGGGCCCGCCTCCCGGCAGATGTCTCCCCGTGGTGGCCGTGGCCAATCACGCAGCAAGGTCACTCGAAAGTGGGGAGTTGGGCGCGGAAGCGATCTATTCGAATCTAGGTTCGATATTGTGGGGTGTGCGGGGCTGGCCAGGGGACGATTGGGGGTGCCAGGACACATGGTGCGGCGTATCGATGTGACGGGGGCCGGCGGCGTACGGCTCGCGGCCTGGGAGTTCACCGACCCGCCCAAGGGCGGCGGGCTGGAGGACGGCGGGCGGCGGCCCGGCGTGCTGCTGCTCCACGGCCTGATGGGGCGCGCCTCCCACTGGGCGCACACCGCGCGCCAGTTAAGCGCGACGCACC
Source organism: Streptomyces sp. NPDC057743 (assembly GCF_042798755.1). Taxonomy (NCBI): domain Bacteria; kingdom Bacillati; phylum Actinomycetota; class Actinomycetes; order Kitasatosporales; family Streptomycetaceae; genus Streptomyces; species Streptomyces sp. NPDC057743. The sequence goes on from NZ_JBHVJX010000061.1 coordinate 26,267, forward strand.
GCGCGCTCGCCCTCGACCAGCGCGGCCACGGCCGCAGCGAGAAGCCCACCGAGGGCCCGCTCGACCGCACCGCCTTCGTCGACGACGCCATCGCCGCCATCGAGCAACTAGGGCTGCCCCCCGTCGCGTTGGTGGGCCATGCCATGGGCGCCCTGACGGCCTGGCAGGTGGCGGCCCGCCGGCCGGACTTGGTCAGCGCGCTGGTGATCTGCGACATGCGGGCCTCGGCGCTCGGCGCGGCCTCGCAGCGCGAGTGGGCGGAGTGGTTCCGCTCCTGGCCGGTGCCGTTCGCCACCCTCGCGGACGTTCGCAAGTGGTTCGGGGAGGACGATCCGGTGTTGGAGCGCCCCCGGCCGGCCCGCGGGGAGTTCTTCGCGGAGGTGATGGCCGAGCGCGCCGACGGCTGGCGCCCGGTCTTCTCCCGCCGCCAGATGCTCCGCGCCCGCGAGACCTGGGTGTGCGATGCCCACTGGGAGGAACTGGCCCAGGTCGGCTGCCCCGCCCTCGTCGTCCGCGGCCTCGACGCCGAGTTGGGCCGCGCCGAGGCCCAGGAGATGGTCCGGGTGCTGCCACACGGCGAGTACGCCGAGATCCCCGACGCCGGCCATCTGCTGCCCTGGGAGCGGCCCGACGCCTGGCACCGCACGATCGAGCCATTCCTCCGCTCGGCGGCGGCCCGCCCCTGACCCTGACGGCGGCCCCTGGCTCCCGACGGCCCGTACGGCCGGCGTGCCCCTCGGGGCCTGCCCCTACGGGCCGTTCACTCCGCCCGGCCGGCCCCGTCGAACTTCCAGACCAGCGGCGTGCTGGCACCCTCGTCGCTCCAGCGGACCTCCAGGGCCTTGGCGCCCTCGGGGATCATGTAGGTACGGCAGATGACGTGGCTCTCGCCGACCTGCCAGTTGTCGATGTCGATCGGGTCCTCGCACCCGGGGAGGTCCGCCGGGGCCGCGATGAGCAGCCCGCCGCGCTGCCCGTCCGCGTAGACCTCGGCGCCGTCGTCCACCTTCGCCAACCCCTTGACGACGCCCGGGCCCTTGTTGGTGAACTTCACATAGGCGGTGGCGGCGATCAGGCCCTTGGCGCTCGCCGGGTCCTGCACCATCTTCTTCGTCTCGTCCTCGGTCCCGATGTGGACCTTCTGCGCCACGACGTCGTATGTCGTCTTCCCGGACTCTTCCTTGTACTGCCCGGTGCCGCTCCGCCCCGGCTGCTGCGCCCCGGCGCCGGGGGTCCCGGTCGGTTCCGCGCCGGTCTGCGGCGCGGAGTCCGCGGAGTTGGCCCCGCCGGCCGACCCGGAACCGGTGGACGGCCCCGCCGCGTCCTTCTTCCCGCCGCAGGCGGTCAGCGCCAGCGCCAATGCGGCGACCGGCGCGGCGGCGCGCAGCCATGCGGTCCTTGAGTGCAGCACAACGCTCCCCTGGTCCTTGCTTTCCCCCGTTTCACAGCACCGTTGCCCAGTGCTCGCGAACGGCTGTGTGAGCGGAGCATAGGAGCGCGATTTCGTCCGTGTCGAAACGCGGAAGACGCCTCCGCGTCGCTTTCCGTTCGCCCACCGTGGGAGCGTCCCGCCGCATTCCCCGCAATCCCTGCAAAACGACTTCCGGATTGCGTCGCCAACCCCGCCCAATTCCGGGTGAATTCACCGACATTGCGGCCTGACGCGCCGTCGGATGGTAATCCCCGGATAAAACTTTGTCGCTGCGCTTGGCTCGGCTTCCCACGTTGTTGGCTGTCCCGCCGGTCCGCTGCGCTTGGCGGGCCGCCCACGTTGTTGGCTTTCCCGCCGTGGCGCCTGCGGCGGGCGGTTGCCGCTGCGCGGGGCTGTTGGGTGCGGTGACGGGCCTCCGGGGGCGGTAGGCCAGACTGCTTCGCTTTACGTCTGGCCTACCGCCCCCTCCGACCCGTCCCCTCCCGTTGAGGGGTGGATTTCCCTGGGTGGGGGCTGGTCCTTGTGGTCCCCTGACGGTCGCCGCTCGGTGGCTGGGGGCGCCCGTCCTCTGACGGTCAACACGCAGGCTCACGCGTACTC
>NZ_JBHVJX010000062.1:0-27809 GCF_042798755.1 Streptomyces sp. NPDC057743
AGTCGCAGATCCAGGCACTGAACCGTTCGCAGCCAGTGCTGCCGATGATGCCCGGGGTGCCTGAACGCCGCAGCCACGACTACGTCCGTGCCGGCACCACGACCTTGTTCGCCGCCCTGGAGGTGGCCACCGGCAAGGTGATCGGCTCACTCCACCGCCGCCACCGTGCCGCTGAGTTCAAGAAGTTCCTGACCAAACTCGACAAGGAAGTTCCCACCCAGTTTGCGGTGCACCTGATCCTGGACAACTACGCCACCCACAAGACACCAGCGATCAAGAAGTGGCTGCTGACCCATCCCCGCTTCCACCTGCACTTCACGCCTACCGGATCATCGTGGTTGAACCTGGTGGAACGATGGTTCGCCGAGCTGACCAGCAAGAAGTTGCGGCGCGGAGTCCACCGCTCCGTCCAGGCCCTCGAACGCGACATCCGTGCTTGGCTAACCGACTGGAACGACAACCCACGGCCGTTCACCTGGACCAAGACCGCCGACGAAATCCTCGACAAAGTCGCCGCATACTGCAAACGAATCCCCGACTCAGGACACTAGGGCTTGACACGGAACTGGGGCTGTTGCACCGCCCCAAGGAACACAAGTCGCACAGCATGGCTCTAGATCTGGTGAAAGTCGCACGGCCCCACGTAGACCAGATGGTTCTTGATCTGGTCACGGAACGAACCTTCACCCGCCGCGACTTCCACGAGACTGCCGAGGGTCAATGCACGGTAGGTAGTCCACTTGACCGCGAGATCATCGAACGGGCACGGAAAGCCGTTCAGGCACCACTGGCCGAAGCCACCGAAGATGTCGCACACATCTTGGCCGACTCGTGCGACACCAAAGTCAAGAAGCGGACCCCGCTCACGAAGCGGACCCTCAAAGCGACGCACTAACCGCCAACCCAAGCCCCACGGCCACCCTCCAACCGTCACGGAGGGTGGCCGTCGCCATGCCCGACAGCGCCAGAGTGGTTGACGGGCGCAACGATCGGACAAGAATCTGGGTCTCTCTCTACTCCCCCACCCACGGGAGGGGACGGGTCGGAGGGGGCGGTAGGCCAGACGTAAAGCGAAGCAGTCTGGCATACCGCCCCCGGAGGCCCGTCACCGCAGCCGACAGCCCCGCGCAGCGGATCAACGCCCGCGCCGCAGGCGCCACGGCGGGAAAGCCAACAACGTGGGAGGCCCGCCAAGCGCAGCGGACCGGCGGGAAAGCCAACAACGTGCGGCGAGAGATAGACGCGGTAGCCGCGAAAGCTGGCAACGTCAGGCAAAGTCGCGGGCCGCCAGCCGCAGGCAATGGTGGGCGGGGCGACGGCCGGCGGGACGAGCAGCGCCACCGGTCGGCGGGCGGCCTCGGCCGCCAGGCGTTCCGGGGTGGTGCCGGCGTCGGGTCCGGCGGTCTGTCGGGAGGCGCAGCCGGCGTAGTAGGCGAGTTGGACGGCGTGGTCGCCGGAGAGCACGCAGGGCGGGCGCACCCCGAGCGCGTGCAGGGCGTCGGCGGCGACCGTGAAGTCCCGGCGCATGTGGCGGTTGCGGGCGGTGTTGCCGGTGAGCACGGCGAGTTGGACGACGAGGTGGACGGCGAGCGCGACGGCGAGGAGGGCCGCGGGGCGCGGCCGGAGTCGGCCCTCGGGGGCGGCCAGCCGGCACAGGCCGTCGGCCACCGGGAGCGCCAGCAGGGCGTAGGCGGGCAGCAGGAAGCGGGGCGCGGCGTAGTCGACGAGGAAGAGGTAGGGCACCGCGGTCGCCGCCGCGACGGCGGCCGGCAGCACGGCGGTGGCGGTGCGCCGGGCCCGTCGGGCGGCCAGCACGCCGGCGGCGGTCAGCAGCGGCAGCGCGAACCACCACACCGCGGTGACGGGGTGGGTCCAGGGAATGTCGCAGGGCCGGCACAGCCCCCGCCCGTCCAGACTGCGGATCTGGGCGCCGACGGCGGGGTGCCAGCCGATGCCGCCCTGGATCTCGGCGGCGCGGTGCAGCCGGGCGAGCAGGCCCCCGTAGTGGGCGTACGCCTCGATCAGCCAGTCCGCGGCGCCCAGCAGCAGCCCGGCGGCCATCAACGGGACCAGCGCGGGGCGCCGCCAACGGGGCACCAGCAGCGCCGCGGTGGCCGGCACCAGCACGAGCCAGACCGCGTCCGGCGGGCGCATCAGCGCGACGACCGCGACGGCCAACGGGAGCCCGGCGAGCGCCCGTTGGTCGCCGCGGTCCTGGACGGCGCGCAGGAAGCAGCCGGTCGCGGCGAGCGCCCCGTAGGCGGACCAGAGGTTGGGCATGACCTGGGGGCCGTAGTAGAGGGTGATCCAGAGGGTGGCGAAGAGGGCGCCGCCGAGGGCCAGTACCCGGGTGGGCAGCAGCGGCCGCCAGACTCGCAGCGCCCACCACAGCCCGGCGCCGGAGAGGAGCGCGAGGGCGATCCGCAGGGCGGTGGCGTCGGGGGTCACCGCGGCGACGGGGGCGATGAGGTAGGTGATGCCGCGGGCTCTGGGTGCGCTGAAGAAGGCGGCCGGCACGTCCCGGGCGACCTGGCTGGCGTAGACCGTCTCGTCCCAGCCCAGGCCGGTCCCGGGGACCACCAGGACGAGTTGGAGGAGGGCGAACGCGGCGCCGGTGAGGGCCAGCCAGGGGCGGGGGCGGGGTGTGGGCCGGGGTTCCGGGGTAGGCCGGCGGTCGGCGCGGGCGGGCGCCGGGACCGTCCGTACCGCCCGGGCGTCCGGCAGGGACCGGCTCTCGTCCATGATCAGACCTCGCGGGGTGGGAGGGGCGCCGGTGGGGCTCCGCCATCATGCGGGCAGGTGGCCGGCCGGGCGCTGCGCGCGCGCCGATCGTCAGCCGGCTTCGGCCTGCCGGCGGATCCGGCGCGCCGCCTACACTGGGCGCTCCGGTGCAAGGGGCGCGGGAGGACGGAGTGCGGCAGTGGTGAGGAGTATCGAGGGGGAGGCGATGGCCGATCCGTCCGCCGAGGTGCTGGCCGAGGCGGCCGGGGTGTTCGGCCTGCTGGCCTCGCCCCCCAGGCTGCACATCGTCTGGGCACTGGCCCAAGGGGAGAGCGACGTCAGCGGCCTGGCCGAACGCGTCGGCGGGGCCCTGCCCGCCATCAGCCAACACCTGTCCAAACTCAAACTCGCCGGCCTGGTCCGCTCCCGCCGCGAAGGCCGCCGCGTCGTCTACTTCGTCGACGACCCGCAAACCGTGGCCGTGATGCGCACCCTCGTCACCCAACTCGCCGCCCGCAACGCACCCCCGGCACCGGCCCGCCTGCGCCGGCTCGGTGCCTGAGACCACCGCCGTGTCGGGGGCGAGCCCGGTGCCCCCGGATGCCGAGGCGGTGTGCGCGGGCCCGGTGGGGCCGCCGGGCGGTGCCGGGGCACAGGAGTCGGCGGCGCTGACGTCGTTGCAGCTGATGCGGCGGCTGGACAGCGGGCCGCGCGGGCTGACCGAGGCCGAGGCCGAGGAGCGGCTGGCGCGCCACGGGGAGAACACCGTGCCGTCGTGGCGGCCGGTGTCCTGGCCGCGGCGGTTCCTGGGGGCGCTGCGCGATCCGTTCACCACGGTGCTGCTGTGTCTGGCGCTGGTCTCGGCGGCCGTCGCCTCGTGGGGCACCGCCTGCGTGATCATGACGCTGGTGGCGGTCAGTTGCGCGCTGCGGTCCGGCGGTGAGCACCAGGCGGGCCGGGCGATGGCGGCGCTGCGGGAGTTGGTCGCCACCACCTCGTCGGTGCAGCGCCGGGCCGATACGGAGGCGCCGCCGCAGGTGCGGGAGGTCCCGGTCGACCAGTTGGTGGTCGGGGACGTGGTGCGGCTGGGGCCGGGCGATCTGGTCCCGGCGGACGTGCGGTTGCTGCGCGCCAACGGACTGACGGTGCATCAGGCGGCGTTGACCGGGGAGTCCGCGCCGGTGCCGAAGCGGGCCCTGGACGCCCCGCCCGACGCGGAGCGGGACGGGGAGGAGCCACCGCACCTGTGTTTCCAGGGCAGCAGCGTGGCCACCGGGAGCGGCACCGGCCTGGTGGTGGCGACCGGTCGGGACACCCGGTTCGCCGCGGCCTACCGCGAGCGGGCCCGGCGGCGCGGCGAGACCGCCTTCGACCGGTCGGTGCACGGCATCGCCTGGACGCTGATCCGCTTCATGCTGCTGACGCCGCCGCTGGTGCTGATGGCCAACGCGGCGCTGCGCGGGCGGGGGTTGGAGACGCTGCCGTTCGCGGTGGCGGTGGCGGTCGGGCTGACGCCGGAGATGCTGCCGGTGATCGTGACCACCGCGCTGGCCCGCGGCGCCGCGCTGCTGGCCCGGACCAGCGGGGTGATCGTCAAGCGGCTGCCGGCGCTGCACGACCTGGGCGCGATCGACGTGCTGTGCCTGGACAAGACCGGCACCCTCACCCAGGACCGGCCGGTCGTGGTGCGGTCGGTGGACCCGGGCGGCGCGCCCGATCCCGAGGTGCTGCGCTGGGCGGCGGTCAACAGCTTCTGGACCATCGAACTGGCCGAACTGCCGGTCCCGGACGCGCTGGACGAGGCGGTGCTGACGGCCGCCGACGACATGGGCGCGGACCCGCTGGAGTTCGACGGGATCGCGGCGCTGCCGTTCGACCCGGCGGTGCGGACGTCCACGGCGGTGGTCCGCCGCCCGGGGCAGCACGGCTCGCACAGCCTGGTCGTCAAGGGCGCAGTGGAGGACGTGCTGGCCCGGTGCGGGCGGCTGCGGACCGGCGGGCGGGAGGTGGCGCTGGACGCGGCGGCCCGGGAGCGGCTGTTGCAGGGGGCTGCGGCGGAGGCGGACGGTGGTCTGCGGCTGCTGGCCGTGGCCCGCGGCGAGCGCCGCCCCCGGCTCGGTGCGTACACCGACGCGGACGTGCGGGGGTTGACCTTCCTCGGCTTTGTGGCGCTGAGCGATGCGCTGGCGCCGTCGGCGGCGGACGCGCTGCGGGTGTTGGCCGAGCGCGGGGTGGCGGTGAAGGTGCTCACCGGCGACCATCCCGGCACCGCGGACCGGGCCTGCCGGGATCTGGGGTTGGCGCCGGGCGAGGTGCTCACCGCCGGCCAGTTGGCCGGGCTGGACGGGCCGGCGCTGGCCGAGGCGGTCGGGCGGGCCACGGTCGTGGCGCGCTGCACGGCCCAGGACAAGGCCCGGATTGTCACGGCGCTGCGCGCGGCCGGGCACACCACCGGGTTCCTCGGCGACGGGGTCAACGACCTGCCGGCGCTGCATGCGGCGGACGTCGGGATCTGCCCGCGCGATGCGGTGCCGGTGGCGCGGGAGGGCGCCGATGTGGTGCTGGCCGAGAAGGACCTGACCGCGATCGAGCGGGCGATCACCGCCGGCCGGTTGGCCAGCGGCAACATCTCGGCCTATCTGCGGATCACGCTGTCGTCCAACCTCGGCAACGTGATCGCGATGCTGGCGGCGGGGCTGCTGCTGCCGTTCCTGCCGATGCTGCCGGCGCAGGTGCTGGTGCAGAACCTCTGCTTCGACGCGGCCCAGCTCTCGCTCGCCTTCGACCGGCCGGCGGCGGGCGCGGCGCGGCGGCCCGCGGTGCTGCGACCGCGGGTGTTCCTGCGCTTCATCACCGCGTTCGGCGTGCTCAACGCCACCGCTGACCTGGCGACGTTCGGGGTGCTGGCGCTCGCCGCGCGGGCCACCGCGGGGGTGGACAGCCCGACGATGTTCCACGCCGGGTGGTTCACCGAGAACCTGCTCACCCAGGGGATGGTGATGCTGCTGTTGCGCACCGGGCGGCGGGCCGCGGAGGGGCGGACGGTGGGTCCGGTCCACCTGGCGGTGACCGCGCTGGCGGTGGTCGGACTGCTGCTGCCGGTCTCCCCGTTGGCCCCGGTGCTGGCCATGTCGGCCCCGCCGCCGCTGTATTACCTGCTGCTCTCGGTCGTGTTGACGCTCTACGGGGCGGCGCTGGCGTTCGCGCGCACCCGGTACGCGCGCCGGGAACGCGGTGCGGACGCGCCCGAGGGCGTGCCCTGCGGATCGCAGGTGTGATCCGCGGGCCCGCCCTCGTAGGACACGGCTAACGGCTGGGCCGGCTCACCAGTCGTCGCCGCCGAACCCTCCGCCGTCGAAGCCGCCGCCGTCGCCGAAACCGCCCGCGAAGTCCCCGGGGTTGAAGTCGGCGCCGGAGTCGGTGCCGCCCTCGGGGCCGCCCAGGAACGACGGGGAGTCGGCGTATGCGCTCGGGGCGCTGAGCATCGAGCCGAGCACGGTGCCGGCGACCATGGCGGTGAGCACGCTGCCGCCGCCGAAGTAGCCGCCGGCCCACGGGGAGTAGGTCGGTCCGGCGTCCCAGTAGGGCTGTCGGCCGCCCGGGGTCTGGACGGTGCGGGACATCGGCTCCAGGCCGTCGGCCAGCCGGGTCGCGTCGGCGGCGCAGGCCGGCACCGGGCGCGGGGCGCCGCCGGGCGGGGCCCACTGGACGTCGGTGGTGGAGGGGCCGTGCCGCGGGTCGAAGAAGCAGGGCAGCCGGCGTTCGGGCAACGGGGCGCCGGTGCGGCGGGCGGCCAGGGTGGCCAGCGCGAACCGGCCGTCCTCCAGGGCCTCGGTCACCGGGCGGACGTCCTCGGGGCGGCGGGCCTCGGCCATCTTCGTCTTGGCGAGGTCGTAGGCGTCCAGGGCACTGCTGTAGTCCGCGCGCATGGCGTCGGTGGCGCCGGGCGTGGACGGGGTGAAGTCCAGCCGCTCCAACTCCTCGCCGAAGGCGGTGATGTCCTCGTCGACCACCACCCGCAGCGCTTCCAGTTCGGCGCGCTCGCGCTCCTCGCGCTGCTTCTTGGCCCGGCGGAAGAGGGCGTAGCCGCCGACGCCGCCGGCGACCACCACGGCGCCGCCGACCAGCAGCCCGGTGGCCGAACCGCCGGCGCCCGCGCCCTCGTTCCACGAGGTGGGCGCCGCGCCGCGGGCCTGGGCGGCGGCCTGCTGGGCGAACTCGGTGACCATGGCCTTGGTGTCGCCGCGGTGGGAGTCGCGCGCCGCGGTCTTGAGGTTGTTCACCGCGTTGCGGGGCAGGACCTGGCCGTCGGCGCCGGCGTTGAAGCCGTTGGGGCCGAGGTGGACGGCGTAGACGCCGGTGATCCCGACCTTGGTGCGCAGGTCCCGCATCAGGGTCTTCTGGGGGAACTCGGGGGCGTCGGGCAGGACGGCGACGAAGACCGGCTTGTCGGCGTCCAGTATCTTCTGCGCGAGGGCCTTCCGGTCGGCGTCCGGGAGTTGGTCGCGGACCCGCGGATCGACGTACACCGGGCTCTTCTTGAGGGCCTCGGCGACGGCGTCCAGGCCGCCGCCCGCGGCGTGCGCCGGCTGCGGCACGGCCACCGCCGTGCCGAGCAGCGCCAGGGCCGCCAGCAGGAATCCGGCCAGGACCCTGGGCAGGGCGCCGGGAACGGCTCTGGGCATCGCGCCGGGCGAGTGCCGGCCAAGGACTGACATGGGCTGATCTTCTCCTCAACATCGTGGTGACATGGGGGACATGGGGGATAAGTAGGGTGCCGGTGCTGGCGCTAACCGTACGAGAGATCGGCGCACGGGTCGTCCGCAGCGGAGCGCGCCGCGCCGCCGAGGTGTGCCGGCGGGGTGGCGGGGCCGTCGGCGTAGTCCCGGCCGAGGGTGACGCTGATGCCGGGCGCGGCGGCCTGCCGGAGCACCGCGCCGGCGAACTGCCGGGCGACGCCCTGCGCCTGCTCCTGCTGGCCGGGACCGTAGGCGACGACGGTGGTGGCGTACTGCTGGGCGGCGGCGGTGGCGGTGCGGGTCACGGTGTAGCCGGCCGTTCGGAGTTGGGCGGCGGCGTGCGCGGCGAGCCCGGAGACGGAGGTGCCGTTGTAGACCGCGACGGCGACGCCGGCCGCGGTCGGTGCCGCCGGCGTCGGGGCGGCGGCCTTGTGGTCCTCCCGTGCGCCGTGGTGCGGGCCGCTGCCGGCGTCCTGGCCGTCGACGGTGCGGTCGGCGCGCAGGTCGGCCCAGAGCCGGTCGGCGTCCGGGTGGACCACCGCGACCCGGGCACCCTGGTAACGCCAGGGCACGGTCAGGAACTTGGTGTCGTGCAGGTCGACGTCCTTCATCGACAGCGCGAAGGCCAGGAGCCGGTCAGCGGAGCCCAGCCCGGGGTCGACGGTGAGGGCCGCGGTCGCGGCCCGGGCCAGCGGGAGCAGCGTGGAGGGGTTCATGCCGCGGGACCTGACCTTCTTGATCAGCGCGGCGGTGAACGCCTGTTGGCGCTTGATCCGGCCGATGTCGGAGCCGTCCCCGATGCCGTGCCGCAGGCGGACGTAGTCCAACGCCCGCTGTCCGGAGAGGGATTGCGGCCCCCGGGGGAAGAGCAGTGCGCCGCGGGCGCCCCGGTGCGGGTTGAGGTCGCCCTCGTAGACGTCCCGCGGCACGCAGACCGGCACCCCGCCGACGGCCGTGGTCAGCGCGGCGAAGCCGGCGAAGTCGACGACGACGGTGTGGTCGACGCGCAGTCCGGTCAGTTGCTCCACGGTGTTCTGGGTGCAGGCGGGGTTTCCCTTGGCCGTGCCGCCCACCGTGAACGCGGAGTTGAACATCGCGGCCGACCTGGCGGGCGTCCACGTCCCGTCGGGCATCCGACAGGGCGGGATGGCGACCAGCGCGTCCCGGGGGAAGGAGACCGCGAGTGCGTGCCGGCCGTCGCCGTAGACGTGGAGCAGGAAGGCGGTGTCGGAGCGCCCCACGTCGCCGGTGCCGCCGCCCAGTCTGCGGTTCTCGCCGGAGCGCGAGTCGGAGCCGATGACCAGGACGTTGTTGCCGCCGGCGCCGGCGGCGGGTCGGTCCCGGCTGAGGCCGTCCGCGCCGAAGGTGGTGATGTCCCCGTTGAGCTGGAGGTAGAGCCAGCCGGCGCCGGCGACCAGCAGCAACAGGAGCGAGAGGGTCGTCGCGGCCGCCGTGCGGACCGCGTCGGGCCCGCGCCGCCCCCGCCCGGCCCCGTCCCCGCCCTCGCGTGCGCCTCCTGCCCTGTGGCTGCGTGTCACGTGTGCACCCTCGTCCGTGCGATTTCCCGACGGCAGACGGATCCCCCCTGCCCAGGGTTATACAGTTGCGCAATGTAGCAAGTGAAATGTGGGCCCGGTCCCCGCGAGACCGGCCGCACACACCGACCGTGGTGACAACGAGAGAAGGGTGGCAGCGATGCTGCGCAACGGACTGGAACCTTGGCATCTACTGATCGTGGCGCTCGTGGTGATCCTCCTCTTCGGTTCCAAGAAGCTGCCGGACACCGCCCGCGCACTGGGCAAGTCGCTGCGCATCCTCAAGAGCGAGACCAAGGCGATGCGGGAGGACGACGGGACGCCGCCCACCGCGACCTACGCCCCCGGCCCGCAGGAGTCGACGGAGGCGCCGCGGACGATCCACTCGGCACCCGGCGCCGCCGCGACCGGCACCGCCTCCGGCGGCACGGCCGGCGCGCCCCCCGGGACGGCGCCGGGCCCGGCCGGCACCGCCGAGCGACCGGCCGCCGCCCCCACGCACCAGGAGGCCGGCCCGAACCCCGCACACTGAAGCCGGGACGCCCCTGGCGCACCCACCCGGCTTCAGGGGCTCACCCCGTCGAAGCCGTACCGCAGGGGCTCGCTCTTCACCTTGAGGTCGCGGCGGTAGATGTGCAGCGCCGCGATCTGCATGCCCTCCGGTGCGCTCTCCACCCGGCAGGGATGGCTTACTTGGAGCACGCTCGGCCGGCCGGTCAGTTGCAGCCGCACCCCGTCGGCCGGCCCCCCGGTCAGCACGGCCGTCTCCCAGTGCGCCGCATCCGTCATCGCGCCCTGCACCACGTTCATTTCGTCCATGACCAACACTTTAGGGATTGCGCAATCAGGGAACCATCATGGAGCGCGCCGCGTTGTCTGAGCGGTGGCCGCCCCCCGTTCACCGTCCGGGCGACGCGGCCGGCAAGCGGGCCGGGCCGCCGGGCAATTGACCCTCAACCCATCGGGGATGACACGTGCACCACAACGACCGCTTAACGACCCAGGACGCCCTCGCCTTCGAGCGCACCCTGGACCAGGCCCTCAACTCCCCGGATCTCAGGGCCGCGTTGTCCCACACCACCGGTTCGGTCAACGCCGAGCAGCTGCGCAGCGCGGCGCTCCGGTCCCGCGACACCCTGGCCGCCGCGGCGGCCGCGGAGTACCGCGAGCTGGTCCGGTTGCGCACCGCCTCGGCCGGCGCGCGCGCCCGCATCGTCCCCTCGCCGTCCGGCGCCGGCACGACCTCCCGGAGCGGTGGACTGCTGCCCGCGTTGGGGGTGTTGATACCGGGCCTGGCCACCACCGCCGCGGCCGTCTTCCTGCTGTTCGGCTTCGGGCTGCGCGCCGTGGCCCCGTCCTCCCTGGCCGACAACCTGATCACGGCGGGCTGGACGGCCGCCGGCGTGGCCGTCGTGGCGACCCTGGTCGGGCTGATCTGGCTGCTGGTGACGGCCGCCCGCAACCGCGCCGGCGACGCCTTTGCCGAGTCCGACCCGGCGGCCGCCCGGGCGCACGAGGTCTGGCAACTGGCCCTGTTGGAGCGGGGGATCACGCCGTTCCTGCTCGGCCGGATCGACGCCGCGGAGAGCGGTGCGCGGGCCGCCGAGCGCCCGGCACTGCCGCGCCCGGCCGCGGCCGGCGTGGCCGGCGGCGCGGGCGAGGGCCGTCCGGCACCGGCCGACGGCCCGGGCTTCAGCTCGCCCGACTTCGCCAGCCCGGATTTCGCCAGCCCCGACTTCGCCGGCCCGGATTACGGCCGGCCGGGCTTCACCGGGCCGTCGACGCCCGACTCCCCCTGAGGCGCGCCGCCGAGGGAAGCCCCTCGGCGGCGTCGCACCGTCGTGGCCGGGCGCCTCACAGATGCGCGGCGACCGCGGGCATCAGGTCCTCGAACGTCCGCCCCTGGGCGGGCGCGCCGATCGCGGCCATCTCCCAACCGCCGCCCGACCGGAAGACCTTGGCCATGATCTGGGCGGTGTGCGAGCCGCCGGCGGAGAGGGTGTAGCGGGCCAGCTCCTGGCCGTTGGCGTCGTCGAGCAGGCGGCAGAAGGCGTTCTCCACCTCCTGGAAGGTCTGCCCGGTGAAGGAGTTGACGGTGAAGACGATCTGGTCGATGTGGGCCGGGACCCGCTGGAGGTCGACCAGGATCGACTCGTCGTCGCCGCCCTCCCCGGCGCCGCCGACGAGGTTGTCGCCGGTGTGCCGGACCGAACCGTCCTCGCTCACCAGGTGGTTGAAGAAGACGACGTCGACGGGCTGCTGGCCGGCGAAGAGCACGGCCGAGGCGTCGAGGTCGATCTCGCGGGCGGTGAGCCGGGCCAGGAAGCCCTTGCGGCGCGCGGCCTGCCAGCCCAGGCCCATCCGGACCACGCTCAGCGAGCCGCCGTCGGCCTTGCTCAGGCTGACCTTCTGGCCCTTGCTCAAGTTCACACTCATCTGATTCCCCATATGTCGGTCTCCCCTGGAAACGGACGCGCCGGCACGGCAGTTCCGGATTCCGTCGACAAATCCGCGATCCTCGTCACGCGGAAAGCCGACATACCGGGACGGAGTTGATCATTGACGGCCGGCCGGCGCGCGCTCAGTCGCGGGAATTACCGAACAACAGTCGGTAGATGATGAGCAGGACCAGGGCACCGGCGATGGCCGCGACCCAGGTCGCGACGTCGAAGAAGTTGTGCGCGATCGGCCGGTGCAGGAACTTCGCCGACAGCCAACCGCCGATGAACGAACCGGCGATGCCGATGAGCGTGGTGCCCACCAGCCCGCCGGGGTCGCGTCCAGGAAGCAGGAACTTGGCTATCGCCCCGGCCAGGAGCCCGAGCACGATCCAACTGATGATGCCCACGGGACATCCTCTCCTCGGTGGTGGGTACGCGGGTCGTTGCGTACCCAGATCGTTGTGTACGGCGGTCGTTGGGTAAGCGGTCGTCGGACGGGCGGTCGTCGGCCACGGGCGCCATGGATGCCATGAACGCCATGGACGCCATGGACAAGGACGCCACCGGTACCGGCACCGTTGCCTCGGGGACGCCCGGTGAACGGCCGCCGCCGTCGCACGCTCGCGAAAATCTACATCACTGTAGAAGTTGGCCGCGCGCGATCCGGCCAGGACCTGCGGCACCGCGTTTGCCGGGGTGCCGGGCCGGCGGGAGGCTGGGGGTATGGCGGGCGCCGGACGCCCGGAGACGTTGTCCGGGTGGGCCGTTGAGCGGCCGGGGCCGATGGCCTCGGGGCCGCTGACGGCGGTGCGCCGCCCCGTTCCGGCGCCCGGCCCCGGGGAACTGCTGGTGAGGGTGGAGGCTTGCGGTGTCTGTCGTACGGATCTGCATCTCGCTGAGGGTGATCTTCCGCCGCACCGGCCGGGCACCATACCGGGACACGAGATCGTGGGGCGGGTGGTGGCCGCGGATCCGGCGGTGACCCGCTTCGGCATCGGCGACCGGGTGGGCGGCGCCTGGCTCCGCGCCACCTGCGGCACGTGCCGCTACTGCCGGTCCGGCGCCGAGAACCTCTGCCCCGCCTCGCGGTACACCGGGTGGGACACGGACGGCGGCTTCGCCGACCTGACCCTGCTCCCGGCCGACTACGCCTACCCGCTGCCCGACTCCCAAGGCGCCGAGACGCTGGCCCCGTTGCTCTGCGCGGGGATCATCGGCTACCGGGCGCTGCGCCGGTCCGCGCTCCCACCGGGCGGGCGGCTGGGTATCTACGGCTTCGGTGGCTCGGCCCACCTGGCGGCCCAGGTCGCGGTGGCCGAGGGGGCCCGGGTCCATGTGCTCACCCGGTCCCCGCAGGCGCGCGAACTGGCCCGCGCCCTGGGCGCGGTGTCGGTCGGCGACGCCTACGACCGGCCGCCCGAACCGCTGGACTCGGCGATCCTCTTCGCGCCGGTGGGTGAGCTGGTGCCGGTGGCGCTGGCCGCGCTGGACCGCTCCGGGACGCTCGCGGTCGCCGGCATCCACCTCACCGACGTCCCGCCGCTCGACTACCAGGAACACCTCTTCTACGAGCGGAACTTGTGCAGCGTGACCGCCAACACCCGGCGCGACGGGCGGGAGTTCCTCCAGACCGCCGCGCGCATCGGCATCCGGGTCAGCACCGTGCGGTATCCGCTGGGCCGCGCCCCCGAGGCGCTCGCCGACCTCGCGGGCGACCGGGTCCAGGGGGCGGCGGTGCTGGTGCCGGACGGGGAGTTCAGCCCGTCGTGAGGTAGGCCGCGACCAGCTCGGCGGGGGCCGCCTGCTTCCAGGAGTCGACGAGGATGTCGCGGAGCTCGTCCCGGTCGTCGAGGGCGGCCAGCCGCACCCGGACCCAGTGCGAACTCGCCTCGTGCGGCGGCACCCAGAACTTCTCCGGCTCCGCCGCGATCAGCTCGCGGCGCTCGTGGATGGGGCACCGCACCGCGAACGAGGTCTCGTCGTCGGGCACGGTCAGGAACATCTTCCCGGCGACCCGGAAGGTGGGCATGCTCCACGCCTCCTTCTCCACGGTCTGCGGGAGGGAGAGCGCGATGCGCCGGACGTCGTGCGAGTCGAGCCCGGAGCCAGAGCCGGATGCGGTCGTGGTCACCCCACCAGGGTACGACCCGATGATCTCCGCCGGGCCCGGCGGGACGCCGCCCAGAGCCGCGTGGCGCCGCCCCGGTGCGGCGGCCGTCGGGGGCTCACCACGGGGACGGGGCGTAGTCCTTGAGGAAGCAGCCGTGCAGGTCCTCGCCCTGTTCGCCGCGGACGATCGGGTCGTAGACCCGGGCCGCGCCGTCCACCAGGTCCAGCGGGGCGTGGAAGCCCTCGTCGGCCAGGCGCATCTTCTCCGGGTGCGGGCGCTCGTCGGTGATCCAGCCGGTGTCGACCGCGGTCATCAGGATGCCGTCGGTCTGCAGCATCTCGCGGGCGCTGGTGCGGGTGAGCATGTTGAGCGCGGCCTTGGCCATGTTGGTGTGCGGGTGGCCGGCCCCCTTGTAGCCGCGGCTGAACTGGCCCTCCATCGCGGAGACGTTGACCACGTACTTGCGCCGGGCCGGGGAACTGGCCAGCGCCGGACGCAACTTGCTGACCAGGAGGAACGGCGCGGTCATGTTGCAGAGCTGGACCTCCAGCAGCTCCACCGGGTCGACCTCGTCCACCTTGTGTATCCAGCTGTTGCGCGCGTGCAGATCGGGCACCAGCCCGCCGGCGTCGATCGCGGTGCCCGCCTCGATCCGGGCCGGCGAGGCCGAACCGCTGGTCAGGGCAAGGGCGGTGAGGTGCTCGGCGGTCATCCGGTCGGCCTCGCCGGCCGTTATGGCGGGCAGTTCGGGGGCGCCGCTGCCGAAGCGGCCCAGGATGACCGGGGTGGGCAACTCCCCCGCGGGCAGCGGCGCGGACTCGGCCTCCACCAGCTTGCGGTACGCCTCGGGTGAACGGCGCACGGTCTGCGCGGCGTTGTTGATCAGGATGTCCAACGGGCCCTCGGCGCGCACCGACTCGGCGAGCGAGAGGACCTGCGACGGGTCGCGCAGGTCGATCCCGACGATCTTCAGTCGGTGCAGCCACTCGGCGCTGTCGGGCATCGCCGCGAAGCGCCGGACCGCGTCGTTGGGGAAGCGGGTGGTGATGGTGGTGTGCGCGCCGTCCCGCAGCAGGCGGAGCGCGATGTACATGCCGATCTTGGCGCGGCCCCCGGTGAGCAGCGCGCGCCGCCCCGTGAGGTCCGTCCTGGCCTCCCGGCGGGCCCGGTTCTCCTCCGCACAGGACGGGCAGAGCTGGTGGTAGAACGCGTCGACCTCGACGTACCGGTCCTTGCAGACGTAGCAGGAGCGGGGCCGCTCCAGGATGCCGGCGAGCTCCGTGGTCACCGAACTGGCCAGCGCGCGGCCCATCGTCTCGTCGTCGATCCGGTCCGCGGCGCCGGTGGCGGTGGCCTCGGTGACGGACTTGTCGTGGGCGGTCTTGGCGGCCCGGCGCTCCTGCCGGCGGCGGCGCTTGACCTCACGGAAGACGCCGGCGGTGGCCCGCCGTATGGCGATCGCGTCGGGGTGGTCCAGCGGCAGGGTGTCGAGCTCCTCCAAGACGCCGAGGCAGATCGCCATCCGCTCCGCGTCGATGCCTACGCCCTCGGCCCGGCCTTCTTCGGTCACCGTCATCGCCGCTGCCGCTTTCCTGGGTTCGTACGGTCTCGCCAGGCCGGCCGCCTCCGGCCCTCAAACCCTGTTCGAGCTTCGGCGGAACTTTACGTAGCGGCGGGCGCCTTAGCCAAACCGAGGGCGAGGAGGGGGCCGAGGCGTGGGGTGGGGGCGTGGGCCGAACCCACCCCCCTCCCTCGCGGAGCGTAGCGACCTTGCTACGCACGGGAGTTGAGCGCGCGGTCCCGGTGTTCGGCCCGTTCACCCCCGCTTGATCGCGGGCGATCGGCACAATGGGGACCGTGCCGAACCACGCTGAACTCACGCTCGCCGATGGGACGTCCATCCGCCTGGAGCTCGCGCCGGCGCAGGGTGCGCCCGGTCCGCCCGAGGCCGCTCAGGCCGCCGTCCTCGGGCTGGGGAAGGCGCCCGTCGCGGCCGCGCTGCGCACCACGCTCCACCCGCTGGGCCAGTTGCTCCAGGAGATCCATGACGCGGTCACCGCCGCCGAGCGGCTCCCGCCCGAGATGTCGGTGCAGTTCGGGGTGCAGATCGGCCAGGACCTCAAGCTGGGCATCGTCGGGGCCACCGGTCGGGCGTCCCTGACGGTCACCGCGACCTGGCGGCCGCAGCAGCCGGAGTGAGGGCGCGGGCGCGGGCCTACCGGGCCGGTGCCCGGCGCCCGCCCGCGGTCTCCGGCGGGACTGCTGGTCGACGCCCGGCGGCGTAACGTCAGCACTGTGCCGTGGCTGTGGGCAGGTGCGCCGTGACGACGACCCGTGGGGCCGGGGAGGTCTCGCTGGGTCAGGAGCTGCTGCGGGCGATGGCGGACACCGGGGCCTCGGCCGCCATGGTCTACGAGCTGGCCCCGGACGCCCCGGTGCTGCGGCTGATGGCGCTGAGCGGCCTCCCGCCGCCGGTGCTGGCCCCGTGGCGCCGGATCGCGCTGGCGGCGCCGATCCCGGTCGCGGTGGCCGCGCGCCGGCAGTGCCTGGTGTGGGCGGCCGGCCACCAGCAGTTGGCCCGGGACTTTCCCCGCACGGCGGTGGCGCTGCCGTACGACTTCGCGCTGGGTGCGGCGCCGCTGGACGACGGGTCCGGGTGCCGGGGCGCGGCGGTGTTGTTGTGGCCGGCCGGGCACGCGCCGGAGCTGTCGCCCGCCGAGCGCGCCGCGTTCGCGGGCGCCTGTCGGCGGCTGGCCGCGCTGCTGCCCGTGGGGCGGAGCCCGGACGGGCCGCTGGTGGTGCCCAGGCCCCCGGCCCGTATCACCGGCCCGGACGAGGCGCGGGCCGCAGTGGACTTCGTGGAGCGGCTGCCGGGCGGCGGCTGTGCGCTCGATCTGGAGGGGCGGATCACGATGCTCAGCACCGGCGCGACGGAGCTGCTGGGCGCGGGGCCGGCGCAGTTGTTGGGCGCGCGGCCGTGGGAGGCGCTGCCGTGGCTCGGCGGCCCGGTCTTCGAGGACCGGTGTCGGGCCGCGGTGCTCAGCCGCCGCCCCGCCTCGTTCACCGCCTGCCGGCCGCCGGAGCAGTGGCTGACGTTCCGGCTGTTCCCGGACGGGCGGGGGGTGAGCGTGTGGTTCGGCGCCGCGGACGAGGAGCAGGACCCGGCCGCGCGCTGGCCGGCGGAGACGCTGCCAGTGCGGGCCACGCAGATGTACCACGTGCTGCACCTGGCGGCGGCGCTCACCGAGACGGTGGGCGTCCAGGACGTCACGGACCTGTTCGCCGAGCAGATCGTGCCGGCGTTCGGCGCCCAGGCGATGTTGATGTACGCGGCGGAGGCGGGCCGGCTGCGGACCGTCGGTCAGCGCGGGTACCCGCCGGAGGCCGTGGAGGCGTTCGAGGGCATCCCGTTGAGCGCCGCGCAGAGTCCCGCGGTGCGCGCCCTGGCCACCGGCGAGCCGAGCTTCTTCAACTCCCTGGAGGAGACCGAGCGGCAGTTCCCCGGGCTGGGGAAGCTGACCGGGATGGCGGCCCGGGCGGTGCTGCCGCTGATCGTCTCCGGCCGCCCGGTCGGCTGCTGCATCCTGGCCTACCGGCATCCGCGGACCTTCACCCCGGAGGAGCGCCAGGTGCTGACCTCGCTGGCCGGGCTGATGGCGCAGGCCCTGGACCGGGCGTTCCTCTACGACGCCAAGCAGCAGCTGGCGCACGAGTTGCAGGCGGGGCTGCTGCCGCGCGGGCTGCCGCCGGTGAAGGGGCTGTCGGTCGCCGCGCGCTATCTGCCGTCGACCCGCGGGATGGACATCGGCGGCGACTTCTACGACCTGATCCGGCTCGACGAGCACCAGGTGGCCGCGGTCATCGGCGACGTCCAGGGGCACAACGCGGCGGCCGCCGCGCTGATGGGCCAGGCCCGCACCGCGGTGCACGCGTACGCGACGGCCGGCGCGGCCCCGGACGAGGTGCTGGCCCGCACCAACCGGCTGCTGGCCGACCTGGACCCGGACCTGTTCACCAGCTGCCTCTACGTCCACCTCGACCTGCGCACCCACCTGGCCTGGCTGGCCAGCGCCGGCCATCCGCCGCCGGTGCTGCGCCACCCCGACGGGCGCGCGGACGTGCTGCGGGTGCCGCCCGGCATGCTGCTGGGCGTGGCGACCGGGACCCGTTACACGGCCACCACGGTCGCCCTGCCGCCCGGTGCGGTGCTGGCGCTCTACACCGACGGGCTGGTCGAGCGGCCGGGCGCGGACCTGGACGACGGGGTGGCGGCGCTGGCCGCCGACCTCACCGCGGCGGGGCCGGTGGACCTCGACGGCGTCGCCAACGTCCTCCTCACCCGGCGCGGCATCCACGCCGAGCGGCTGGACGACGTGGCGTTGCTGCTGCTCTCGCCCACGGCCGACGGGCGGGGTGACGACGGATGACCCGGTATACCGGGGGGCGGCGCGCCGATGGGCGGCGCCCGGAGAGGAGGGGTGCGGATGCGTGGGGAGCGAGGCGGGGCGCCGGTCGGTACGCAGGCGCCCGGGTATCCGGCCGAGCGGGCGCCGCGCTGCGGCGGGCTGCCGGAGCTGGACGCCGCGGTGGTGGAGTGCCGGGCCTGTCCCCGGCTGGTGGCCTGGCGGGAGCGGGTGGGCGCGGAGCGGCGGGCGGCGTTCCGGGACTGGGAGTACTGGGCCCGTCCGGTGCCGGGCTTCGGGCCTGCGGACGCGGCGTTGGCGGTGGTGGGCCTGGCGCCGGCCGCGCACGGCGGCAACCGCACCGGCCGGATGTTCACCGGCGACGCCTCCGGGGACTTCCTGTTCGCGGCGCTGCACGCGGTGGGCCTGGCCTCGCAGCCGACCGCCACGCACCGGGGCGACGGGCTGGAGTTGTACGGGGTGCGGGTCACCGCGCCGGTGCACTGCGCGCCGCCGCAGAACCGGCCGACCTCGGGCGAGCGGGACGCCTGCCGGCCGTGGCTGGCGGCGGAGCTGGGGCTGCTGGCGCCGGGGTTGCGGGCGGTGGTGGCGCTGGGTGGGTTCGGGTGGCAGGCGCTGTGGCCGGTGTTGGGCGCGGCGGGCTGGTCGGTGCCGCGGCCCCGGCCGGTGTTCGGCCACGGCGCGGAGGTGACCCTACCGGCCGTCGGGGGGCGCGGGGAGCTGCGGGTGCTGGGTTGTTACCACCCGAGTCAGCGGAACACCTTCACCGGCAGGCTCACCCCGGGCATGCTGGTCGACCTGCTCACCCGGGCCCGGGAACTCGCCGGGCTGTGAGACGGGGCGAACGGCCAGGGGCCAGTAGCCTCATATGGGGTAAATAGCGCATATAACACATTCACCCGGCTCGTCCGGCAGAGACGGAACGGCTCAGATGGTGGACTTCGAGGAGCACGGCCCCGCACGACGGCAGGCACCGCTCGACCTCGCCGGTGCCGCCCTGGTGCTGTGCGACGCCCGCGGCCGCGTGGAGAGCTGGCCGGAGGGCGCCGAACGGCTCCTGGGCCACCCGGCCGCCGACGTGGTGGGGCGGACCGCCGCGGCCCTGCTGGCACCCGACGACGCGGCGCGACTGCCCGCGATCGCCGCGGAGTGCCGGACGCAGGGCGGCTGGAGCGGCACCGTCACCGCCCGGCACAAGGACGGCGGACCGGTCGAGGTCACGGTGCAGTTGGCCCGGGCCGTCGACGGCACGGGGACCGCGCACTGGCTGGCGGTGGCCACCCAGGCGTCGGTCTTCCCGGGGCGGGAGATGAGCCGGGCGGTGCTGGAGCAACTGCTGCTCCAGACGCCGGTCGGGATGGCCGTGGTCGACACCGACCTGCGGTTCGTGTGGTCGAACGTGGCGCTGGAGCGGTTCGGCGGCGGCCCGGCCCGGGAGCGGATCGGGCGGCGGCTGGCCGAGGTCCAACCGGGCCTGGACGCACAGGCGCTGGAGGCGCAGATGCGGCGGGTCCTGGAGAGCGGCGAACCGGTCCTGGGCTACGAGCACATCGGCCGCCCCCAGTCGGAGCCGCACCACGAACGCGCCCACGCGATGTCCTTCGTCCGGCTCGACAACGGCGACGGCCGCCCCATCGGCGTCTGCTACACCGTCATCGACATCACCGAGCGGTACCGCAACCGCCAGCGGCTGATCCTGCTGGACCGGGCCGGCACCGCCATCGGCCAGAGCCTGGACGTGCTGCGCACCGCCCAGGAGCTCGCCGACGTCGCGGTGCCCGACCTCGCCGACTTCGTCACCGTCGACCTGCTGGACTCGGTGATCCGGGGCGGCGACCCGCTGACCGGGCCGCCCGGCGACGCGGACCGGGTCGCGCTGCGCCGCGGCGGCCAGCAGTCCGCCCGGGCGGGCATCCCCGAGGCGGTCGTCGGCGTAGGGGACCTGGCGTCGTACCACTCCTGGTCCCCGCCCATCCGGGCGCTGGTCGAGGGCAAGCCGTGGCGGATGGAGTGGCTGGACCCGCACGGCCAGGAGTGGGCCGCGGACGTGCCCGGCGGCCGGCGCCGGGCGCTGCGCGAACAGGGCCTGCACACCGCGATGGTGGTCCCGATCCGGGCCCGCGGCACGACGATGGGTGTCACCAGCTTCTTCCGCGGCGCGCGCGGCGAACCGTTCGGCCCCGACGACCTGCGGCTGGCCGAGGAGTTCGTGGCCCGGGCCGCGGTCTGCCTGGACAACGCCCGCCGCTACACCCGGGAACGGGAGGCGGCGCTCACCCTCCAGCGCAGCCTGCTGCCGCAGGGCGTGCTGGACCACAGCGCGCTGTCGCTGGCCACCCGTTACCGGCCCGCCGACGAACTGGCCGGCGTGGGCGGCGACTGGTTCGACGTGATCCCGCTGTCCGGGGCGCGGCTGGCGCTGGTGGTGGGCGAGGTGCGCGGGCACGGCATCGGCGCGATCGCCACGATGGGGCGGCTGCGCACCGCCGTGCAGACCCTGGCCGCCCTGGACCTGCGCCCGGAGGAGCTGCTGGCCCACCTCGACGACCTGGTCGGCCGGGTGTCGGAGGAGGGCGGCCAGGGCGCGGACGCCGGCGCGGTGGGCACCAGTTGCCTCTACGCGGTCTACGACCCGGTCGGCCGGTGCTTCACCGCGGCCAGCGCCGGACACCCGCCGCCGGTCATCGTCACCCCCGACGGCACCGCCGCCTTCGCCGAGTTGCCGGTCGGCCCCCAACTGGGCGTCAGCGGGCTGCCGTTCGAGGCCGTCGAGGTGGCCGTCAAGGAGGACAGCGTGCTGGCGCTCTACACCGACGGGCTGCTGGCCGGCGCGGGCCCCGGGCCGGGCGAATGGGCCAAGGAGCGGCTGCTGCACGCACTCGCCGCGCCGGACGAGTCGCTGGACGCGCTGTGCGAGTCGGTCATCGGCGCCCTGGTGCCGCGTCGGCAGCACGACGACATCACGCTGCTGCTGGCCCGGACCCGCGGTCTGGCCCCGGACCGGTTCGCCTCCTGGGAGTTGGCGGCGGACCCGGCCGTGGTGGGGCGCGCCCGCGAGATGGCCGCCCGGCAGCTGGCCGAATGGGAGCTGCCGGAGCTGGAGTTCACCACCGAGCTGGTGGTCAGCGAGCTGGTCACCAACGCGATCCGGTACGGGTCGGGGCCGATCCGGCTGCGGTTGATCCTGGAGCACACCCTGATCTGCGAGGTGTGCGACGGCTCCAGTACCTCCCCGTACCTGCGGCATCCGCGGACGACCGACGAGGGGGGCCGGGGCCTGTTCCTGATCTCCCAGTTCACCCACCGCTGGGGCACCCGCTACACCACCGACGGCAAGGTGATCTGGGCGGAGCAACTGCTGAGTTGAGCCGCCCCGGCACGCCTCAGACCGTGCCCACCCTGCCGGCCGCCTGGACGCGCGCCCGCTCCCGGGCCGCCGCCGCGCGCTCCGGGTCGCCCACCCGCTCCGCCAACCGGGCCTTGGCCGACCAGTTGTAGGGGCAGATCGGGCGGAGCCGGTTGCGCTCGCTGAGCAGGGTGCCGGCCAGTGCGTGCCGGTCGGCCCGGAGCGCGGCCTCGACCAGGGTGCGCTGGACCGCGTCGCGCTGGGCGTGGCTGCCGCCGAAGTCGTTCAGCCGGTGCCGGATCGGCAGCAGCAGGTCGGTGGCGGCGGCGAAGTCCCGCCGGCCGTAGGCGAGCAGGGCCCGGCAGACGGGCAGGCCGACGTCGGCGGTCATCGCGCGGTTGGCGGGCGCGGGGCCGGCCGGAGTGGCCGCCAGCCAGCGCTCGCGGTCCGCGATGAGGTGCTCGGCCCGCGCCAGGCGGCCCGCGCCGACGTACGCCATCACCGCGTGGGCGTCATTGAAGGCGTAGTGCGGGCCGTCGTCCCGGCGCTCCCAGGCGTCGGCGACGGCCGTCCAGCGGGTGCCCTGGTCGTCGCCGGCGAGGTACAGCCGCCACAACAGGGCCGCGGCGTCGATGAGTTCCATGGCCACATCGCCGGAGTCCGCGTGGTGTACCGCGGCGTCGTAGATCTCCAGGACGCGGGCGGTGTCGCCGGTCTCCAGGGTGTAGAGGGCGTAGTGCCACCAGTTGTGGACGGTGAGCAGGGTGCCCTCGGACCAGGAGTCGGCGCGGGCGTCCAGGAAGCGCGCGCCGTCGAGGAACCGGCCGCGCATCTCGTAGGTGTGCGCGACGCCGTGGATGCCCCAGACGTCATGCGGATGCCGCTCCAGGGCGGCCAGGCCGGTCTGTTCGGCGTGTTCGTAGTGGCCGTTCTCCTCCAGGCCGAAGGTGTACATGCCGAGCAGCGGGCCGTAGTGCGGATCGTCCTCGTCCCAGGCGTCGAGCGCGCCGCCGATCCGGTCGCGCAGCCGCAGCGCGTCGCCGGTGAGGAAGTCGTGGTGGTGGCCGGCGAAGAGGGCCAGCAGGTCGCGGGGGTGGGCGACGGCGATCTCGCCGAGGACCCGGCCGGCGGTGCGGTAGTCGCCGTCCAACCAGGCGCCGGCGGCGGCCAGATGCATCCGCTCGCGCGGGGTGAGGCGGTCGGTGTCGAGGTCGGCGCGGAAGGCGGTGAAGGTCTCCCGGGCGGCCGCGGCGGCCTGCTCCTCGGTGCCCAGCACGCCCAAGTAGGCGGCGAGCGCGTGCCCAACGGGCGAGCGGGGCGCGGCGGCCAGCAACGCCTTGCTGGTCTCCTCGATCCTGGGACGGAAGAACAGCAGGTCGTCCAGGGCCTGTTCGTAGTGGCCGAGGGCCTCGGCGCCGGTGTCGGTCATGGCGTGCCCGTGCCGGTCGGCTGTCATGGTGACTCCTGCGGATGCGTGGGGGTGCCACCGGATCCCTGCCGGATCCGGGGATCCGTCGGTCGGATCCACGCGCACATAGGTACCCCCACCGGCCGCGCCAGCCCCGTCTTTTGAAGAAAGGTCCGATCATGCCCCCTCTCCCCCTGGACGGCATCACCGTGGTCGCGCTCGAACAGGCCGTCGCGGCGCCCTTCGCCACCCGTCAACTCGCCGACCTCGGCGCCCGGGTCATCAAGGTGGAGCGCCCCGGGACCGGCGACTTCGCCCGCGGCTACGACGAGACGGTGCACGGGATGTCCAGCCACTTCGTCTGGCTCAACCGCAACAAGGAGTCGATCGCGCTGGACGCCAAGAGCCCCGGGGACGCGGCGGTGCTGCGGCGGCTGATCGCCCGCGCCGACGTCTTCGTGCAGAACCTCGCGCCGGGCGCCGCCGACCGACTGGGCCTGTCCGCCGGGGAGTTGCTGGCGGCACACCCCCGGCTGGTGGTGTGCGGCATCTCCGGCTACGGGACCGGCGGCCCCTACGAGCAGGAGAAGGCGTACGACCTGCTGGTGCAGTGCGAGGCCGGGGCGATGTCGCTGACCGGCACCGAGCGGGAACCGGCCAAGATCGGCATCCCGGTGGCCGACATCGCCGCCGGGACGTACGCCTACAGCGGCATCCTGACCGCCCTCTACGAGCGCGAACGGACCGGCCGGGGCGGCGCGTTCGAGGTGTCGATGCTGGAGGCGCTGGGCGAATGGATGGGCTATCCGACCTACTTCACCCGCTACGGGGGCAGCACCCCGCCCCGCTCCGGCGCCGAGCACGCCGCGATCGCCCCCTACGGGCCGTACCCGGCGGCGGACGGCACCCGGATCTTCCTCGGCGTCCAGAACGAGCGGGAGTGGCGGGCGTTCTGCGAGGAGGTGCTGCGGCGGCCGGAGTTGGCGACCGACCCGCGGTTCGCCCGGAACTCGGCGCGGGTCGCCAACCGGGCGGCGCTGCGGGAGCGGATCGAGGAGTCGTTCGGCGCGCTGCCGGCCGAGGAGATCGAACGGCGGCTGGCCGGCGCCCGGATCGCCCACGGACGGCTGCGGGACGTCGCGGAGTTCACCAACCATCCGCAGCTCGCCGCCCGGGACCGCTGGCGCACCGTGGACTCCCCCGTCGGCCCGCTCCGGGCGCTGCTGCCGCCGGTCACCGTCGCCGGCCGGGAGCCCCGGATGGACCGCATCCCGGCCCTGGACGAGGACCGGGAGCGCATCCTGGCGGAACTCGACGACACGGCCGGGCAAACGGGCGGGGGCGCCACGGAGAACGGATGACGCCCCCTCTGGTCAGCCGGCCGACACCGTACGACCATGTCGGCCTGGGCCGCGTCCGATTGGGCGGGCGGGCCCCTTTCACCGCGACCGCCGGGCGGTGAGCCGGTGTCCCCCACCCCGGCACCGCACCCGGACCGCACGGCCCCGACCGCATCCCGTCGTGCACGTCGTCTCCCCCCGAAAGGAAACCGACCATGGGCAGACCCCTGGCCGCCCGCGGGCGCCCCGCTCCCGTGCCGCTCGCCGCCCTGTTCGTGCTCGTGCTGGCGCTGCTCGCGGTGCCGGCGCCGCCCGCGCACGCCGCCGGCGACCCGGCCTCCGACGTCGACGCGTACTGGACCGCGCACCGCATGGAGGCCGCCGAACCCGTGGTGGACAAGGGCGCGTTGGCCCCGGCGACGGCGACCGCCCCGCCGGTGCCGCCCAGTCACCCCTTCCAGGGACTGCCCCAAGTGGGCACGTTCTTCTGGACGGACGGCACCAACACCGGCCGGTTCTGCGGCGGAACGGTGCTGCGCAGCCCGCACCGCGACCTCGTGCTCACCGCCGGGCACTGCCTGCGCTCCCCCGACCCGAAGAAGTACCTCTCCTTCGTGCCGCAGTACCACGACGGCCACAAGCCGCACGGCATCTACCCGGTCCAACGGATCTACCTCGACCAGCACTACTACGACCTCGGCACGGACGGCGGCGCCCGCTGGGACTACGCGGTCGTCAAGGTCGGCCCCCGCGAGGACGGCGCCCGCGTCCAGCAAGTGACCGGCGGCTTCGACCTGCTCGCCTACCCCGGCTACGACCACCCCCGGGTCCGGCTCGTCGGCTACCCCGGCAGCGACGACGCCCACTACCCCGAGCCGCTGGACTGCTCCTCGTCCACCCACCGCTACACCAGCACCGACCCGGCCGCCCCCGGCGACTTCCTGGAGATCCCCTGCGCCGGCTACGTCGGCGGCACCTCCGGAGGGCCGTTCCTGGTACGGGACTCCCACGGCTACGCCGTGATCGGCGTGATCGGCGGCTACCACACCGGCGGGGACACCCCGGACATCTCGTACAGCTCGTACTTCACCGTCGACACCCTGCTGCTGTACCTGCACGCGGCGCACGGCGACACCCCCGCGGCGCCACGGACCGGGGTCTGACGCCCCGGCACATGCGACGGACCGCCCGGGCTCTGGAGGGCTCCGGCACCTGGGCGGTCCGAACTCCCCACCCAGTTCCAGGCGTTCGCCTGTTCTTCACCCTCCGGACGCGGCCGAATCCGTGCGGCGGCTTCTAGGGTTACCGCGCCCCTCCCCCGCACGCCCGTCGTCGTACGCCCGTCGCTTCCGTCCGGAGGACAGTCATGACCGCAGTCAACGCGCGCAAGCGCACCCGGCGTTCCCTCGTCGCGCTGGCCGCCGCCTCGCTCGGGTTGTGGGCCACCACCGGCGCCACCGCGAGCGCAGGGACCACCGGGCTCCCGGCCCCCGACCACGTGGTCGTGGTGGTACTGGAGAACCACGCCTACGACGAGGTCATCGGCAGTTCCGACGCCCCCTATCTGAACTCCCTCAAGGCGGGCGGCGCCGACCTGACCCAGTCGCACGCCCTGACCCACCCCAGCGAGCCCAACTACTACATGCTGTTCTCCGGCTCCAAGCAGGGGCGCACCGACGACAGTTGCGTCCCGGTCGGTTCGATGACCGCGCCCAACCTGGCCTCCGAGCTGATCGCCGCCGGCAAGAGCTGGGCCAGCTACAACGAGGGCCTGCCGGAACAGGGGTCGACGGTGTGCAGCAGCGGGCGGTACGCGCAAAAGCACAACCCGTGGTTCGGCTTCGGCAACGTGCCGACCGACACCGCGCAGACCTTCGACCAGTTCCCGTCGGACTACGCCACCCTGCCGAAGGTCTCGTTCGTCATCCCTGACCTGTGCAACGACATGCACGACTGCTCGGTGGCCACCGGCGACGGCTGGCTCAAGGAGAACCTCGCCGGCTACGCGGAGTGGGCCAAGAGCCACAACAGCATCCTCGCCGTCACCTTCGACGAGGACGACGGGCAGTCCGGCAACCGCATCCCGACGCTCTTCTACGGCGCGCACGTGGCCCCCGGCAGCACCACCGGCACCACCTACAACCACTACAACGTCCTGCGCACGGTGGAGGACCTGGCCGGACTCACCACCCACGCCGGCAACGCCGCCGCGGCGGCCGACATCACCGGCATCTGGAACTGACGCCGGTGCACCACGCGGACTCCCGTCCGCCGACCCGGCACCCGGCCCCGTAGCGCCGCCGTGCCCAGCGCGGTGCTGGCGCTCGGCGCGGTCAGCCTGATCACCGACGTCTCCGCGGAGATGGGCAACGTGCTCCTCCCGCTGTACGTCTTCGCTGCGCTCGGCTTCGGACTGTTGGACGGCCTCAACGACGGGGGCACTGCGCCGGCTCGCTGGGGGCCACCTCCCGGACGGCGGCGAGTGCCGAGACAAGGTGGCCGCCGGGGTCGGGTACGACCTGTCGGCGGGGTGCAAGCCGCTGCTGCTGTTCCCTCGGGGCCTGCCGGCGATCGGCGCCGTGTTGGCCATGGACCGGGCCGGCAAGGGGCTGCACACCCCGCCCCGGGACGCGATGATCTCACTGGCTCTGCTATGACGCTGTGCACCGCGCTGCTCGGCCTCACCACCGTCAGCGATGCCTTCCCCTACCTCTCCAGCTCGAACTCGGGCCTGTTCCCACTGCTGCCGCTCGGCACCGCCGCGGTCTTCTTCCTGGCCGGCCACGCCGCGCTGCTCCTAGCGTACGGGCCAAGTCATGTCCGGACGATCATGTGACTGCTTGGTGACCAGCTGTCAGGCGGGCGTGTCTTTGCACCTGGCCTCGGACACGGCCTTGGCGGCGATCGATTGGCGCTTGTTCCTCCCAAGAGCGGGGATCCAGCCCAGCCGCAGGCCGATCGGCCCGGCGCGGCATCCCACCGGAAGTGGGCCATGTCGAGAAGTGGCAACTGGCCTTGGGCATGGGCGACGAGACCTAGCCCTGGGAGCGTTGCGGCCCCCTCGCCGTGGCCGACGGCGACACCGCAGCCTTCCGGCTCGACCTGGAAGCGCACGGTCTGCACTACGTGGTGGGCAGCTCGACCACCGTCACTGCACATCCACCACACGACGCACGGCCGCACACCCCGTCCCACGTCGACCGCGGGAGCCCACCCCAGTCTGCGTATCCCCAAGGCGCCCAAGATGCGTGAGAGAGCTGGTCATCGCGGCCGGGAAACAGGCCGCCCGGCCCGCGCGGTGGCGGGAGGGCTCCCGTCCCGGCACCGGTCGCAGCGGTTTCAGGCGCGTGTACTCGCGGTTCATGGCACTGCGGGTCCGGCCTGCTGGACGCGTGATCCGCAAGGCCATGGACTGCCCGGAACCACCTGTCTGCTGGCTGCTGGCAGAGTGGCCCGCCACCGAGCTTTGGAGGCCGCACCTGGAACGGCTGGCACCATCACGTCACCCTCGTCTCCGCCGGCCATGCCTTCTGCACACCCCTGCCACTGACCCAGACTCCAAAAGAATGAACTTCTTCAACTCGGCCACTGATCGGGGGATGGTTGGTGGCCCGTAACAGGCGAGGCTCTCGGACTGTTGAGCGGGATGCCTCACGTCCCAACTCTTCATCCAGAGGGCCTCGTTGGTTACCTATCCTTGCGCACTGGACCTGCCACATGCACTCGTGGAGTGGGTCACGATGCT
>NZ_JBHVJX010000063.1:0-25271 GCF_042798755.1 Streptomyces sp. NPDC057743
ACAACCCACGGCCGTTCACCTGGACCAAGACCGCCGACGAAATCCTCGACAAAGTCGCCGCATACTGCAAACGAATCCCCGACTCAGGACACTAGCGGGGACAGGCCCTAGAAGACCGTCTGCACAAGCTCGTTGACATCCTCCACGCGAATGCCAACGCCCCCTCACGACTCTCCGCCACCACCGAAAGCGAGACAGGGCCGTTGACCGTACAGACCCGCCGGCTGCCGCGCGAGGCCGATGCGCTCCGGGGCGCCCGGAGCACCCGGCCGGTATCCGAGCGGCCAGCCGCTGCGGCGACCCAATTACCGTGCGGGAGTGGGCCGTTCGGTACCGAGGAGGGGCGGGGTGAAGGTGCCGCCCAGGTCTGGGGCCAGCCAGTTGGGGGCGGTGGCGCGGAAGGCGTCCGGCGACAGGGTGCCGGAGCCCTCTGGGATGGCGCCGAGGAGGGGGGCGCCGGCGGCCTTCGGCAGGTCGGCGAGGTTGCAGCGGGCCGCGAGCCCGGGCTCGGCCGGCCAGCTGCCGATCACGACGCCGGGGCAGTCCAGGCCGTGCGAGCGCAGCGCCAGCGCGGTCAGCGCGGTGGCGTTGAGGGTGCCGAGCCCGGCCTCGACGACCACCAGGACCGGCGCGCCGGCCATCCGCGCCGCGTCGGCCAGGGTGTTCCCCTCGTCGTCGAAGCGGACCAGCAGCCCGCCGGCGCCCTCGACCAGGACCAGGTCGTGCGAGGCGGCCAGCTTCGCGGCGGCTTCGGCGATCTCCTGCGGGCGCACCGCCGGCAGTCCGGCCCGTCGGGCCGCGGTGTCGGGCGCCAACGGCTCGGGGAAGCGGGCGAGTTCGCTGAGGGTGACCGGACCGGCCAGCCGCCCGACCTCCGCCGCATCGCCCGGCTCGTCCGCCGCCAGTCCCGTCTGGGCGGCCTTGAGGACCGCCACCGAACGGCCCCGGTGGAGCGCCGTCGCGGCGACCGCGGCGGCGGTCACGGTCTTGCCGATCTCGGTACCCGTACCGGTCACGAACAGCACCGACATGGGGTGCTCCTTTCCAGCTCATGGTGGATGGTGGGGCGTTGGGGAGGAGGGGCGGGGGAGTGTCGCCCCCTGCCCCCCGCCCCGTGCCGCGGGGTCAGCCCTCGCGGGCCGCCGCGCACACCGCGGCGCAGATCCGCGCCACGTCCTCGTCGCCGGTGATGTACGGCGGCATGGTGTAGATCAGGTCCCGGAACGGGCGCAGCCAGACGCCCTCCCGGACGGCGGCCCGGGTCGCGGCCGCCATGTCCACCTCGTGGTCGAGCTGGACCACGCCGATCGCGCCCAGCACCCGGACGTCGCGCACCCCGGCGCCGCCGGCCGCGGCCGCCAGCCCGCCGCGCAGCCCGGTCTCGATCCGCTTGACCTCCTGCGCCCAGTCCTGGGACAGCAGCAGCTCGATCGACGCGTCGGCGACGGCGGCGGCCAGCGGATTGCCCATGAAGGTGGGGCCGTGCGCCAGCACCGGCAGCTCGCCGCGGGAGATCCCCTCGGCCACCTCCGCGGTGCACAGGGTCGCCGCCAGCGTCAGATAGCCGCCGGTCAGCGCCTTGCCCAGGCACATCACGTCCGGCACGATCCCGGCGTGCCCGGCCGCGAAGAGGGCGCCGGTCCGGCCGAAACCGGTGGCGATCTCGTCGAGGATCAGCAACACCCCGTGGGCGTCGCAGGCTTCGCGGAGCACCCGCAGATAGTCGGGGGAGTGGAACGCCATCCCGCCCGCGCCCTGCACCACCGGCTCCACGATCACCGCCGCCAACTCCTCGGCATGACGGGCGATCAACTCCCGTAGATGCGCCGCGTACGCCGGGTCCGGTGGGGCGTCGAAGCCGGCCGGCGGCGCATCCGCGAAGAGCTGCCGGGGCAGCACGCCCTGCCACAACTCGTGCATCCCGCCGTCCGGATCGCACACCGACATCGGCTGCCAGGTGTCGCCGTGGTACCCGCCGCGCCAGGTCAGCAGCCGCTGC
This sequence comes from Streptomyces sp. NPDC057743, assembly GCF_042798755.1. Taxonomy (NCBI): domain Bacteria; kingdom Bacillati; phylum Actinomycetota; class Actinomycetes; order Kitasatosporales; family Streptomycetaceae; genus Streptomyces; species Streptomyces sp. NPDC057743. The sequence continues at coordinate 2,000 of NZ_JBHVJX010000063.1, forward strand.
TTGCCCGGCTTGCCCCGCGAACGCCAGTACTGGAGGCACATCTTGACGGCCACCTCCACCGACACCGAACCGGAGTCGGCGAGGAAGACGTGCCGGAGCGGCTCGGGGGTGATGTCCACCAGCCGCTTGGCGAGCCGGACCGCCGGCTCGTGGGTGAGCCCGCCGAACATCACATGGCTCATCCGGTCCAACTGGCCGCGGGCCGCCTCGTTGAGCACCGGGTGGTTGTAGCCGTGCACCGCCGACCACCAGGACGACATCCCGTCCACCAACTCCGTCTGCCCCTCGACCGGTTGGGCCAGGCGCAGCCGGACGCCGCTGGCCGACTCGACCAGCAGCGGCTCGCTCCGACCGGGCATCGGCCCGTATGGGTGCCAGACGTGCTGCCGGTCGAGCGCCAACAACTCGGCGGGGGCGAGCGGCTCAGGCATTGGGCGGCAGGTCGGTGCCGGCGCCGCGACGGCGCACCGCGACCAGATCGCGCCGGGTCTCCTCGGAGGGGGCCGGGACGGTGGCCTCGGGGGTGGTCGCCGGCTCCGTGTCCGCGACCGCCGCCGCGTCCCTGCGGTGCGCCGGCAGCGTGGCGGTGTCGGTGCCCTCCACCTCGAACCCGGCGTCCGCGATCATCGCCAGGTCGTCCTTGCCGGCCTGCCCCTCGCTGGTCAGATAGTCGCCCAGGAAGATGGAGTTGACCAGGTGCAGGGCGAGCGGCTGGAGGCTGCGCAGATGCACCTCGCGACCGCCGGCCAGCCGGACCTCCATGTCCGGGCAGACGAACCGGACCATCGCCAGGATGCGCAGGCAGCGCTGCGGGGTGAGGTGCCACTCCTTGGCCAACGGGGTGCCCTCGAAGGGGATCAGGAAGTTGACCGGCACCGAGTCCGGGTCCAGCTCGCGCAGCGCGAAGACCACGTCCACCAGGTCGGCGTCGGACTCGCCCATGCCGGCGATCAGCCCGGAGCAGGCGGACATGCCCGCGGACTGGGCCTGTTGGACGGTGTCGACCCGGTCGGAGAAGTCGTGCGTGGTGCAGATGTCGCCGTAAGTGGCTTCCGAGGTGTTGAGGTTGTGGTTGTAGGCGTCGGCGCCCGCCGCGCGCAGCCGCTCCGCCTGGCCGTCGCGGAGCAGCCCCAGGCAGGCGCAGACCTCGATGCCCTCGTTCTGCTCCTTGATGGTGGAGATGGTCTCGGTGACCCGCTCCACGTCCTTGTCCGTCGGCCCCCGGCCGCTGGCCACCAGGCACACCCGCTTGGCGCCGCCGGCCACCCCGGCCGCGGCCGCCTTGGACGCGTCGTCCGGCTTGAGCCAGGTGTACTTGAGGATCTCCGCCTTCGAGCCCAGCCGCTGGGAGCAGTACGAGCAGTCCTCGGGGCACAGGCCCGACTTGAGGTTGACGAGGTAGTTGAGCTTGACCCGCCGCCCGAACCACTGGCGGCGCACCTTCCCCGCCGCGGCCACCACATCGAGCAGTTCGTCGTCGGACGTCGCCAGCACGGCGAGCGCCTCGTCACGGGTCGGCACCTCGCGCCGCAGTCCCTTGTCCACCAGTGTGTTCAGCAGGTCCATGGCCCTGATCCTGGCCTACGCGCGGGGCCCCGGCCAAGGAGGATTCCCACAATGCCCGGCGATCGGGGTGTGTGTATCACCACACCGTCTGCGCGCGGAACGACCGCTAACGTCTATCGACAGCCCACAATCGAGGCCCCGCAGGCCCGTTGCCCAGGCCGCATCCCCGACGCCCGCGCACCGGGCCGGGGACGAGGCGCGTGGCCCGGGCCGACAGACGAAGGACGCCGATGCCGCAGGACCCCGCTCCGACGCTGCTCTACGACACCCCGGACGAGCCCGCCACGGCCCCCCGGCCGTCCGGTGGCGGGGCGTTCGACTGGATCGACGACGCCCGCGCCGAACGCCACCGCGCCGGCCTGGTCCGCGAACTGCGGCCCCGCCCGGCCGACTCCGCGGTGCTGGACCTCGCCGGCAACGACTACCTCGGGCTGGCCCGACACCCCGAGGTGACCCGGGGCGCGGCCGAGGCCGCCCAACACTGGGGCGCCGGCGCGACCGGCTCCCGGCTGGTGACCGGCAGCACCGAACTCCACGCCCAACTGGAGCGCGAGCTCGCCGCGTTCTGCGGTTTCGAGGCGGCGCTGGTGCTGTCCTCCGGCTACACCGCCAACCTCGCCGCGGTCACCGCGCTCACCGCCCCCGGCACCCTGGTCGTCTCCGACGCCGGCAACCACGCCTCCCTCATCGACGGCTGCCGGCTCTCCAAGGCCCGCACCGAAGTGGTCCCGCACGCCGTCCCGGAGGCCGTCCGCGCCGCGCTGGCCGGCCACCCCGGCCGGGCGTTGGCGCTCACCGACTCGGTCTTCTCGGTGGACGGCGACGCCGCGCCCCTGCCCGCGCTCGCCGACGCCTGCCGGACCCGGGACGCCGCGCTGGTGGTCGACGACGCGCACGGGCTGGGCGTGTTGGGCGAGGGCGGCCGGGGCGCGCTGGCCGCCGCGGGGCTGGCCGGCGACGCCGACGTGGTGGCGACGGTGACCCTCTCCAAGTCCCTCGGCTCCCAGGGCGGTGCGGTGCTGGGCCCGGCCCGGGTCATCGAGCATCTGGTCAACACCGCCCGCTCGTTCATCTTCGACACCGGGCTGGCACCGGCGGCGGTCGGTGGCGCGCTCACCGCCCTCCGGCTGCTGCGCCGCGAGCCGCACCGCCCGGCGCGGGTGAGGCAGGTGGCCCGGGAACTGCACGCCCGCCTCACCTCGGCGGGGCTGACGGCGGTGTGCCCGGACGCCGCGGTGGTCTCGGTCCGCGCCCCCTCCCCGGAGGCGGCCGTCCGCTGGGCCGCGGACTGCCGGGCGGCCGGGCTCGCGGTCGGCTGCTTCCGCCCGCCGTCGGTGCCCGACGGGATCTCCCGGCTGCGGCTCACCGCCCGCGCGGACCTGACGGACGCTCAGGTCGCCGCGGCGGCCGCCACCATCGTGGCGACCGCACCGGTGGCCGGATAGCGCCGCCCGACCACACCGGCATCGCGGTCACACCGGCCGCGCCGCCGTCACTGGAGCCCCATACACCCCAAACACCGTTCACCGCACCAGAGTTCACCGCATCGGGCGAGCACACAGCGACAGAACTCTGTATATCTTGGGTGATCACCCGCCACACCGGCAGCATGGGTGGCAGTCTGGCGCACAGTACACAACCGAGGACGTCGGGCCCCGGCCGGGAAGCGCGTCTTCCCCGTGGGTCACGGCCACGCCTCGGTGGGAAAGGGGCGGCGTCGTCATGGCAGACCACCAGGAATCCACCCGCACACTGCCGAGCCTGGACGCCTCGGTCGCCGCCGCCCGGGGACACGTCCGGGACGTCCTCGTCCAATGGGGCCTACCGCCCGACGCGGCGGCCCTCGACGACCTCGTCCTGATGGTCTCCGAGCTCGCCACCAACGCCGTCCAGCACACCCGCGGCTGCTCACCGCACTTCACCGTCGCACTCCGCCTGGACCGCGACGAACGGCTGTGCCTGGGCGTCGCCGACGGCCAGCCGCGCCCACCGCGCCGGCTGCCCGCCGCGGTGCAGCAGGACAACGGCCGGGGCCTGGTCATCATCCGCTCCCTGGCCGCGGAACGCGGCGGCCGGCTCTGGGTCGAGCCCACCGCCGGCGGCAAGGCGGTCTGGGTAACGGTGCCCTGGCCACCCGTCACCTCCCGATGACCAGGCCCTGACGGCGTCGTCCTGATCGTCACACCGCGACGGCGGCGCCTTCGCGACCACATCGCCAACTTACCGGGCCCCACTGACAGTTGACCGGGCGTCGGCGTCGTCCCCGGTCAGCGCACCCGTCCGTACCAGACGGTGCGGCTCCAGATCCGCTCCAGCCGGACCACCGCGCCGGCCTTGGGCGCGTGCCAGATCCGGTCCTCGCCGGCGTAGATGCCGACGTGGTAGATGCCGCTGCCGGCGTGGAAGAAGACCAGGTCGCCGCCGCGGCGGGCGGAGCGCGAGACGTGCTCGGTGCGCCGGTACTGCTGGGCCGCGGTGCGCGGCAGGGCCCGTCCGGCGCGTCGGTAGGAGTAGAGCGTCAGCCCCGAGCAGTCGAAGGCGTCCGGCCCCTGGGCCCCCCACTGGTACGGGGCGCCCTCCTTGGAGGCGGCGATCCGCAGCGCCTTGGTGGAGACGGAGGCTAATTCGGGCTCCGCGGCGGCTCCCGGGGACGGTGCGGGACCGCCCAGGGTGACCAGGGTGAGGGCGGAGACGGCGCCGGCGCGCACCAGGAGGTGCGGCTTCTGCACGCGCATGGCCATGCACAACCCTTCGTCAGCCGGTGATCCGGACGGCGGCGTTGGCCGCCGGTCCGGACCGCCCCGTCGCTGTGGCGGGGGCTTGTCGTCGAAGGGATCGTCACGCACCACCCGCCCGATTTCCGAGCTGAAACTGCCGTGTGTGACATTGGTCACATTTGGTGTGAATGGGTGGATTTGCGGAGATCGGCCCGGCCGTCGGCGCGTCGGCGGGGCCGGGACCAGCGTCGAAACCCAAGGGGGGCGGGAAATGTCGGCAACTCGCGCAATTCCTCGCCCCCTTACCGCAGCCGCGCCCGCTACGCCGTCTGCGCACTGACGAGTCGTCCGTGTCCCCGGAATGCCGGGCCCGTACCCCTGTAACGCGCCCCGCGCCAGGGCCCGTACGACTCCGCGGGCGGGCCCCGTGACGGTCGGGTCAGGGGCCGTCCTGCGGCGGCACGGTCACCCGCCGCGCCCGACGCTCCCCGTCCAGCACCCGCAGCGCCCGGCCCAGGGTCGCACTGTGCAGTTCGCTCTCGCCCCGGTCGTGCATCAGGGCCAGTGCCTCCCGTAGCTCGGTGGACTTGCTTACCAGGGCCTGGGCGGCGCGCAGGCCCTGGTAAGTGGTGGTGTCGCGGGCCGGGTTGATCCGGCCCAGCAGGTCCAGGACCTCCAAGTAGCAGTCGATCAACCGGCCTTCGGCCCGGGTGAGGGCGGGCAGCGGCGGCAGCTCCGGCAGCACCGGGACCTCACCTCCCCAGGGGTGAGAGCCCGGCGTGCTTACGGCCGTGGGTGAGGGCGTCGATGAGCCCGTACTCCAGGGCGGCGGGGGCGTCGAAGAAGGTGTCCCGCTCGGTGTCCGCGGCGATTCGCTCGCGGGGCTGCCCGGTGTGCTCGGCCAGCATCTCCTCCAGTTTGTCGCGGGTGCGCAGCAGCTCCTCGGCCCGGATCTGTAGGTCGTCGGCCTGGCCCTGGACCGTCTCACCGAGGGCGGGTTGATGGATCATCACCCGGGCGTGCGGCAGGGCCAGCCGCTTCCCCGGGGTGCCGGCGGCCAGCAACACCGCGGCCGCGGAGGCCGCCTGGCCCAGGCAGATCGTCTCCACGTCGCAGGAGACGAAGCGCATCGTGTCGTAGATCGCGCACATCGCGGTGAACGAGCCGCCGGGGGAGTTGATGTAGAGCGAGATGTCCCGGTCCGGCGCGGCGTGTTCGAGGTGCACGAACTGCGCCATCACGTCGTTGGCGGAGGCGTCGTCGATGGGCGTGCCCAGGAAGACGATCCGCTCGTCGAGCAGCTTGGAGTACGGGTCCAGGGTCCGGATCCCGTAGCTGGTGCGCTCGGTGAACTCGGGCAGGACGTAGCGGGCCGTCGGCCTCAGCATGACTGCTCCCTTCCGTCTGTAAAAAATGTACAGGACGTACGTTCTGTTAGGGGACCCGATTCTGGTGATCAAGTCAAGTGCCCAGGCCAGAGAGGGGGTTTTGGTCCTTGCTGGGGCTCGTGTCTCATGGCGCCGCCACCGCGCTCCCCTGGCGCGTGGCCGGGCATGGAGGTGCCCGGTCAGGTCGCAGGGTGTGGCTGGACGGATCGATCGATGGCGCGTAGAGGCGCACGCAGTCGGGTGGCCCGGAGGAGACTCCTCCTCCGGGCCACCCGACCTTCACGCTGTACAGCAGCCGATCAACTGCGTTGCCACCGACCGGAATTCCTCAATCCTGGGCCCGCGCAGTGCGAAGGCGGACCTCCACGGCCGCCCTACGCCGCAGGCTTGTTCAGCCAGTCCGCCTCGGTGGTCCAGAACATCTGGCGCGCCCCGAGGTAGTCGCGCGCGAAGCTCGTGAACCGCTCGCGGGTGTACGGCTTGCCCGTCTTGGGGTCCTTGGCGTTGATGTCGGGTTCCTGGACGGCCATCGCCACGAGGGGGAGGGAACCCTGGTACGCATGGAGGAACTTGTAGGAGTTCTCCATCTGGTACGGCCGGTCCGGCAGGGTGTCCGGGCCGCCGATGCCGATTTTCTTGTCCCTGGCGAGGTCGAACATTTCCTTCATGCGCTTGTGGTCGTCGTCGTCCGGCAGGAAGTTGATGTACTGGATGAACTGCGTCTTGGTGAAGACCTTCTTGCCGAAGCGCATGTTGTCGATCTCGGCGTCGATGTACGACTTCGAGGTGTACTTGGTGTGATCCGTCTTGGTGTCCACGTCGACCGCGGTCTCCGGAAGGTTCACTCCGGCGAGCTTGCCGTCGAACTTCTCCGCCATCGCCTTCAACATGGCCTGGAAGTCTGCTCGCACGCCCTTGTTCCACTGCGCGACCATGGCCCCGTGAGTGGTCGGGTTGTCGGGGTTCTCATCGACCGTCGGCGCCACCCCGCCCTCGTCCTTCACATACTGGGGGACGTTGGCGTCCTTCATCGCTACGTCGAAGAACCGGTCCTGAACCTGGACGAACAGCTTCTTATGGCGTTCCTGGAGGTACTTCAGGGCATTGTCCAGTCGCGACCACCTGTACTCCCCCTTCTTCCCCTCAAGGGCCTTCCAGGGCACCACTACTTGCACGCCCCCGATGTCCTTACGGTCAATCATGGCCTTGACCTTCGGATTCGCGCCGGACGTAGCATCCTCGAAATCGCCGAGCGACATGTACAGGTTGTCCGTCACCTTGCCGTGGGGCACGGAGGCAGTGGCCTTGGCGGGGTCGGGAGCCGCGGCAACGACCCCGGCGGCGGCCGTCAGGGCGACCGCCGTGAGGACAACAGATCCGACTACACCACGTTGCTTCGTCATGAACGGGACGCTAGGGAAAGGTTCTTAGCGAAATATAAGAGCGTCCGCCAACGGGTGCGGGCGGCCCGATCCTCAGGGTTGCTCGCCCGGCCTTGCGAGCTGTTGTTCCAGCGCGACGCTCTCGCCGGGGTGAAGCCGTCGGATGTCGGCGTCCGCCCGCTTGGCCTCCCTTGCCAGGACGTCGTCCAGGACCTTCAGACCCCACTCGTTCAGGAGCCCGTCATGGATCGCGTAGGCGCGACGCGGCGACATCCGGCGCAGGTAGTCGATCATTGCGGGAACCGTCAGCCACGGTGCCTGGCCCGGCAGCAGCACTGTGGGTGCGTCGACCACCGTCAGGGCGTCTCCCGGGTGGAAGACCTCCCCGTCGACCAGGAACCCGACGTTGTCGACCGGAGGCGCGTCGGGGTGGCTGTGGTGATGCTTGTCGCCGGCGACTGCCACCTCGAAGCCGGCGATGGCGAAGTGGTCACCGTCGTGGACGACATGGACCCGTTCGCCGAGCTCGCGCAAGTGGCGGGCGACCCCGGAGCAGGTGTAGACGGGCGCCTGGGAGCCGCGCAGGCGTTCCGGATCGAAGTGGTCGTAGTGCTCGTGCGTGACGAGGACGGCCTCGGCCGCCGCCGACGCCTCGGGCTCAGGAGTCATCAGGCCGGGGTCGATGACGATTGCCCGGCCGTTCTTCTCCAGCCGTACGCAGGCGTGACCGAACTTGGTGATCTTCATGAAGCCAACTCTGTCACCCAACACGGCGCGGCGGCACCGGTGTTCGGGCGTTCGCGATCGGCCGAACATGCCTGGCACGGGGCCCCATCAGTACCCGTTACGCAGCCGAGGGGCGGGTGTCGATGTCCAGCAGTGCGAGGAAGGCGGAGGTGGCGGGTGACGGGGGGAACCGGCTCCAGACGAGGCGTTCCACGCGTACCGGCCCGTTGGTGACCGGCACGGTCCGCAGGCCGTGGAGTTCGGCGGCGAACGTCGCGGGCAGCAGGGCGATGCCCAGTCCATGGCGGACCATGGGGGCCATGAGCTCGACCCCGGACACCTCGAAGGCGACCTCGCGCCGCAGGCCGGCCGCCGCGAACGCCTGGTCCGACTGGGCGCGGGCGGCGCTGCCGTCGGCGAAGTCCACGAACGCCTCCTCGGCGAGGAGACGGAGGTCCACCTCGTGTCGCGTGGCCAGTGGGTGGTCCGGGGCGAGAACGGCGACGTGCTGCGCGTGGGCGAGTTCCCGGTCATGGACGCCCTGCGGCAGGAATCCGGGCTGAACGCCGAGCAGTGCCGCGTCCAGTTGGCCGTCGCGGACCCGCTCGACGAGCTGCTCACTGGAACCGGCCCGCAGGCTGATCCGCACCTGGGGGTAGCGCAGGCGGTAGTCCCGTAGCACCGCCGGGAGATCTACGGACGCCACGGCGGGGATCGACCCCACGGTCAGCTTGCCCCGTATCTCGCCGGTGGCCGCCGCCACGTCCGCACGAGCTCGTTCGGCCGCTTCCAGAGCCTGGCGGGCAGCGGGCAAGAACGCCTCGCCGGCCGTGGTCGGCCGCACCCGGCGACTGGTCCGCTCGAACAGCCGGGCCCCCAACTCCTTCTCCAGCCGGGCCACTTGGTGGCTGAGCGCGGACTGGACGACGTGGCACCGCTCCGCGGCACGGGTGAAGCTCGCGGTCTCCGCCACCGCGACGACGTAACGCATCTGCTGTAGGTCCATTGATCCATGATGAAACGTGATGGATATCGATGACCAGTATGTGTTGGACCGATGGATGCCTGCTCGGCGATGCTGAAGTCCACGGCGGGCCACGGCGGTCAGCAACCGACCACCGTCCCGGACCGGAGGGGCCGGGACCGTCGGCCCCGTCGTACCACCACCGGCGCCCGGCGCCCGACCCAGCGGAGACACCCATGCGCGTGATCGCTTTCGACCACCTCGTCCTCAACGTCGCCGACATCGAGCGTTCGCTCGGGTTCTACACCGGCCCGCTGGGGCTGGAACCGGTGCGGGTGGAGGAGTGGAGGGCCGGCAGGGCCCCCTTCCCGTCCGTGCGAGTGAGCCCCACCACCATCATCGACCTCGTCGAGGCGTCCGACGCGCGGCCGCAGGGCTCCAACGTCGACCACATCTGCCTGGTGGTCGAGCCGCTCGACTGGCAACAGGTCATCGATTCCGGTGTCTTCACCGTGCTGGACGGTCCCGGCGAACGCTACGGCGCCCGGGGCACCGCAATCTCCCTCTACGTACAGGACCCGGACGGCAACACCGTGGAACTGCGCTGGTACCCGCAGGACACCTGAGCGTCTCTTGACGGCCCATCAGGCACATGACTGGCAGGTTGTCTGCAGGGCGAAGTAGACGAAGTAAAGGTCGGGCACGGCCAACTGGCAAGCACGCTCTCCGACTTCGTCGACCGTGGCAGCGTGAAGTGGACAACCTCGCCAAGGATGGTCAGGAGTTCGCCACCCGCCTGACCACAGGCGCCAACGCCTACCGCAGCGTCGAGGAACACACCCCGGCGCCGTGCTGGGCGTGCCGGCCGTGGCGGTCTCGGTCAGCGCGAAGGTGGCGGCGACGAGCTTGGGGGCCGTGGTGTGCACCAGGTCGACCAGCTGCTGGGCGCTGCGGAACGTCGTGACCAGGAGACTCTTCGTGTCACCTCGTCTCACACATCTCTCACGGACGAGAGCGTACGGGACCACGCGAACGCCTCTGACCTGGACCTTCACCGTCGTCACGGGCCACTGTGGACCAGGCGGACGTTACGTAGGCTAGGAGCATGGCCTACGAAATTCCGGTGACGCAAGCCCGGGCCGAGCTGGCGGATCTGATCAACCGCGTCGTCTACGGCGGTGAGCGGGTGGTCGTCACCCGTCACGGCAAGCCCCTGGCGGCGCTGGTGTCCGCCGCTGACCTGGAGCGACTTGAGGAATGGGGGCGAAGCGAGCAGGCCGAGGAGCAGGACCAGGTGATCAGTACGGTCTCGTCCGTGCGGCACCTGCCGTCCGCTCCGGGCGAACGCCGCCGCTTCGGGATCGCCGCGGAACACCGCGACCCGGCCGCCGGGGATCGGCGACCGGGTCGGGAGGGATGACCTCGGTGGAGCGCGGGACGGCCGCGAAAGGCCGCGTCCGTCAGTGCTTCCGGGGCGTCAGGAGCTGAGCTGCCAGACCGCGTTGGCGATGGCGTCCGCGTGGTTGTGCAGCGCGGTGTCGTCGATGTTCTTGGACGTGTCGCAGGCGCGGTGGTAGCAGGCGTCGAACGCCTTGCCCGCGGTGCCGCCCCAGTTCTTCGCCTGGGCGTCGGTCTTGATGTAGTCGGCCCCGGAGAAGAGGCCGCCGACCGGGATGCCGGCCTTCTGGAAGGGGGCGTGGTCGGAGCGGCCGTCGCCCTCGGTGTCCCATTCGGTGGCGATCTTCTTGGTGCCGAACCAGTCCGTGAAGACCTTGGCCAGCTTGTCGTTGTAGTGGTAGACGAAGTAGCCGGGGTTCGGCGAGCCGATCATGTCGAAGTTCAAGTACGCGGAGATCTTCGAGCGGTTGGCGCCCAGCGTGTCGACGTAGTGCCCGGAGCCGACCATGCCGTCCTCCTCGTCGCCCCACCAGGCGAAGCGGAGGTGCTTGGTGGGCTTGAGGTGCTGCTTGGCGACGGCGAGCGCGACCTCCAGGATGCCGGCCGAGCCGGAGCCGTCGTCGTTGATGCCCGGACCGGCGTCGACCGAGTCGAGGTGCGAGCCGACCATCACCGTCGAGTCCTCGGCGCCGCCCGGCCAGTCGGCGATCAGGTTGTAGCCGGTGGCGCCGCCGCTGGTGAACTCCTGGACGCTGGTGGTGAATCCGGCCGCGTCCAGCTTGCCCTTGATGTAGTCGACCGACGCCTTGTAGCCGGGCTGGCCGTGGGCGCGGGTGCCGCCGTTGGCGTCGGCTATGGACTGGAGCTTGTCGAGGTGGGCCTTGATGCCGGCCACCGGGATGTCCGGCGCGGACTGGGTGCGGGGCGCGGTGGCCTGGGCGGCCGCCGTGGTGCCCAGTAGTGCGGCGACGGCGGTGGCGGCGCCGGCGGCGAGGGCCGCGCGGCGCATGCGGGAAGAGCGTGACACGGAGGGCTCCGATGCTGTTGTGGGGGGTGAAGTGCAGCGGAAATCTTGACGCGTGCATGAGGATCGCTAGGGGCTTTCCTTGCAGTCAAGAGCGGATATCGGACAGCCCCGTTCGCACATCGGAATGCCGTCTGTTTTCGGGGGATACCTCCCCTTGGTTGCGGGTTATCCCGACCGATTTTCCGCACTGTGGAAGGGGGGTGAGGTGTGGAATTCGCCACCCGCGATTTCGTACAACCCTGGAGGTCGGGGAGGGGGGGCGCGGTCGCCGGACGGTAACGGCCGGTGATTTCCGGCGGGTTACGTCAGGCGCGACAAGGGGGCCGCAATTCCTGGCCCGCCGTAACGGCGGTGAAATCTCGCCGAACTACCCTTCCGCCATGAGGTAGTTACTGATCAACTAGTGGAAACCGGTTTGCTCACCCTTTAAACATTGTGTGGTACATCTAACGGCGCAGGTAAGTTCACGCCTGTGACCTGGGTAAATGCGCCCGGGTGGAAACCTGTGAGGTGGAACGTATGCAACTGACCCCGCATGAGCAGGAACGGTTGTTGATTCATGTGGCGGCAGACGTGGCCGAAAAGCGGCGGGCCCGGGGTGTGAAGCTCAACCACCCCGAAGCCATCGCCCTGTTGACGGTACACATCCTCGAAGGGGCGCGGGACGGCCGTACCGTCGCCGAGCTGATGTCCTCCGGGCGCAAGGTGCTCACCCGCGACGACGTGATGGACGGCGTCCCGGAGATGATCCACGACGTCCAGGTCGAGGCCACCTTCCCCGACGGCACGAAGCTCGTCACCGTTCACGAACCCATCAACTGACCACGGGAGCGCAGAAAATGATCCCGGGACAGATCCTCTACGCCGACGAGCCGGTGCGCCTCAACGAAGGCCTCCCCCTCACGCGCATGACCGTCCTCAACTCCGCCGACCGCCCAGTCCAGGTCGGCTCCCACTACCACTTCGCCGAGGCCAACCCCGGCCTCGACTTCGACCGCGCGGCCGCGCACGGCATGCGGCTGAACGTCGCGGCCGGCTCCGCCGTGCGCTTCGAGCCCGGCATCCCCACCGAGGTCGAGCTGATTCCCCTCGCGGGCAAGCGGATCGTTGTGGGGCTGCGCGGTGAGACCGGAGGTTCTCTCGATGGCTGAACTGACCCGCCAGGAATACGCCGACCTGTTCGGCCCCACGGCCGGCGACCGCATCCGGCTCGCCGACACCGACCTGGTCATCGAGATCAGCGAGGACCGCTCCGGCGGCCCCGGCCGGGCCGGCGACGAGGCGGTCTTCGGCGGCGGCAAGGTGATTCGCGAGTCGATGGGGCAGTCCCGCGTCACCCGCGCCGAGGGCGCCCCGGACACCGTGATCACCGGCGCCGTGGTGCTCGACCACTGGGGCATCGTCAAGGCCGACGTCGGCATCCGGGACGGCAAGATCACCGCCCTGGGCAAGGCCGGCAACCCCGACACCATGGACGGCGTCCACCCCGACCTGGTCATCGGCCCGGAGACCGAGGTCATCGCGGGCAACGGCAAGATCCTCACCGCCGGCGGCATCGACACCCACGTCCACTTCATCTGCCCCCAGCAGGCGGACGAGGCGCTGGCCTCCGGCGTCACCACCCTGGTCGGCGGCGGCACCGGCCCCGCCGAGGGCAGCAAGGCCACCACCATCACCCCCGGTGCCTGGCACATCGCCCGGCTCTTCGAGGGCATGGACAACGTCCCGGTCAACGTCGGGCTGCTCGGCAAGGGCAACACCATGTCCCTGCCGTCGATGCGCGACCAACTCCGCGCCGGCGTCCTCGGGTTCAAGATTCACGAGGACTGGGGCGCCACCCCCGCCGTCCTCGACGCCTGCCTGTCGATCTGTGAGGAGAGCGGCGCCCAGCTCGCGATCCACACCGACACTCTCAACGAGGCCGGCTTCCTCGGCGACACCATCGCCGCCATCGCCGGCCGCTCCATCCATGCCTTCCACGTCGAGGGCGCCGGCGGCGGCCACGCCCCCGACATGATCGCGATGGTCTCCGAGCCCAACGTGCTGCCCGCGTCCACCAACCCCACGCGGCCGCACACCGTCAACACCGTCGAGGAACACCTCGACATGTTGATGGTCTGTCACCACCTCAACCCGGCGGTCCCGGAGGACCTGGCCTTCGCCGAGTCCCGGATCCGGCCCTCCACCATCGCCGCCGAGGACATCCTGCACGACCTCGGCGCCATCTCGATCATGTCCTCCGACGCCCAGGCCATGGGCCGGATCGGCGAGGTCGTGCTCCGCACCTGGCAGACCGCGCACGTCATGAAGCGCCGCCGGGGCGCCCTGCCGGGCGACGGCCGGGCCGACAACCACCGCGCCCAGCGCTACGTCGCGAAGTACACCATCAACGCGGCCCTCGCCCAGGGCATCGACCACGTCGTCGGCTCGGTCGAGAGCGGCAAGCTGGCCGACCTCGTGCTGTGGGACCCGGCGTTCTTCGGTGTCAAGCCCCAACTGGTCATCAAGGGCGGCCAGATCGCCTACGCGCAGATGGGCGACGCCAACGCGTCCATCCCGACCCCGCAGCCGATCCTGCCCCGCCCGATGTTCGGCGCCACCGGCAAGGCCCCGGGCAGCAACTCGTTCAACTTCGTCTCCCAGCAGGCCATCGAGGACGACCTCCCCGAGCGCCTCCCGCTGGCGAAGTCCTTCGAGGCCATCCGTTCCACCCGCGGTGTCAAGAAGGCCGACATGCGCAACAACGACGCCCTGCCGCGGGTACACGTCGACCCCGACACCTTCACGGTGACCATCGACGACGAGGTGGTCGAGCCGGCCCCCGCCGCCGAACTCCCCATGGCTCAGCGGTACTTCCTCTTCTGACGTACCGTTCACGACGCCACGACAAGATCCGGAGCACCATCGATGAGTCGCGCTGCGCTGCTCGTCCTCGCCGACGGCCGGTTCCCCGCCGGAGGGCACGCCCACTCGGGCGGCGCCGAACCGGCCGTCACCGCGGGACACATCAAGGACGCCGCCACCCTCGCGACCTTCTGCCGGGGCCGGCTGCACACCGCGGGCCTGGTTGCCGCGGGGCTCGCCGCCGCGGCCGCCGCCGGCCTGGACCCGCTCGTCCTGGACGACGCCGCGGACGCCCGCACGCCCGTACCGGCGCTGCGTCAGGTCGCCCGCCGGCTCGGCCGGCAGATGATGCGGGCCGCCCGCGCCACCTGGCCGGGACCCGAGCTCGACGCGCTGGCCGCGGCCCGCCCGCGCGGCGCCCACCAGCCCGTCGTTCTCGGCCTGGCAGCCCGGTCCGCCGGGCTGACGCCCCTGGACGCGGCCTACGCGGTGGCCTACGAGAACATCAGCGGCCCGGCCACCGCCGCGGTCCGGCTGCTCAGCCTGGACCCGTTCGACGCCACTGCCGTCCTCGCCCGCCTCGCCGACGACCTCGACCAGGTCGCCCAGGCCGGCGCCGACGCCGCGCACCGCGCCGTCACCGAGGGCCCGGACGCCCTGCCCGCCGCCTCCGCGCCGTTGCTCGACATCGCCGCCGAAGCGCACGCCGCCTGGCCGGTACGGCTCTTCGCGTCCTGACCCGCCACCCACCCACCGCGCCGCCCACCCCGCGGCCCTACGAACCACCGGAGTCACCATGCACCTCGACCACCAGGACGGCTTCCCGCACCGGCACACCTACAGCGCCGCCGAACCGATCCGCCCCGACGGCACCCGGCGCGCCCTGCGCATCGGCCTCGGCGGCCCGGTCGGCACCGGCAAGACCGCCACCGTCGCCGCCCTGTGCCGCGTGCTGCGCGACGAGCTGTCCATCGCCGTCGTCACCAACGACATCTACACCCGCGAGGACGCCGAATTCCTGCGCCGCGAGGCGGTGTTGCCCACCGAGCGGATCACCGCCGTGGAGACCGGCGCCTGCCCGCACACCGCCATCCGCGACGACATCTCCGCCAACCTCGAAGCCGTCGAGGACCTGGAAGACGCCGTCGGCCCGCTCGACCTGGTCCTCGTCGAGTCCGGCGGCGACAACCTGACCGCCACCTTCTCCAAGGGCCTGGTCGACGCCCAGATCTTCGTCATCGACACCGCCGGCGGCGACGACATCCCGCGCAAGGGCGGCCCCGGCGTCACCACCGCCGACCTGCTGGTCATCAACAAGACCGACCTCGCCCCCTACGTCGGCGTGGACCTCGACGGGATGGCCCGCGACGCCAAGGCCCAACGCGGCGACCTGCCCGTCGCGTTCACCGCCCTCAAGCAGCCCGAGGGCGTCAAGCCGGTCGCCGACTGGGTCCGGGCGCAGCTGGCGAACTGGACCGCGGCCCAGGCATGACCACCCGCACCCTCCCGTTCCCCACCGCACCGCAGGCCACCGCCCTCCCGGCGGCCGGCCTGCGGGCCACCGCCCGCATCGTCGCCCGCGCCGACGAGCCGGGCGGCACCACCCGGCTGCCGGTCCTGGACGGCGGCGGCCCGTTCGCGCTGCGCCGCGTCCAGTCGCACGCCGACCAGGCCCGGGTCTGCCTGGTCGGCGCCATGAGCGCCCCGCTCGGCGGCGACCGGCTGCGCATCGAGGCCACCGCCGAGCCGGGCACCTCGCTCCGCATCACCGCGGCCGCGGCCACCGTCGCACTGCCCGGCCGGACCGGCGAACTGGCCACCTACGACGTCCACTTGACGGTAGGCGACGGCGCCCGGCTCGAATGGCTGCCGGAACCGCTGATCTCCGCCGAGAGCAGCGACCTGCGGATGACCACCACCATCGACCTCGCGCCCACCGCCAGCCTGGTGTTCCGCGAGGAACAGGTCCTGGGCCGCACCGGCGAGCAAACCGGCGCGCTCCGCAGCCGCCTGACGGTCCGCCAGGCCGGCCGCACCCTCCTCGACCAGGAGACCGCCTACGGCCCCTCAGCCCCCGGCTGGGACAGCTCCGCGGTCCTCGGCGACCACCGAGCCGTCGGCCAACTCCTTCGCTGCGGACCGGAGTTCGCCGACCAGCCGGCCGAGGTGACGCTGCTCGGCGGCGCCGCCGGCGACGGCGCCGGCCAGGGCGTCCTGGCCCCGCTCGCCGGACCCGCCGCACTGGCCACCGTGGTCGCCCCCGACGGCCTGACGCTACGTCGGCTGCTGGACGCGGCCGCGGCCGGCTGAGCGGCTCACTGAGTGGTTCACACCTCCAGATCGGCCTCCAGGCGGGCGAGACGGTGGCGCGCCAGCGCGAGGTTGGCGCGCTTGCGGTCCAACACCAGGTACAGGAAGAGGCCGTTGCCGCTCTTGCCCGTCAGCGGCCGGATGAGGTGGTACTGCGAGGTCAGCGTGATGAGCATGTCCTCGATGGCGCCCTGGAGTTCCAACATCTCCATGGTGCGCAACTTCGCGCGCACCACATCGGTGTTCCCGGCCGCCGCCACATTGAGGTCGAACGTCTGGGGATCGCCGAGCGTGGCGAGCGCCATGCCGCTGGTGTAGTCGACCAGCGCCACGCCTATCGCGCCCTCGATCGTGGACATCGCTTCGCTGAGGGCGGTTTCCATCTGCGTCATGAGGGATGGGCCTTTCACTGAATTCGGTGGAGTGACTGGTTAGTTGGGGGCGGCTGGGTGCTGGGCGGCCGGCGGTAGTGACCGGAAACCACCGGCCCACACATGCCCATTGACGGTTTGACGGTCTACCGGCCCGGTGGTGCGTCAAGTAGGGCCGCGACGCGCGTGGCGGTGCGTCGGGCCTGGAGGTGGAGCCGGCCCACGTTGGCCTCCGGGCCCGCCACGGCGGTGAGCACCGCGCGGCTGCCGGCCGCGTACGCCGCGATGTAGCCGCGGCTGCCGCGGGTCAGGTACTCCTCGAACCCGCCCTGCCCGGTCGCGTCGGTCAGACGCTTGGCCACGCCGATCGCCGCGGCGGTGAGCGCGGCCAGGCCGT
This sequence comes from Streptomyces sp. NPDC057743, assembly GCF_042798755.1. Taxonomy (NCBI): domain Bacteria; kingdom Bacillati; phylum Actinomycetota; class Actinomycetes; order Kitasatosporales; family Streptomycetaceae; genus Streptomyces; species Streptomyces sp. NPDC057743. The sequence continues at coordinate 19,090 of NZ_JBHVJX010000063.1, forward strand.
CGGGTTCGATGTCCGGCAGGTCATGGGCGATCACCATCCCGTCCGCGCTCGCCACCATCCCGCCGTGCAGATGCCTGATGTGCTCGCGCAACGCGCGCAGTTCGTCCCGGATCCCGGACGCGATCGCCTCGGTCTCGCTCGTCATCGGTGTTCTGACGCTCCTTCTCCTGGCGCGCATTCCGAATACGCGCCTCATGGGCGGGGTTCACAAGGGTTCACAGGTTCTCCTCCAGTGCGGTGCGCAGGCGGACGAGGAGGGCGACATCCGGAGCCGCGGTCTCCAGCACGCCCGGGTCCGGGAGGTGCCACACCGCCGCGGCGTCCCGGCCCGGCCGCTCCTCCCGGAAGGCCCCGGGGCGCCGGCGCGGCAACCCCGCCGACACCCGCACCCGCCCGGCCGCGGCCAGCCGTCGCACCTCCAACAGCGTGCAGAACGCCGACTGGCCGAGCTCATGGGCGAGTTGGCCGGGGGTGCGCGCCCCATCGGCGTGTGCGAGCAACCGCCGCTGACGGCCGGTCAGGGGCGGACGGTCCGGCTGCTCCGCCGGCAGCGGCACCACCGGCGCGCCGTCGGCGGCCGCCCAGGCGCCCAGCCGGTCGAGCTGCGCCCGCCGCCGCGCCACCGCGGCCAGCAGCGCGGCCGCGCCGACCGGGCGGATCACCCCCAGCCAGTGCGCGTCGCCCGGGGTGAAGGAGGTGGCCCCGGAGGCCGGCGGCAGCACGAAGCACGCCGCGTCCAGCAGCGCGGCGAGCTGGCAGAGCTCCAGTTCACCGCGGGTCAACCAGCCCTGCGTCAGCAGGAATTGACCCCCCTGATGGGTCATTCCGGCGGCGGCCTCCGCGCGCCGCCAGCACTCCGGCGGCAACCGGCCGGCCCGCGCGAGCCGGGCCCCGATGTCGGGGGCCGCCGGGCACTCGACGCAGTAGACCGCGCCCTCGTGGAGGTAGACGCAGCCATCGGGGCCGCGCAGGGCGCCGGTGGCCCGTTGGGCGGCGTACCGACCCAACGGGCCGGATCGGTCGTCGTCACCGATCGGGCCCCGTTGCGGGAGCGGTGTCCCAGCCATGTCGGGGCGTCAGTCCGTCGCCGCCAACTCCGCGGCCAGTTCCCGCAGTCGCAATCGGGCGATGGCGAGGTTGGCCTGCGCCCGGTCCAGCCAGAGGTGCAGGCAGGTCTGGCTGTCGAAGGCGGTGGGCACCAGGCGGATCAGGTGGTAGCTGTTCCCCGCCGTGATGATCAGGTCCTCCAGCGGTTCCCCGTCCCCGTCCGCGGTGTCGAACGTGGCGTTCCGGGTCACCGCCTGCACCACCTCGGCGGCGTCCGCGGCCGCCGCCTCGTGGTCACCGTGCGGGGCCCGCCCGGCGGTGCCCAGCGTCAGCCCGCTCGTCCAGTCGGTCAGACCGGCCCCCTGGACTCCGGGAATCCCCATCGCACGGGTCAACACCTCGTCGATACCGGGCACTTGACGTCTCCCTCCGACCGCTGCGCTCCGCGCTGCCATGCACGACAAACGCGAGGCCCTCCCACATGGCGGTCCGTGGGAGAGCCTGCCCGGAAGGCTACTGAAGTTGGTACGGACCGCACCTGGCTATGCGGGTTGCCGCTGGCAATTGACTGGTTCTTGTCGGTCCCTGTCGCCTTCGTATTGGCCTCCCACGTAGCCGGCTTCCCGAAGCACCTAACTGCTACTTGTGACGGGCCTGAAGTGACCCGCCCGGAGCGATCTCGGACGGGACAAAGGGAGAGCGCTGAGCGCCGCGACCACATAGGTTCGCCAGCTTGGTGCATCTGACCGGCCCGCAAGCATCATCACCTGATGGCTTATCTCGGACTGGTGACCGTTGTCGCGCGTGCCTACGACGAGGCCATGCCTTCTATCGGGACGTCGTCGTCGGGTTCGCGCTGCGGGAAGACACCCCTGATCGACGATGAGAAGCGGCGGGTCGCTATCGCTCCGCCGGGAGCACGGAAAAAGCTGGGCTCCCGGTCAGGGCCACGACCGGCGGCAGGAGGCCCGTATCGGAGATCAGACCGGCGGCCAGGTCGGCTGGTTCTTGAACACCGACGTGTTCGAGCGCGACTACGAGCGGATACGGCCGGCCGAGGTCGTGTTCGAAGAGGCACCCCGACAGAAGCCGTACGGCACGGTTGCCGTCTTCTGGGATCTGTAGGGGAACCGATGGGATCTGATCCAGCTGAACCAGCCCGGTGGCACTGGGCAGTAACAGGACTCAGGTCTACGGCTATGCCGTTTGCAGAGGGCGTCCGCCCCAGCGAATGGACGTGGCTGGGAGGGCAGGAGTGTCCAATCAACGCCCCTGTCTCACTTCCGGCGGTGACGGAGAGTGTGGCTATCCGAGGAGGAGGCGATGCCGGAGCAGGGTGAACTCTGCGCGGCCGTGCGTGAGCTTCCCCCGTTGTGCGAGAGGTGCTGATCAGCAGGTCGGGACGGGTTGATGGGTGTTTAGGTTCGTTCGGCCATTGCCTGCTCGGTGTAGTGCTTCTCCTCGAACTCGATGGAGCTGAGTGTCAATGGCCACGAGTTGACCCCCGGTGATGTGAGGTCCCAGCTGATCTTGGACACTTTGGCGTCAGGAGATGCTTGACGGTCTCAGGACATGCCTGACGAGTTCAGCAGTGCTTCGTTGGCCGCTCGTGCACGGGATGGAAGCGGCTGATCGGGCCGGTCGCTTTGCGAGGGTGGACGGAGAGCTCGATGTCTCCGTCGAGGACGCGGAAGACAGTGTCCTCGATGACGATGGTGACGGTCTTGCCCGCGTGCGAGGCCCCAACACGTAGGCGCTGGTTGGCGACCATCGTGACGCCGTCCTTCGGGACCTTCCGAACGGCGCGCTGGGGCCCGGGCGGTGGCGGTGGCAGACGTGTCGTGGCCAGGCGGGCGCCGACAAGCGAGGCTCGCTTGGCTGCCTCGATGGGCGAGGCCAGGGTCTTCACCAGGTAGCCTCCCGCGATCACGTGGAGAACCCGGCCCTCGAAGCGAAGTGTGACCTGCTGTCCGGCGAGATGGGCGGCCAGCAGGATCCGTTGGCCACCGAGCTGCACGTCGCCGTCCCGGTTAGCGGTCCGGTCGACCTCAACGATCTGCTGCGGTCCGGCATGGGCGGCGGACGGCTGTCCAGGTTCAGGCCCGGCGATGCGGGCGCCCCGCAGGACGAGTTTCCTCAAGTCAGCCGGAGTCAGCCGGGACGAGCGGGTGCGGATGAGTTCGCTGGCGAGCAGGACATGGATGCTGCGGCAGTCGGCCCAGACGGTGACGGTTCTGCCGCCCAGGGCCTCGGTGAACTTGACCTGCTGGTTGTTCACCAGAATGACGCGGCCGATCGCGGAGACGGTCGTCTCCCACTCGACCGCTCGGATCTCGTCGTCGGAGACGGGTGTGCGCTGGGAAGGCAGCTCGGCCGGTAGGCGGAGCGGGCAGCGGGATATGGCTGCCGGGCGGTCCCGGGGGGAAGACGGACGCTGGGGCCGCCATGTCCAGGGACTGGTGCGGCCGGTCGTGGTTGTAGGCGTGAACCCAGGCATCGATCGCCGCCTGGGCGGTGGCCTGGTCAGCGAACGGACCAGAGTGGTCGAGAAGTTCGCGCCGAAGGCTCTTGTGCCACCGCTCGATCTTCCCGGTGGTCGTGGGTGATTGGGGCTTGGTCAGGCGGGCAGTGATGCCGTTCTCGCGGCAGACCCGCTCGAAGAGGACCTCGGCGGGCCGAGGCTTGGTGAAGCGACCGGTGAACTGCTTGCCGTTGTCGGTCAGGACCTCGGAGGGGACTCCGTAGACGCTCATGGCCTCGGCGAACGAGGTGGCCACGGCCCGGCCGGTGGGCTGGGACACGACCTTCGCGATCACGATGAACCGGGAGTGGTCGTCGATCCCGGTGACCAGCTTGCACTCGCGGCCGCCGGCCAGGAAGACGCCGCCCATGATGTCAAGCTGCCACAGCTGCATCGGGGCATCGCGCTGCCAACGGCGGTAGACACGGCGGTGGTTCTGTTCCTGGCGCCGGACCAGGCCGTTGCGGACCAAGATCCGGTGGACGGTGCTGCGGCCGGGGACCGCGGCTGTGTGGCGGCGCTGGAGCTCGTGAACGATCCGGCGGGCTCCCCAGCGTGGGTGAGCGAGCCGCAGCTCGCAGATCGTCGCCTCGATGTCCCCGGCGACCTGGGTCGGCGAGGTGCGTGGGCGGCGGGACCGGTCAGCCAGGGCCTCAAGCCCGCCCTCGTCGTACCGCGCGATCCACGAGTACACCGACTGCCGAGAGGCTCCCGCCTGCCGAGCCACCTGCGCTACCGGGTCGCCGTTCTTGACCTGCAGCACGGCCCGATACCGGTGTTCGGCCAGCCAACGACGGTCGTCGACAACGGCATCGTCCTGCTTCTCACCCACACACGGCTCAACGATGAGGCAGCGTCAAGGATGTGCTCGGACCGTCCAACATCTCGCCGGACTTCCGTGCCCAGCATCTCTTGGGACTTCACACTGCAGGGAGCTTTGCATTTCCGCCGTCAGCTGAGGAAGCCGAGCCGTTCCTGGATGCGACGGGAGTTATAGAAGCCGTCGATGTATGCGAAGAGTGCGAGGTTCGCCTCGGCATGTGTGGCAAGGTGCGGCCGCGCAGGCCTTGGGTCTTGACGAGCATCCACAGGCGCTTGCCGCCGTCGACCTCGGCCTGACGCACCCACGAGCGCACGGCCTCCCGGTTGACGCCGAGCTGGTCGGCGACCCGCGCGATCGTCCCGGTCCGCACTCCGGTCTGCTTGCGTATCTCGAACGCCATCCGGACCGCCCGCTCACGGAGCTCGTACGAGTACTTCCTCTTCGCTGGCATTAGTCCCAATCGTCCAGGACTCAGGACCTCCAACAGAGTCGGGGCGGTTCTCCTCCTGCGAAGACGCGTTCTGCTCGCACACTGACCGGCCGCTTCACGGAAAGTACCGAAGAGCCAGATCAAAGCTTCTGTTGACACAGCCTGCCCGCTTCGGTGCCTGATACCTGCCTGATACATGTCTGCGTGCTGCCAGAAGCACGGCCTTGATCGTGCAGATGTGGTCCTCGCCGAGGCTTGAGGACGCACCCCGACTTCCCAGACCAGGGGGGCAGCAGCCGCTGCCGATTACGAGCGACTACCCGTCCTCAGCGCCACCGCAAATCAAGGAGATGTCTGGCATGGGCAAACGTCATGCCCTGCGTCGTCGTGGAGGAAGCCGTCCACGCCACGCACGACGGCCGCTGGCCCGTGTACTCCTTGCCGGTTGTCTGCTGAGTGGCGCGTTTCTCGGCGGCGCGGCGCTCGCCGCCTGGCGTACCACGGCCGGCCCGTCAGACGGCCGGAATTCGGTATCTGCATCCCTGTCGCCATCCGACCATCTGAGCAGTCCGGCTGTGCCGGCCTCGGGGCCCGGAACCTTTACCACCGCGCAAGCGTCCGGCAAGGTCGTCGGCACCAGCGGTCCGCTGCGTCGCTACGAGGTGCAGGTCGAGGACGGCGTGAATGTATCCGCGGAACAGGCTGCCCTTGAGGTCCAGACGATCCTGTCCGATCCGCGCAGCTGGGCCGCGCACGGCAAGGGCCGGTTCCAGCTGGTGTCCAGCGGTGGCGACGTCGTCATCAAGATCGCCACCCCCAAGACCACCGACAAGCTGTGCGCCGCTGTTGGGGACACCGGCGGCGAGCTGAACTGCGAGGTCACTGGTGGTGTCATCGTCAACCTCAAGCGGTGGGTGACCGGTTCGCCGCAGTATGACGGGCCGCCGGCCGAGTACCGGCATCTAATCATCAACCACGAGACAGGCCACATGATCGGCTACCAACAGCACACGGCCTGCCCGGGTTCCGGAAAGCCCGCTCCGGTGATGATGCAGCAAATCAAGGGCCTGAACGGCTGCAAGTCCAACGCGTGGCCGTACACCGCGGATGGGACGTTCGTCACGGGGCCGCCGGTGGGTTAAGACCGTGTCTTATGTGGTGGTGGCTCGCTGGGTTGAACATGGGGCGGGGTAGGTGGAGTTTGAATCGCCGCGGGTTTGATGGAGATGATCAAGACCCGGAAGGATGCCGATTATGGCTGCTCCTCGTAAGTACCCTGACGAACTGCGTGAACGTGCAACGCGTCTGGTGGTCGAAGCCCGCAAAGACCCCGCTGGCCGGGCCGGGGCGATCAGGCGCAT
>NZ_JBHVJX010000064.1:0-25021 GCF_042798755.1 Streptomyces sp. NPDC057743
CGGGTGAACTGACCGACACCGCCGGCCTCGACGCCGACTACTGGTACCGCAACCTGCGCCAGACCGTCCGCTTCGAGGACGCCGTCCGGGCCGCGGTCACCGCCGGCCACACCACCTTCATCGAAGCCTCCGCGCACCCCGTCCTGACCATCGGCGTGGAGCAGATCCTTGAGGCCGAGGGCGCGCCCGGAGGCGCCGCGTTCGGCACCCTGCGCCGCGACCACGGCGAGGCGGCCCAACTTCTCACCTCCCTCGGCCAGGCACACGTCCACGGCCTCCCGGTCGCCTGGGAAGCGGTCCTCGCCCCGCACCACCCCCAACGCGTCGCGCTCCCCACCTACGCCTTCCAACGAGGCCGCTACTGGCTGGAGTTCACGGCTCCCGACACCACCCCCGCACCCGACGGTAACGGAGTGGAGTCGCGGTTCTGGGAGGCGGTCGCCGAGGAGGACTGGGGGACGCTCGGCGCTGCGCTGGGAATCGCCGAGGAAGCGAGCCTCGGCTCGGCCGTCGCCGCGCTGTCGACCTGGCGCCAGGCGCACGATGTCGAGGCGACGGTGGACGGCTGGCAGTACCAGGCGAGTTGGTCGCCGCTCGCGGACCCCGAAGCCGAGGCGCGCACGCTCTCGGGCACCTGGCTCCTGCTGACCGACGCCGCCGAGTCGACGGACCGCGGCCAGGCAGTCGACGACGCGCAGCGGAGGGAGCCGTGGGCCGACGTCGCGACCGCCGTTGAGCGGCACGGGGCGCGCCTCGTCCGGATCACCGTGCCGTCGGACATGGACCGGGAGGCGCTCGCCGCCCTCCTCCGCGACTACGCCCACCCCCACGAGGCCGGACAGCCCGACGACGCCGTCGCGGGCGTCCTGGTCGCGCTCGGCGTGGTGCGCTGCGCGACCGCGCTCCAGGCACTGACCGACGCCGACGTCACGGCCCCGATGTGGGCGCTGACGCGCGGCGCCGTCTCAACCGGCCCCACCGACAGGGACGTTGACCCGGACGCCGCGCTGGTCTGGGGCCTGGGACGCACGGCGGCGCGCGAGTACCCCGACCGCTGGGGCGGCATGGTGGACGTGCCCGGGCAGCTGGACGAGCGCACCGGTCGCCGGCTCGCCGGGACCCTCGCCCAGCGCGCCGAGGACCAGGTGGCCGTCCGGGCGTCCGGGACCTACGGCCGGCGGTTGGTGCGTTCGGGCCGCCTGGCGGGGGAGGAGTGGTCGGCGGCCGGCGACACGGTGCTGATCACGGGCGGTACGGGCGCGTTGGGCGCCCAGGTGGCCCGGTGGGTGGCCGGCCGCGGAGCGCAGCGCATCGTGCTGCTCAGCCGCCGGGGCGACCAGGCACCGGGCGCCGCCGAACTGCGGGACGAACTGGCCGCGGCTGGCGCCGAGGTGCGGATCGCCGCCTGTGACGCAGCGGACCGGGACGTGCTGGCCGCGCTGCTGGCCGAGGAGAAGCTCAACGCGGTCTTCCACACCGCCGCCGTCCTGGACGACGGGGTGCTGGACGGCCTCACGCCCGAGCGCTTCCACACCGTGTTCGGCCCGAAGGTGGACGCCGCCAGACACCTGCACGAACTCACTGCCGACCACCCCCTCTCCACCTTCGTGTTGTTCTCCTCCCTGGCCGGCACGTTCGGCAACCCCGGCCAGGCCAACTACGCCGCCGCCAACGCCTACTTGGACGCCCTCGCCGAACAACGGAACCGGCAGGGCCTCCCCGGCACGTCCCTTGCCTGGGGTGCCTGGGGCGAGGCCGGACTGGCGACCGCCGACGCGGTGGAGCGACGACTGTCCCGGGGCGGCATCGAAGCCATGGCACCGGAGCTGGCGCTGCGGGCACTGGGCCGGCTCGCCGGCACGGACGGCAGCCATGTGATCGCCGACATCGACTGGGAACGCTATGTCCCCGGCGTCATCGCGGTCCGCCCGCACGCCGCGCTGACGGGCGTCCCCGAGGCCCGCCAGGCAATCCAGGCAATCCAGTCGGGCCAGGCAGGGGCGTCGACCGCGGGTGGCGTCGGCGGTTCCGCGAACGGCGCGCTCGCCGACCAGGGAACGCTCGCCGCCCGCCTGGCCGCCGTACCCGCCGGCGAACGCGAACGGACGGTGCTCGACCTGGTGCGCGCTCACGCCGCGACCGTCCTCGGCCACCCCTCGGCCGACGCCGTCGCGCCCCACCGCACCTTCCAGGACCTCGGGTTCGACTCCCTCACCGCGGTGGAGTTCCGCAACCGCCTCGCCCGCGCGACGGGCAGCGCGCTCCCCGCCACGCTCGTCTTCGACCACCCGACGGCCGCCGCACTGGCCGCGCACCTCCTCAACGAGCACGGCGGCCTGACCAAGGACACCGACACCCTGCTCGACGACTACACCCGCCTGGAATCCGTCCTCACCGCACTACCGGAATCCGACGCGGTCGCCGGCCGCATCCTGCTGCGGATGCAGAAGCTGGTCGACACCTGGCGGAACGCCAGGTCCACGGACGACACCTCCGAGCCGCTCCGGGACGTCGATGCGGCCACCGATGAGGAAATGTTCGAATTCCTCGGCAAGGAATTCGGAATCTCGTGACGCCACCGCCACCGCCACCGCCGCCATCACCACCATCGCCATCGCCATCGCCATCATCACCGCCAACCAAGCACTCTTCGCGGCTTATTGAGCGCACATCGCTGCTCACTGAACACTCTTGGCTCGCTGCGCGCCCGTCGCGCACCGCGCACTGGAAAAACGGGGAACGAGGGTCCGCTGATGTCTAACGAGATGTCCAACGAAGACAAGCTCCGCTACTACCTGAAGCGGGCCACCGCCGACCTCCAGGAAGCCCATCAGCGGCTGCGGACCTTCGAGGCCAAGGACACCGAGCCGATCGCCATCATCGGCATGTCCTGCCGCTTCCCCGGCGGCGCCACCTCCCCCGAGCAACTGTGGCACCTGCTGTCCTCCGGCGAGGACGCCCTGTCCGGCTACCCCACCGACCGCGGCTGGAACCTCGACCGGCTCGCCGCCTCCGCCGCCCCCGGCGCGGACGCCAACGGAATCGGCGGATTCCTCCACGACGCCACCGAGTTCGACGCCGACCTGTTCGGCATCTCACCGCGCGAGGCGGTGGCGATGGACCCCCAGCAGCGCCTGCTGCTGGAAGCCTCCTGGGAAGCGATCGAACGCGCCGGCATCGACCCGCTGTCGCTGACCGGCAGCCGCACCGGCGTCTTCGCCGGCATCAACGGCCAGGACTACGTCCACCTCCTCAGCAACGCCGCCGACGACATCGACCTCTTCGGCGGCACCTCCGTCGCCGCCAGCGTCGTCTCCGGCCGCATCTCCTACACCCTCGGACTGGAGGGCCCCGCGGTATCCGTGGACACCGCGTGCTCCTCGTCGCTGGTCGCCCTGCACATGGCGGTCCAGGCACTGCGCGCCGGCGAATGCACCATGGCGCTCGCCGGCGGCGTGACGGTGATGTCGACCCCGGCCAACTTCGTGGCCTTCGGTGCACAGGGCGGCCTGGCCCCCGACGGCCGGGTCAAGGCGTTCGCCGACGCCGCGGACGGCACCGGCTGGGGCGAGGGCGTCGGCATCCTGCTGGTCGAACGGCTCTCCGACGCCCACCGCAACGGCCACCCCGTACTGGCCGTCGTCCGCGGTTCCGCGGTCAACCAGGACGGCGCCTCCAACGGCCTGACCGCCCCCAACGGCCCCTCCCAACAACGGGTGATCCGCCACGCCCTGGCGAACGCCCGACTCACCGCCGGCGACGTGGACGCCGTCGAGGCCCACGGCACCGGCACCCGTCTCGGCGACCCCATCGAGGCCCAGGCACTCCTCGCAACGTACGGGCAGGAGCGGGACGCCGACCGGCCCCTGCTGTTGGGCTCCATCAAGTCCAACCTCGGCCACACCCAGGCCGCCGCCGGCGTCGCCGGCGTGATCAAGATGGTCCTGGCGATGCGACACGGCGTGCTGCCCAAGACCCTGCACGTCGACACCCCTTCGTCGCACATCGACTGGGACGCCGGCCACATGCGGCTCCTGACCGACGAAACCCCCTGGCCCGAGACGGACCACGAACGCCGCGCGGCCGTCTCCTCCTTCGGCATCAGCGGCACGAACGCGCACGTCATCCTGGAGCAGGCGCCTGCCGAGGTTCCTGCCGTCCCGCCGACGGGTCACGGTGCGGTGGACGCTGCGGGTGCGGTGGTTCCGTGGTTGCTGTCCGCCAGGTCCGAGGCGGGCCTGCGGGCGCAGGCCCGGCGCTTGGGTGCGCACGTCTTGGAGCATCCCGAACTGTCCGCGCTGGACGTGGGCTTCTCCCTGGCAACGACCCGGGCTTCGCTCAACCACCGTGCGGCGGTGGTCAGCGCCGACCGGGACGCACTGTTGGCTGGACTGGCGTCGTTGGCCGAGGGCGAGCCCGCAGCGGGTGTGGTACGCGGGGAGGCGTCGGCGGCTGGTGACGGCCGTGTCGCTTTCCTCTTCTCGGGTCAGGGTGCCCAACGCCTGGGCATGGGGCGGGAGTTGTATGCCCGTTTCCCGGTGTTTGCTGAGGCGTTTGATGTGGTGGTGGGTGAGCTTGAGCGTGCGTTGGGCTCGCCTATGCGTCGGGTGCTGTGGGGCGAGGACGAGGCCGAGCTGAATCAGACTGTCCACGCCCAGACGGGGTTGTTTGCCGTCGAGGTGGCGCTGTTCCGTCTGCTGGAGTCCTTCGGCGTTGTCCCCGATGTGTTGATCGGTCATTCGATTGGTGAGTTGGCGGCGGCGCATGTGTCTGGTGTGTTGTCGTTGGCGGATGCGTGTGTGTTGGTGGCGGCGCGTGGTCGGTTGATGCAGGCGTTGCCGGAGGGTGGGGCGATGCTCGCCGTCCAGGCCCGCGAGGACGAGATCGTCGGCGCTGGCTTGCTGGGTGAGTCGGTGTCGTTGGCTGCGGTCAATGGGCCGGATTCCGTGGTGGTGTCTGGTGACGCCGATGCCGTTGAGGCGGTGCGGGAATGGGCGGAGGCGAACGGTCGCAAGTCGAGCCGGCTGCGCGTCTCGCATGCGTTCCACTCTCACCGCATGGACGGCATGCTGGACGAATTCGCCGCCGTTGCAGGCCAGTTGACGTTTGAGGCGCCGCAGATTCCGGTGATTTCGACGCTTACTGGGGAGGCCGCTTCGGTCGACGACTTTTGCTCGGCGGCGTATTGGGTGCGGCAGGTGCGGGAGGCGGTCCGGTTCGCGGACGCGGTGCGTGCGGCCGAGGAGGCGGGCGTCACCCGGTTCGTCGAGGTCGGGCCCGACAGCGTTCTCACCGCGCTGGCCGGTGCGACCCTTGCTGACGGCGATGCCGATGCCGATGTCGTCTGTGTGGCGACCCAGCGTGCGGATCGTGAATCGGACAGCTCTTTCATCGGCGCGCTCGCCCAACTCCACGCTCATGGTGTGGTCATGGACTGGAGCCCGGTGTTCGTGGGTGGTTGCCGGGTCGAGTTGCCGACGTATGCCTTCCAGCGGCAGCGGTTCTGGGTGGAGGCGGCGTCGTCGGCGGCTGGGGTTGGGGTTGATGTTGAGGAGGGTGAGTTTTGGTCTGCGGTGGAGCAGGGTGATGTGGAGGGGCTGGCGGGGACGCTGGCGTTGGTGGATGGTGAGGCGTTGCGGGCGGTGGTGCCGGCGTTGTCTGCGTGGCGGCGGCAGCGTCGTGAGCGGTCGGTGGTGGATGACTGGCGTTACCGGTTCTCGTGGGCGGCAGTGAGCCTGTCGGAGGAGGGTCGGCTTTCGGGGCGTTGGTTGCTGCTGACCGGCGAGAGTGATGACGAGTGCGCCGATGTTGCCCGGGAGTTGGAGGCGCGTGGGGCGGAGGTCAGTCGACTGTCGGTGTCGTCTGCGGTGGACCGCTCCGAGCTCGCTGAGTTGCTCCGTTCCAGCATGGGAACGGCGGCGGCGTCTGGTGTGCTGTTGGCCCTCGACGTGACGCGGACGGCGACCGCGGTACAGGCCCTGTCCGATGTGGACGTGGTGGCGCCTGTGTGGGGTCTGACGCGGGGTGCGGTAGCGGTGAGCCCGTCGGACGAGGTCATCGATCCGGATGCGGCGATGGTGTGGGGTTTGGGTCGTGTGGTGGCGTTGGAGTTGCCGGATCGGTGGGGTGGGCTGGTTGACCTGCCGGCGGTGGTGGATGAGCGGGCCGGGCGTCGTCTTGCTGCCGTTCTGTCGCAGGGTGTTGAGGACCAGGTGGCGGTGCGGTCCTCTGGTGTCTTCGGCCGGCGGTTGGTGCGTTCGGGGCGCGTGGCGGAGGCGGAGGAGTGGTCGGCTGCCGGTGGCACGGTGCTGGTCACCGGCGGTACGGGCGGGTTGGGTGCGCAGGTGGCTCGTTGGGTGGTTGAGCGGGGTGCGCGTCGGGTCGTTTTGCTGAGCCGGCGGGGCGAGGACGCTCCGGGTGCCGTCGAGCTGCGGGAGGAGCTGACGGCGGCCGGTGCGGAGGTGCGCATCGCTGCCTGCGACGTGGCCGACCGTGCGGCGCTGGCCGGGGTGTTGGCCGACGAGGAGGTCACCGCGGTCTTCCACACCGCTGGCGTGTTGGACGACGGCGTGGTGGACGGCCTGACGCCCGACCGCTTCGCTCGGGTCTTCGCTCCCAAGGTCGATGCGGCTCGCCATCTGGACGAGCTCACTCGCGACCATCCCCTCACCACCTTCGTCCTCTTCGCCTCCGTCGCCGGTGCGGTCGGAGGCCCCGGCCAGGGGAATTACGCGGCGGCGAATGCGTATCTCGATGCGCTGGCGGCGTCGCGGGTGCGCGAGGGGTTGCCGGCCACGTCGGTGGCGTGGGGTGCCTGGGACCAGGCGGGCATGGCCACCGGCGATGTCGTGGCCAACCGTCTTGCGCGCGGCGGCTTCGGCGTCATGGCGCCGGAGCTGGCGCTGCGCGCGTTGGAACGGGTGTTGGGGGCCGAGGTCTGCCCGCTGATCGCCGACATCGACTGGGAGCGTTACGCCCCCGCGGTCACCGCGGCCCGCCCAAGTGCGCTCTTCGGCGCGGTGCCGGAGGCCCGACGCGTCCTGGCGGCCAAGAACCCGTCCCGGACCGCAACGTCGGCCGACGAGGGAACACTCGCCGCACGCCTGGCGAACGTCGCCGCCGGCGACCGCGAGCGACTGGTGTTGGACGTGGTGCGGTCCCGCGCCGCCGCCGTGCTCGGCCACGCCTCGGCGGACGCGGTGGCCGCGAAGCGCGCCTTCCGCGAGCTTGGCTTCGACTCCCTCACCGCAGTGGAATTCCGCAACGCACTGTCCACCGCTACCGGACTCTCCCTGCCGTCGACGATGGTCTTCGACTATCCGACGCCCTCCGCACTCGCCAACCACATCGCCGCCGAACTCCTCGGCACGCACGTCCAACACCTGGACGACGCACGCGAATTGGCCGTCGAGGACGAGCCCATCGCCATCGTCGGCATGTCCTGCCGATTCCCGGGCGGGGTGTCGTCGCCGGACGAGCTGTGGGACCTGCTGATCTCGGGCGGGGACGCGATGGGGCCGTTCCCCGCCGACCGTGGCTGGGACCTCGACGCGCTCTTCGACACCAACCCCGGCAAGACAGGCACGAGCTACGTCCAGGAGGGCGGGTTCGTCCGCGCGGCCGGCGACTTCGATGCCGAGTTGTTCGGGATTTCGCCGCGTGAGGCGGTGGCGATGGACCCGCAGCAGCGGTTGCTCCTGGAGACCTCTTGGGAAGCCGTCGAACGGGCCGGCATCGACCCGACATCCCTGCACGGCAGCCGGGTCGGCGTCTTCGCCGGTACCAACGGCCAGGACTACGCCGCCCTGATGGCCCGGGCGCCGCGCGACGCCGAGACCTACCTGGCCACCGGTAACACGGCGAGCGTGCTGTCTGGCCGGGTGTCGTACGCGTTCGGCTTCGAGGGGCCGGCCGTGACGGTGGACACGGCGTGTTCGTCGTCGCTGGTGGCGATGCACCTCGCTGCCCAGGCATTGCGCGGTGGCGAGTGCTCGTTGGCTTTGGCCAGCGGCGTGACGGTGATGTCGACGCCGAGCGCGTTTGTGGCGTTCAGCAGTCAGCGTGGGTTGGCTGCTGATGGGCGGGTGAAGGCGTTTGCGGAGGCGGCGGACGGTACGGGTTGGGGCGAGGGGGTTGGCGTTCTCGTTCTGGAGCGGTTGTCGGACGCTCGCCGTAATGGGCATCAGGTCCTGGCGGTGTTGCGTGGTTCGGCGGTGAATCAGGATGGTGCGTCGAATGGTTTGACGGCGCCGAATGGGCCTTCTCAACAGCGGGTGATTCGGCAGGCGTTGGCCAGTGCGGGGTTGTCGGCGGTTGAGGTGGATGCCGTCGAGGCTCACGGCACCGGTACCCGCCTCGGTGACCCCATCGAGGCCCAGGCACTGCTGGCAACGTACGGGCAGGAGCGGGACGCCGACCGGCCCCTGCTGCTGGGCTCCATCAAGTCCAACGTGGGTCACACGCAGGCCGCCGCGGGCGTGGCCGGCGTGATCAAGATGGTCCTGGCGATGCGGTACGGGGTGCTGCCGAAGACGCTGCATGTGGATGCGCCGTCGTCGCACGTTGACTGGTCGGCGGGGGCGGTGGAGCTGGTGACCGAGAACCGCCCATGGGCGGAGTCGGATCGAGTGCGCCGCGTCGGCGTCTCCTCCTTCGGGGTGAGTGGCACGAATGCGCACGTCATCTTGGAGCAGGCTCCTGTCGAGGCGCCTGCCGAGGTTCCTGCCGTCCCGTTGACGAGTCACGGCGTGGTGGACGCTGCGGGTGTGGTGGTTCCGTGGTTGTTGTCTGCGAGGTCGGAGGCGGCTCTGCGGGCGCAGGCTCGTCGCCTGGGTGCGCACGTGGTGGACCGTCCGGAGCTGTCCCCGTTGGATGTGGGTTTCTCGCTGGCGACGACTCGGGCTGGGTTGGATCACCGTGCGGCGGTGGTCGGTGCCGATCGTGAGGCGTTGTTGGCCGGCCTGGCGGCGCTGGCGGAGGGCGAGCCTGCGGCGGGTGTGGTGCGCGGGGAGGCGTCGGCGGCTGGTGATGGCCGCGTGGCTTTCCTCTTCTCGGGTCAGGGCGCGCAACGTCTGGGCATGGGGCGGGAGTTGTATGCCCGCTTCCCGGTGTTCGCCGATGCCTTCGATGCGTGTGTCGAGGGGTTGGAGCGGGCGTTGGGTTCGCCTGTGCGTAGGGTGCTGTGGGGCGAGAGCGAGGCCGAGCTGAATCAGACTGTTCACGCCCAGACGGGGTTGTTTGCCGTCGAGGTGGCGCTGTTCCGTCTGTTGGAGTCCTTCGGCGTCGTCCCGGACGTGCTGATCGGCCACTCGATTGGTGAGTTGGCGGCGGCGCATGTGTCTGGTGTGTTGTCGTTGGCGGATGCGTGTGTGTTGGTGGCGGCGCGCGGACGGTTGATGCAGGCGTTGCCGGAGGGTGGGGCGATGCTCGCCGTCCGGGCTCGCGAGGACGAGATCGTCGGCGCTGGCTTGCTGGGTGAGTCGGTCTCGTTGGCTGCGGTCAACGGTCCGGATTCCGTGGTGGTCTCCGGCGATGCCGACGGGGTCGAGGCCGTACGAGACTGGGCCGAGGCCAACGGTCGGAAGTCGAGCCGGCTGCGGGTCTCGCACGCGTTCCACTCCCACCGCATGGACGGCATGCTGGACGAATTCGCCGCTGTTGCCGGCCAGTTGACGTTCGAGACGCCGCGGATTCCGGTGATCTCGACGCTGACGGGTGAGGCCGCTTCCGTCGATGACTTCTGCTCGCCTGCGTACTGGGTGCGGCAGGTGCGGGAGGCGGTCCGGTTCGCCGACGCGGTGCGTGCGGCCGTGGACGCCGGGGTGACGCAGTTCGTTGAGGTTGGGCCGGACAGCGTTCTGACCGCCCTGGCCGGCGGGACGGTCGGCGACGGCGAGACTGGGGATGCCGTCTGTGTGGCAACGCAGCGTGCGGAACGGGAGGGCGTGCACGCGCTGATCACCGCCCTCGGTCAGCTCTACGCGCACGGTGGCACGGTGGACCTCAAGCCGCTGCTTGCCGGTGGTTGCCGGGTCGAGTTGCCGACGTATGCCTTCCAGCGGCAGCGTTTCTGGGTGGAGGCGGCGTCGCCGGCGGCTGGGGTTGGGGTTGATGTTGAGGAGGGTGAGTTCTGGTCTGCGGTGGAGCAGGGTGATGTGGAGGGGCTGGCGGGGGCGCTGGCGTTGGTGGATGGTGAGGCGTTGCGGGCGGTGGTGCCGGCGTTGTCTGCGTGGCGGCGGCAGCGTCGTGAGCGGTCGGTGGTGGATGACTGGCGTTACCGGTTCTCGTGGGCGGCCGTCGGCGAGCCGGAGGCGGGTGCGCTTTCGGGGCGTTGGTTGCTGCTGGCAGGCGAGGACGGGGACGAGTACGCCGATGTTGCCCGGGAGTTGGAGGCGCGTGGGGCGGAGGTCAGTCGCCTGTCGGTGCCGTCTGCGGTGGACCGTTCCGAGCTCGCTGAGCTGGTCCGTTCCGGCGTGGGAACCGCGTCGGTGTCTGGCGTGCTGGTCGCCCTCGGGGCCGTGCAGACGGCGGTTGCCGTCCAGGCCCTGTCCGATGTGGACGTGGTGGCGCCTGTGTGGGGGCTGACGCGGGGGGCGGTGTCGGCTACTCCCTCCGATGAGGTCATCGATCCGGACGCCGCGATGGTGTGGGGTTTGGGTCGTGTGGTGGCGTTGGAGCTGCCGGACCGTTGGGGTGGGTTGGTTGACGTTCCTGCGGTGGTGGATGAGCGGGCGGGGCGTCGGCTGGCTGCCGTTCTGTCGCAAGGTGTTGAGGACCAGGTGGCCGTACGTCCCTCGGGTGTCTTCGGCCGGCGGTTGGTGCGTTCGGGCCGTGTGGCGGGGGAGGAGTGGTCGGCTGCTGACGGCACGGTGCTGGTCACGGGTGGTACGGGTGCGTTGGGTGTGCGGGTGGCCCGTTGGGTGGTGGAGCGGGGTGCGCGTCGGGTCGTTCTGCTGAGTCGGCGAGGTGAAGAGGCCCCTGGCGCGCTGGAGTTGCGGGAGGAGTTGACGGGCGCTGGTGTCGAGGTGCGCATCGCTGCCTGCGACGTGGCCGATCGTGCGGCGTTGGCTGGGGTGTTGGCCGACGAGGAGCTCACCGCGGTCTTCCATACCGCTGGTGTGTTGGACGACGGTGTGGTGGACGGGCTGACGCCCGACCGCTTCGCTCGGGTCTTCGGGCCGAAGGCGGAAGCGGCTCGTCACCTGGACGAGCTCACCCGCGACCACCCCCTCACCACCTTCGTCCTCTTCTCCTCCATCTCCGGTTCGCTCGGTGCCGCAGGGCAGGCGAACTACGCAGCCGCCAATGCCTACTTGGATGCGCTCGCGGAACGCCGCGTCCGGCAGGGTCTCCCTGCGACCTCGCTCGCGTGGGGCGCATGGGGCCAGGCAGGTATGGCAGCTGCCGGTGAGGTGGAGAACCGCATGGCGCGCGGCGGCGTCGGCGCCATGGACCCCGAGCTTGCCCTCCGTGCGCTCGGCTTGCTGGCAACTGCCGGTGGCTGCTTCGCAGTTGCCGACCTCGACTGGGAACGGTACGCGCCCGCGTTCACCGCGGCGCGCCCGAGCCCGCTGGTCACCGGCGTCCCCGAGGCCGTCGAGGCACTGAAGAGCAGGGACGCCGTGCCCACGCACGGGCCCGCTGCCGGCGGCGAGGGGACACTCGCCGCACGACTCACCGGTCGGTCCGCCGCGCAGGCCCGGGCGATGGTGCTGGACCTGGTGCGGTCGCGTGCTGCGGCGGTGTTGGGGCATGCGTCGTCGGAGGCGGTTGCGCCGGGTCGGGCGTTTCGGGATCTTGGGTTTGATTCGTTGACTGCGGTGGAGTTTCGGAATGTGTTGTCGGTGGCGACGGGGTTGTCGTTGCCGTCGACGGTGGTGTTCGACTATCCGAATGCGGGGGCGCTGGCCGAGTTCGTCTGCGGGCAGGTGCTGGGCACCGGCGTTGATGACGTTGAGGGTGCTGGGCGTGCCGGTGTGTTGGCCGCGGTGGATGAGCCGGTGGCGATTGTGGGGATGGCGTGTCGGTTCCCGGGTGGGGTGTCGTCGCCGGACGAGTTGTGGGATCTGCTGGTCTCGGGCGGCGACGCCATCGGACCGTTCCCCGCGGATCGCGGTTGGAACTTCGAGACACTGTTTGGCAGCGGCTCGGCAGCTGGCACGTCGCGGACGAGCTATGTCCAAGAGGGCGGTTTCGTTCGCGGAGTGGGGGATTTCGACGCGGAGTTGTTCGGGATTTCGCCGCGTGAGGCGGTGGCGATGGACCCGCAGCAGCGGTTGCTCCTGGAGACCTCGTGGGAAGCCGTCGAGCGGGCCGGTATCGACCCGGTTTCGCTCCGTGGGGACCGGGTCGGCGTCTTCGCCGGCACCAACGGCCAGGACTACGCGACGTTGATGGCGCGGGCCCCGAAGGAAACCGAGGGGTACTTGGCGACTGGCAACACGGCCAGTGTCCTGTCGGGGCGAGTGTCGTATGCGCTCGGTCTGGAGGGCCCGGCCGTCTCCGTCGATACGGCGTGTTCGTCGTCGTTGGTGGCGATGCACTGGGCCGCGCAGGCGTTGCGTGGGGGCGAGTGCTCGTTGGCGTTGGCCGGTGGTGTGACGGTGATGTCGACGCCGAGTGCGTTTGTGGCGTTCAGTAGTCAGCGTGGGTTGGCGGCTGATGGTCGGGTGAAGGCGTTTGCGGAGGCGGCGGACGGTACGGGTTGGGGCGAGGGGGTTGGCGTTCTCGTTCTGGAGCGGTTGTCGGATGCGCGTCGGAATGGGCATCAGGTCCTGGCGGTGTTGCGTGGTTCGGCGGTGAATCAGGATGGTGCGTCGAATGGTTTGACGGCGCCGAATGGTCCTTCTCAACAGCGGGTGATTCGGCAGGCGTTGGCCAGTGCGGGGTTGTCGACGGCTGAGGTGGATGCCGTTGAGGCCCATGGCACCGGCACCCGTCTCGGTGACCCCATCGAGGCCCAGGCACTGCTGGCAACGTATGGGCAGGAGCGGGATGCCGACCGGCCCCTGCTGCTGGGTTCGATCAAGTCCAACATCGGGCACACGCAGGCCGCCGCCGGCGTTGCCGGTGTGATCAAGATGGTGCAGGCGATGCGGCATGGGGTGTTGCCGAAGACGCTGCATGTGGATGCGCCGTCGTCGCAGGTGGATTGGTCGGCGGGAGCAGTGGAGCTGCTCACCGAGAACCGGCCTTGGGAGGGTGAGGACGGTCGGGTGCGTCGCGCGGCCGTCTCGTCCTTCGGCATCAGCGGCACCAACGCCCACGTCATCGTCGAGCAGGCGCCTGACGCGGTCGTGGAGGACGCAATCGACGACGCTGCGGGGGTGGATCCTGCGGCTGGTGGGGTGGTCCCCTGGCTGGTGTCGGCGACCTCCGAGGCCGGCCTGCGGGCCCAGGCCGAGCGGTTGCGCGCGTTCGCGCTGGAACGGCCGGAGCTGTCTCCGCTCGACATCGGCCACTCACTGGCGACGACCCGAGCCGGCTTGGAACACCGTGCGGCGGTCGTGGGCGCCGACCGGGATGCGCTGCTTGCCGGTCTGGCAGCGCTGGCGGAGGGCGAGCCTGCGGCGGGTGTCGTGCGCGGCCAGATGACTGCCGGTAGCGGCCAGGTGGCCGCGCTGTTCTCGGGCCAGGGCGCGCAACGTCTGGGCATGGGACGGGAGTTGTATGCCCGCTTCCCGGTGTTCGCCGATGTCTTCGATGCGTGTGTCGAGGGGTTGGAGCGGGCGTTGGGTTCGCCTGTGCGTGGGGTGCTGTGGGGCGAGAACGAGGCCGAGCTGAACCGGACTGTCCATGCCCAGACTGGGTTGTTTGCCGTCGAGGTGGCGCTGTTCCGCCTGTTGGAGTCCTTTGGTGTCGTCCCGGATGTGCTGATCGGCCACTCGGTTGGTGAGTTGGCGGCGGCGCACGTGGCGAGGGTGCTGTCGCTGGAGGATGCGTGTGTGTTGGTGGCGGCCCGTGGGCGGTTGATGCAGGCGTTGCCGGAGGGTGGGGCGATGCTCGCCGTCCAGGCTCGCGAGGACGAGATCGTCGGCGCTGGCTTGCTGGGTGAGTCGGTCTCGTTGGCTGCGGTCAACGGGCCGGATTCCGTGGTGGTCTCCGGCGATGCCGGCGGGGTCGAGGCCGTACGAGACTGGGCCGAGGCCAACGGTCGGAAGTCGAGCCGGCTGCGGGTCTCGCATGCGTTCCACTCCCACCGCATGGACGGCATGCTGGATGAATTCGCCGCTGTTGCCGGCCAGTTGACGTTCGAGACGCCGCGGATTCCGGTGATCTCGACGCTGACGGGTGAGGCCGCTTCCGTCGATGACTTCTGCTCGCCTGCGTACTGGGTGCGGCAGGTGCGGGAGGCGGTCCGGTTCGCGGACGCGGTGCGGAGTGCGGCCGGTGTCGGCGTGACCCGGTTCGTTGAGGTCGGCCCGGACGGCGTGCTCACCGCCCTGGCCGCCGGCACGCTCGCCGGTACGGAGACGGAGACGGAGACGGAAACCGGGAAGGGCATCTGCGTGGCGACGCAGCGCGCCGACCGCGACGCCGAGCACACCCTCGTCACCGCCCTCGCCCAGCTTCAGTCCGTTGGGGTTGATGTGCGTTGGGAACCGGTGTTCGTGGGCGGCCGCAGGGTTGAGCTGCCGACGTATGCGTTTCAGCGGCAGCGGTTCTGGATGGAGTCGACGGCTCCTACTGACGTGCCTGGGGCTGGGGGCGCGGTGGAGTCGCGGTTCTGGGAGGCCGTGGCCGGCGAGGACTGGTCCACGCTGGGCGATGCATTGGGCATCAGCGAGAGTGCGTCCCTGACCTCGGCGGTCTCCGCGCTCTCCTCGTGGCGGCAGGCGCATGAGGCCGAGTCGACGGTGGAGGGTTGGGGCTATCGCGTGTCGTGGGCTCCGGTACGTGAGTTGGGCTCGGCGACGTTGTCGGGCACGTGGTTGCTCCTGACTGGCGACGGCGGGGACGACTGCGCAGACGTTCACGAGCGGATGGTGGCGCAGGGGGCCGAGGTCCTCCGGATCGTCGTGCCGTCGGACGTTGATCGGCTTGCGCTGGCGGCGGCGATCCGCGCGGAGCGGGCCGCCGCGGACGCTGGCGACGAGGTGGCCGGTGTGGTGGTTGCCGCCGACGCGGTGGCTACCGCGGTGGCGGTGCAGGCGCTGGGTGACGTGGGGGTGTCGGCTCGGGTGTGGGGGTTGACGCGGGGGGCCGTGTCGACGGGTGTGTCGGACGGGCCCGTGCATCCTGACGCCGCGATGGTGTGGGGTTTGGGTCGTGTGGTGGCGTTGGAGTTGCCGGATCGGTGGGGTGGGTTGGTTGACCTGCCGGCGGTGGTGGATGAGCGGGCGGGGCGTCGCCTGGCCGCGGTTCTGGCCCAGGGCGTCGAAGACCAGGTGGCTGTGCGGTCTTCGGGTGTCTTCGGTCGGCGGTTGGTGCGTTCGGGGCGGGTTGCGGACGTGGGGGAGTGGTCGGTTGCCGGTGGCACGGTGTTGGTCACCGGTGGTACGGGTGCGTTGGGTGTCCGGGTGGCTCGTTGGGTGGTTGAGCGGGGCGCGCGTCGGGTCGTATTGCTGAGTCGGCGAGGTGAAGAGGCCCCTGGCGCGCTGGAGTTGCGGGAGGAGCTGACGGCGGCCGGTGCCGAGGTGCGCATCGCCGCCTGCGACGTCGCCGATCGTGCGGCGCTGGCCGGGGTGTTGGCCGACGAGGAGGTCACCGCGGTCTTCCACACTGCTGGTGTGGTGGACGACGGTGTGGTGGACGGCCTGACGCCCGACCGCTTCGCGAAGGTCTTCGCACCCAAGGCGGAAGCGGCTCGTCATCTGGACGAGCTCACCCGCGACCACCCCCTCACCACCTTCGTCCTCTTCTCCTCCATCGTCGGCTCGCTCGGCGGCGCCGGGCAGGCCAACTACGCGGCGGCGAACGCCTATCTCGATGCGTTGGCGCAGCTGCGCGCGAGTGAGGGGCTGCCGGCCACGTCCGTGGCGTGGGGTGCCTGGGACCAGGCAGGCATGGCCACGGCAGATGCCGTGGGGAACAGGCTGGCCCGTGGTGGCGTCAGCGCCATGGCACCCGAGCTGGCGCTGCGGGCGTTGGAACGCGTCGTGGGCGCCGATCCGTGCCCGTTGATCGCCGACCTGGACTGGCCGCGCTTCGCGCCCGCCTTCGCCGCGCTCAGGCCGAGCCCGCTGCTCAGCGGAGTGCGCGAGGCACGCGAGGCCATCGATGCCGCCGCCGCGAACGGCGCCACCGGGGCGTCCGCCGACCGAGACGGGCTCGCTGCCCGCCTGGCCGAACTCCCCGCCGGCGAACGCCAACGAGCGGTGCTGGACCTGGTGCGGTCCCGTGCTGCGGCGGTGTTGGGGCATGCGTCGTCGGAGGCGGTTGCGCCGGGTCGGGCGTTTCGGGATCTTGGGTTTGATTCGTTGACTGCGGTGGAGTTTCGGAATGTGTTGTCGGTGGCGACGGGGTTGTCGTTGCCGTCGACGGTGGTGTTCGACTATCCGAATGCGGGGGCGCTGGCCGAGTTCGTCTGCGGGCAGGTGCTGGGCACCGGCGTTGATGACGTTGAGGGTGCTGGGCGTGCCGGTGTGTTGGCCGCGGTGGATGAGCCGGTGGCGATTGTGGGGATGGCGTGTCGGTTCCCGGGTGGGGTGTCGTCGCCGGACGAGTTGTGGGATCTGCTGGTCTCGGGCGGGGACGCCATCGGACCGTTCCCCGTCGATCGCGGTTGGAACTTCGATGCCCTGTTCCAGGGCGATGCGGCGGCCGGTGCCTCTGGGACGAGCTATGTCCAGGAGGGGGGTTTCGTTCGCGGAGTGGGGGATTTCGACGCGGAGTTGTTCGGGATTTCGCCGCGTGAGGCGGTGGCGATGGACCCGCAGCAGCGGTTGCTCCTGGAGACTTCGTGGGAAGCCGTCGAGCGGGCCGGTATCGACCCGGTTTCGCTCCGTGGGGACCGGGTCGGCGTCTTCGCCGGCACCAACGGCCAGGACTACGCGGCCTTGATGGCGCGGGCCCCGAAGGAAACCGAGGCGTACCTCGCCACGGGTAACACGGCCAGCGTGCTGTCGGGCCGGGTGTCGTACGCGTTCGGCTTCGAGGGGCCGGCGGTGACGGTGGACACGGCGTGTTCGTCGTCGCTGGTGGCGTTGCACTGGGCCGCGCAGGCGTTGCGAGGTGGTGAGTGTTCGTTGGCGTTGGCCGGTGGTGTGACGGTGATGTCGACGCCGGGTGCGTTTGTGGGGTTCTCGCGGCAGAGTGGGTTGGCTGCTGATGGTCGCGTGAAGGCGTTTGCGGAGGCGGCGGACGGTACGGGTTGGGGCGAGGGCGTTGGTGTCCTTGTTCTGGAGCGGTTGTCGGATGCGCGTCGGAATGGGCATGAGGTGTTGGCGGTTGTGCGTGGCACGGCCGTCAACCAGGATGGTGCGTCGAATGGTTTGACGGCGCCGAATGGTCCTTCCCAACAGCGGGTGATTCGGCAGGCGTTGGAGAATGCGCAGTTGACCGCTGCCGATGTGGATGCGGTGGAGGCGCATGGCACGGGTACGCGTCTTGGCGATCCGATCGAGGCGCAGGCGTTGTTGGCGACGTACGGCCAGGGTCGGTCGGCGGAGCGCCCGCTGCTTCTGGGCTCGATCAAGTCGAATATTGGTCATACGCAGGCGGCTGCGGGTGTGGCGGGCATCGTGAAGATGGTGTTGGCGATGCGGCACGGGGTGTTGCCGAAGACGCTGCATGTGGATGCGCCGTCGTCGCAGGTGGATTGGTCGGCGGGAGCAGTGGAGCTGCTCACCGAGAACCGGCCTTGGGAGGGTGCGGACGGCCGGGTGCGTCGTGCCGGTGTCTCGTCGTTCGGCATCAGCGGCACCAACGCCCACGTCATCGTCGAACAGGCACCGGACCCGGCGCTACAGGACGAGGACGTCGCAGGCACCCCCGACTCGGTGGAAGACGAGTTGGCCGCGGAGAGGCTGGCCGGTATGCCGGTGCCGTGGGTGGTGACGGCGAAGTCGGAGTCGGCCCTGCGGGCACAGGCCCGACGCCTGCGGGCCTTCGTGGCGACGCGGACGGAAGCCTCACCTGCCGCGATTGCCCATTCCCTGGTCAACACCCGCGCCGGACTGGACCATCGCGCGGCGGTGATCGGCAGCGATCGGGACGCGTTGATGGCTGGCCTGGCGGCACTGGCGGAGGGCACGCCCGCAACGCATGTGGTGCGCGGAGAGGTGTCGGCGTCCGGCGGCGGTCGGATGGCGATGCTGTTCTCGGGCCAGGGTGCGCAACGCCTGGGCATGGGGCGGGAGTTGTATGCCCGCTTCCCGGTGTTCGCCGATGCCTTCGATGCGTGTGTCGAGGGGTTGGAGCGTGTGTTGGGTGCGCCGCTGCGTGAGGTGGTCTGGGGCGAGGACGAGGATCGGCTGCACCAGACCGTGCACGCTCAGACCGGGTTGTTCGCCTTCGAGGTGGCGCTGTTCAGGCTCCTGGAATCCTTCGGGGTCGCCCCGGACGTGCTGATCGGCCACTCGATCGGCGAGTTGGCGGCGGCGCATGTGGCGGGGGTGCTGTCGCTGGAGGATGCGTGTGTGTTGGTTGCTGCCCGTGGTCGGTTGATGCAGGCGTTGCCGGAGGGCGGCGCGATGCTCGCCGTCCAGGCCCGCGAGGACGAGATCGTCGGCGCCGAACTGCTGGGTGAGTCGGTGTCGTTGGCCGCGGTCAACGGGCCGGGTTCCGTGGTGGTGTCTGGTGACGCCGACGCCGTCGAGGCCGTGCGGGAATGGGCGGAGGCGCAGGGGCGTAAGACGAGCCGGCTGCGCGTCTCGCACGCGTTCCACTCCCACCGCATGGACGGGATGCTGGACGAATTCGCCCGCGTGGCAGGTAAGTTGACGTATCGGACGCCACAGATCGCGGTGATCTCGACGCTGACGGGCGAGGCCGCTTCCGTTGACGACTTCTGCTCGCCTGCGTACTGGGTGCGGCAGGTGCGGGAGGCGGTCCGGTTCGCGGACGCGGTGCGGAGTGCGGCCGGTGTCGGCGTGACCCGGTTCGTTGAGGTCGGCCCGGACGGCGTGCTCACGGCCCTGGCCGCCGACACGCTCGCCGGTACGGGGACGGGGACGGAGACGGAGACGGACGCGGAGACGGATGCGGAGACGGAAACCGGGAAGGTCACCGGGAAGGCCATCTGCGTGGCGACGCAGCGCGCCGACCGCGATGCCGAGCACACCTTCGTCACCGCCCTCGCCCAACTCCACAGCGTCGGCGCGGGCGTCGACTGGCGGCCGCTCCTCGTCGAGAAGGCGCGCGTCGAACTGCCGACGTACGCCTTCCAACACCAGCGGTACTGGCTCGACACCCCGCTGACCACCGCCGGATCGGTGGCGACGACCGGGGGCGACAAGGCCGCCAACGAGTTCTGGGCGGCGATCGAGCAGCAGGACTTCGACGGCCTGGCGAACGCCCTGGGCACGCACGACCAGGAGGTCCTGCGCACCGTGATACCGGCGCTGTCCACGTGGCGTCGCGACCGGCTCGACCAGTCCGCCATCGATGGCTGGTACTACGAGGTCTCCTGGACCGGGATCGCTGATGCCGACAGCCCTTCGCTGAGCGGTAGTTGGCTGATCCTCACACCGGAGAACGATCCCCTGGCCGCATCCTCAACCACGTCCGCAACCACGTCCACGTCCGCTTTTACGTCCACGTCCACGTCCGCTTCCGCGGACACCGTGCTGCGCGTGGCCGAGGTGCTGCGGACGCATGGTGCGAACGTCATCCAGGTCGACGTGCCGGCCGGCGCGGATCGCGCCGCGTTGGCGGGAGAGGTCCATGCCCGTGTCGGTGCGGACGGAGTGGCCCCCGAGCGCGTCGCCGGCGTGGTGGTGATCGCCCTGGACGCGGTGCGGTCCGCGACGGCCGTGCAGGCGCTGACCGACGCGGGGGTCGGTGGTCGCATCTGGGCGCTGACCCAATGTGCGGTCGCCACCGCGCCGTCCGACGACGAGGTCATCCCGGACGCCGCGATGGTGTGGGGCCTGGGACGGTCGGTGGCGTTGGAGCTTCCGGACCGGTGGGGCGGGCTGGTCGATGTGCCTGAGGTGGTGGACGAGCGGGCGGGGCGTCGCCTGGCCGGGGTCCTGTCTCAGGGCGTCGAGGACCAGGTGGCGGTGCGGTCGTCCGGTGTGTTTGGGCGGCGGCTGGTGCGCTCGGCGCGGGGCGCGGGCAAGGAGGAGTGGTCGATCGCCGGTGGCACGGCGTTGGTCACCGGTGGCACGGGCGCGTTGGGTGCGCAGGTCGCCCGCTGGGCCGTGGAGCGGGGCGCGCGGCGCGTCGTTCTGCTGAGTCGACGTGGCGAACGGGCCCCCGGTGCAGTCGAGTTCGGAGAGAAACTGGCGCAGGCCGGGGCCGAGGTCCGGATCGCCGCGTGCGATGTCGCCGACCGTGCGGCGTTGGCGGGAGTGCTGGCCGACGAGAAGATCACGGCGGTGTTCCATACGGCCGGTGTGTTGGACGACGGTGTGGTGGACGGGTTGACGCCCGAGCGCTTCGCGAAGGTCTTCGCGCCCAAGGTGGACGCCGCCAGGCATCTGGACGAACTCACCCGCGACCACCCCCTCACCGCCTTCGTCCTCTTCTCCTCGATGGTCGGTACCTTCGGCGGCCCCGGGCAGGGCAACTACGCTGCCGCAAACGCCTACTTGGACGCCCTGGCGGAGCGGCGGGTACGTGCCGGTCTGCCCGCGACGTCCATTGCCTGGGGGCCATGGGACGAGGCCGGCATGGCGGCCGCCGACGTGGTGGAGAACCGGCTGGCCCGAGGCGGCATCACGGCCCTGGCACCGGAGTTGGCGCTGCGCGCGCTGAGTCGGCTCGTCACAACGAGCGGTTCCTATGCGGTCGTTGACGTGGAGTGGGAGCGGTACGTCCCGGTGCTCACCGCCGTTCGTCCCAGCGCCTTGCTCGACGCCGTTCCGGAGGCGCAGCGGGCGATGCGGACCGGCACGTCGGAAGCCCAGACGACCGAGACCTCGTTGCGCGGGGCGTTGGCCGGGGCGTCCGCGGCGGAGCGCGACCGGCTCCTCCTCGACCTGGTACGCACCCAGGCAGCGGCCGTGTTGGGACATGCCTCCCCGGAGGCGATCAGCGCGGACCGGCCGTTCCGGGAGTTGGGATTCGACTCGCTCAGCGCCGTCGAGTTCCGCAACCTGCTCACGGCGGCCACCGGCCAGTCGCTGCCGGCCACGGTGATCTTCGACTACCCCACCCCCGCCGCGCTCGCCGGCCAACTCGGTACCGAACTCGCCCCCGGGGCCGACGACGGTTCCCCGCTGGAGGAGTTGGACCGCCTGGAGGCCATGCTGGCCGGCGCCGACGCGGACGAGCTGACCAGGCACAAGATCACCATCAGGTTGCAGGCCCTGCTCAACAACTGGTCGTCGAGGCCGTCGACGCCGTCGACCGGTCGTGGCGAAGCGAAGGACCCCGAACCGTCCGCGGCGGCCGACCAGTTCGACTCGGTCTCCGACGAGGAACTGTTCAAGCTCATCCGCGAGGACCCGGGACAGGGCTGAGGAGGCGGCGGGGTAGGGGTCTGCTCCGCCGCTCCGCCCCGACTGCCGGCCCTCAGGTTTAGGGGGCGGTAGGGGGTGTTGGCGAAAAATGCGGCTGGATAAGGTTCAGCGAGGTTGAACGTATCCGAATGTCGAGAGCGTTGAGAGTTCTCGAAGAATCCTGGGCCCACTGAATCCCTCAACGATTCATCGGAGGGTGCCCAAGGAGAACTCGGCGACTCTCGATTGCTCTCGACAATTCGCAGACAGGAATATCGATCACTGCTGCCCAGGCGGCAGTGTGAGTATTGGCGACCGGGTTGGGCGGGCGTGAAGGGTTTCAGGCCGTTGCGGGGGATGCATTGCCAGGCATGCCCGTTGAGGACTCGCCATGCGGGTCAACACCGCATCGGCCGTAACACTCTGCCCTCTGAGAAGCGTTCTGTTCGCTGTGGCGTTCGGGCGTATGTTGATTGAGGCGGCATTGAATGGCTGACGAGCAGACGCTTCGCGATTACCTGAAGCTGGCAACGGCTGACCTCCAGCAAACGCGCCAACGCTTGCGCGACCTGGAGGCGTCGACGCAGGAGCCCATCGCCATCGTGGGGATGAGCTGCCGCTTCGGTGGCGGCGTGCGGTCCCCGGAGGACCTGTGGCGGCTGGTCTCCTCCGGCGGCGACGGAATGTCGCCCTTCCCCCAGGACCGCAGCTGGAACCTCGACGCCGTACACGGCACGACGACCACCAACGTCGAATCCGGCGCCGCCACCAAGACCGATGCCGGTTCTGGTCCCGGTGCCGGCTCCGGCCCTGACGCCGCTACCGAAATCGACGCCGAACAACAGTCGCTGGCCAGTTACGTCAACGAAGGCGGATTCATCGAAGGGGCCGGCGAGTTCGACGCCGGATTCTTCGGGATTTCGCCGCGCGAGGCGTTGGCGATGGACCCGCAGCAGCGGCTTCTGCTGGAGGTCTCCTGGGAGACCCTGGAGCGGGCCGGGATCGCGCCCACGTCCCTGCGCGGCAGCCGGACCGGCGTTTTCGCCGGCACCAATGGTCAGGACTATCTGACGCTACTGATGACGCTGCGCGCCCAGTTCGACGCGCACGGCGGAACCGCCAACAACGCCAGCGTGATGTCGGGCCGTATCTCCTACACGCTCGGCCTGGAAGGGCCGGCGGTAACCGTAGACACCGCGTGCTCGTCCTCGCTCGTCGCCCTGCACCTCGCCGTGCAGTCGCTGCGCAACGGCGAGTGCTCGCTCGCACTGGCCGGCGGCGCCACGGTGATGTCCACCCCCGGCGGCTTCATGGAATTCTCCCGCCAGCGCAGCCTGGCGGCCGACGGCCGGGTCAAGGCGTTCGCCGAGGCGGCGGATGGCACCAACTGGGGCGAGGGCGTGGGCATGCTGCTGCTGGAGCGGCTGTCCGACGCGCAGCGCAACGGGCACCGGGTGCTCGCGGTGGTCCGCGGCTCGGCGGTGAACCAGGACGGTGCGTCGAACGGCCTGACGGCGCCCAACGGCCCGTCGCAGCAACGGGTCATCACCCAGGCCCTGGTGAACGCCAAGCTGTCCGCGGCGGACGTCGACGTGGTCGAGGCGCATGGTACGGGTACGACGCTGGGTGACCCGATCGAGGCGCAGGCGTTGTTGGCGACGTATGGGCAGGGGCGGCCGGAGGGGCGGCCGTTGTGGTTGGGCTCGGTCAAGTCCAATTTCGGTCACACGCAGGCGGCTGCGGGTGTGGCCGGTGTGATCAAGATGGTCGAGGCGATGCGCCATGGCGTGTTGCCGCAGACGCTGCATGTGGACTCGCCGTCCTCGCATGTGGATTGGTCAGCCGGCGCGGTGGAGCTCCTGACCGAGTCCCAACCTTGGCCGGAGACCGGGCAGTTGCGCCGGGCTGGCATTTCCTCCTTCGGGATCAGCGGTACGAACGCGCATGTGATCTTGGAGCAGGCGCCGGAGGTGGAGCCTGCGGAGGGCGAGCCCCGGCCGTCGGACGCGGGGCCGGTGGCATGGGTGCTGTCGGGCAAGTCCGAGGCGGGGCTCCGGGCCCAGGCCGAGCGGTTGGGTGAATTCGTCGCGGAGCGGCCGGAGTTGGCGCCCGTTGACGTTGCCTTCTCGTTGGCGTCGTCGCGTGCGGTGTTGGAGCACCGGGCGGTGGTGGTTGGTACGGATCGGGAGGCGTTGCTGGCGGGCGTCGCCGCGGTGGCGTCCGGCGAGCCAACCTCCTCCGTATTTACGGGCGTTGGGATCGGTGCGGGCTCTGGCGCGGTGTTGGTGTTCCCGGGTCAGGGTTCGCAGTGGGTTGGTATGGCGGCCGGCCTGTTGGATTCGTCGGAGGCGTTCGCTGCGCGGTGGGTTGAGTGTGAGCGTGCGTTGGCGCCGTTCGTGGACTGGTCGCTGACGGAGGTTGCACGGTCTGCCGACCCGGCCGTTCTGGAGCGGGTTGATGTCGTCCAGCCGTTGCTGTGGGCGGTGATGGTGTGTTTGGCGGAGGTGTGGCGGGCGGCTGGTGTGGAGCCGGCTGCGGTGATCGGTCACAGTCAGGGTGAGATTGCGGCTGCTGTTGTCGCGGGTGGGTTGTCGGTGGAGGACGGTGCGCGGGTGGTGGCGTTGCGCTCGCAGGCCATCACTGCGCTCTCCGGCGCCGGTGGCATGCTGTCCGTTCCGCTGCCCGTCGACGAGGTGGAGTCGGTCCTGGCCGGCTATGACGGGTTGGGGGTTGCGGCGGTCAACGGGCCGCGGGTGACGGTGGTTTCGGGCGACGCGGCGGTTTTGGATGCCGTGCAGGCTGCTTGGGAGGCGGAGGGCGTTCGCGTTCGTCGGGTGCCGGTGGATTACGCCTCGCATTCGCCGCATGTTGAGGCTCTTCGGGACCGCATCCTCGCCGACCTCGCGCCGATCGCTCCGGTTTCGTCGTCCGTTGGCTTCTTCTCGACGCTGACCGGTGAGGCGATAGATGCCGCTGAACTCGACGCTGACTACTGGTACCGCAACCTGCGCCAGACCGTTCGTTTCGAGGACGCGGTCCGGGCCGCGGTCGGCGCCGGCCACACGGTCTTCATCGAAGCCTCCGCCCACCCCGTGCTGACCGTCGGCGTGGAGCAGACCCTCGACGCCGCGGACGCCACCGGCGCGTCCTTCGGCACCCTGCGTCGCGATCACGGTGACACCGCTCAACTGCTGACTGCGCTCGGCCAGGCGCATATCCATGGTCTGCCGGTTGCCTGGGAGAAGGCGTTCGCCGCGCAGGGGTCGAAGCTGGTGGATCTGCCGACGTATGCCTTCCAGCGGGAGCGGTACTGGCCGAAGTCGTCGGTGCGGGTGTCTGGCGATGCGCGGGGGCTGGGGCTTGGTGCCGCAGGCCACCCGCTGTTGGGTGCGGCGGTGGCGTTGGCGGATTCGGATCGGGTGGTGTTGACGGGGCGGTTGTCGTTGTCGTCGCATCCGTGGTTGGCGGATCATGCG
>NZ_JBHVJX010000065.1:0-22612 GCF_042798755.1 Streptomyces sp. NPDC057743
GAGCGGGTACCGTAGCGCTGCGCGCTACGCAAGCGAACTGCCTTGCTTCGCAAGGCAGTTACGGTTCGCTGCGCTCACCGTGCCTGGGCTGCGCCCAGGCAGTTGCACATCGCTGCGCGATGTGCCAGCGGAGCGGGAGCGCCTGGCGGGTGGCTGCGCCACCCGCCCAACCTGCCTGCGTAGCAGGCAGGTTGATGCTCCGTTCGCTGCGCTCCCGGAGCAGTGGGACTACGTCCCACGGTCAGGTTTCCGCTTCGCTTCAACCTGACGGCGGGTCCGCTGCGCTCCCCCGCCTGACGGTCCTTCCGGTCTGCGCCTCCAGAACCGTTGGAGTCCGCTGACGCGGACTGGGGCTGGCTACAGGGAGGGAGACGGTGTATCGCGTGCATCAAGTTGATGCAGTATGTAGTGTTGGCGGAAACACGGGACACCCTTCAACTGCCCGGGAGCTCCCCGGAGTTCTGGGAGGAACGACCGAAGATGATCGGTCACCATGAATCTACCCGACCCGATCCCGTGCTGAGCAACGATTCTGTGCGCCGGGTGACGCAGTACCAGACTGCGGGCGTGTACGCCCGGTTGAAGGTGTTCGCGCTCCTGGAAGCGCAGGGCGTGCCCGCGAGCGAGGCGGACGACCTGGTGGCCGCTCTGGAGTCCGGGGCGATCGCCGGGGCGCAGTGCCAGGTGGTGGAGCTGGGCGGCATGGCGCCGGCCTCTAGGGGCCCGCTGTTCTCGGACGGCTGGGATGACAGCGTGACGGCCGTGAGCGAGGCCCTGGTGGGCATCGCGGACCGAGAGTGGTCCCGGCGCGGCGGCCGGTCGGCCGGGGCCGCTGAACTGGCCGTACACATCGCGGACGTGAGGCAGCGTGAGCAGGCCGCCCTGGTGCGGCTGGAGAGGTTCGTCCGGGAGAACGTGCTGCCGCGCACGCACCCGCACACCACGGCGCGGCGCGGCGCCGGGTGCTGGAGGTGCTGGGTGAGGCCGGTGGTCTGTGCGCGGCGCGGACGGTGAACTGCGACGGGGACTACATCGTCTGCACGCTCGATGCCGGGCGGCAAGCCGCCCTTCAAGGGCGGAAAGTCGGGCGGCTGGCACAAGGCGGATGCGTCGATCTGGAACGACTTGGGCGCGGCCTGCATTCCGCACGTGGCCCTCTGAAAGGCCAACGGAAATTCAGCGCTCGGGGAGGCATGGAATGTCAGCGATTCAGCTCAAGGAACACCAGGTCGATCAGCGTTCCGCGTTTCGCAGGTGGGTGGGATTCCCTGCAAGGTCATCTGTGCCCCCGCAGGGTGCCCGGGGCACCATCGTGTCAGCGACCGGCTCGGGCAAGACGATCACGGCCGCTGCGTGCGCGCTGGAGTCGTTCGCGGACGGCCGAATCCTCGTAACCGTGCCCACCCTGGACCTGCTCGCGCAGACCGCCCAGGCGTGGCGTCTGGTCGGTCACCGGGCGCCGATGGTCGCGGTGTGCTCGCTGGAAAACGACCCGGTGCTGAAGGAACTGGGCGTGCGGACCACCACCAACCCGATCCAGCTCGCCCTGTGGGCCGGGAAAGGGCCGGTCGTCGTATTCGCCACGTACGCCTCCCTCGTGGACCGCGAGGACATCGACGCACCCGAGGGCCAGCGGAAGGTTCGCGGGCCCCTGGAGGCCGCCCTGGCGGGCGGAGACCGGCTGTACGGCCAGCGCATGAGCGGCTTCGACCTCGCGATCGTGGATGAGGCGCACGGAACCGCCGGTGATCTTGGGAGGCCGTGGGCGGCCATCCACGACAACCAGCGGATCCCGGCGGACTTCCGGCTCTACCTGACCGCGACCCCGCGCATCCTCGCCGCGGCCCGCCCGCAGAAGGGCGCGGAGGGCCAGGAGGCGGAGATCGCGACCATGGCCGACGACCCGGAGGGCACGTACGGCGCGTGGCTCGCAGAACTCGGGCTCTCGGAGGCGATCGAGCGCGAGATCCTCGCCGGGTTCGAGATCGACGTCCTGGAGATCCGCGACCCCTCCCCCGTCATCGGGGAGTCCGAGGAAGCCCGGCGCGGCCGGCGTCTGGCGCTGCTGCAGACCGCGCTCCTGGAGCACGCGGCGAAGTGGAACCTCAAGACCGTCATGACGTTCCACCAGAAGGTGGAGGAGGCCGCCGCGTTCGCGGAGAAGCTGCCGGAGACGGCTGCCGAGCTGTACGTCAACGACGCCACCGACGACGACCTGGCCGCCGCCGACAAGTTGCCGAAGTCCTCCATCGACGCAGAGTTCTACGAGCTCGAGGCCGGCCGCCACGTACCGCCGGACCGGGTGTGGTCGGCGTGGCTGTGCGGCGACCATCTCGTGACCGAGCGGCGCGAGGTCATCAGGCAGTTCGCCAACGGCATCGACGCCGCCGGGCGCCGGGTGCACCGCGCCTTCCTCGCCAGCGTTCGCGTGCTCGGGGAGGGCGTGGACATCACCGGCGAGCGGGGCGTGGAAGCGATCTGCTTCGCGGACACCCGCGGCTCGCAGGTGGAGATCGTGCAGAACATCGGCCGGGCGCTCCGGCTCAACAAAGACGGCAGCACGAAGGTGGCCAGGATCATCGTGCCGGTGTTCCTGGAGCTCGGCGAGGACCCGACGGACATGGTCGCCTCCGCCTCGTATGCCGGGTTGGTCGCTGTGCTCCAGGGCCTGCGCTCGCATGATGAACGACTCGTCGAGCAGCTCGCCTCCCGCGCCCTCACCCGCAGCAAGCACGCGCGCAAGGTGCACGTCCAGCGCGATGAGGAGGGCCGAATCATCGGGGCCGACGGCGAGGACGAGGGCAGCGAAGACCAGGAGCAGGACGACACCGATGCCGCTGCTGAGTCGGCGCTGCTGCACTTCTCCAGCCCGCGCGACGCGGCGACCATCGCCGCCTTCCTGCGCACCCGGGTCTACCGGCCCGAATCCCTGGTGTGGCTGGAGGGCTACCAAGCCCTCATCCGCTGGCGGGCCGAGAACGGCATCACCGGTCTCTACGCCGTCCCCTACGACACCGAGATCGCAGTCGGCGTCACCAAGGACTTCCCCCTCGGGCGATGGGTGCATCAGCAGCGCAAGGCGCTGCGGGCCGGGGAGTTGGAGGAGCGGCGCAAGACGCTGCTGGACGCTCCGGAGGCCGGGATGGTCTGGGAGCCCGGCGAGGAAGCATGGGAGAACAAGCTCGCCGCGCTCCGTTCCTACCGGCGAGCCACCGGACACCTCGCCCCGCGTCAGGATGCGGCGTGGGGCGAGGGCGAGGCGATGGTGCCCATCGGGCAACACATCGCCAATCTTCGTCGCAAGGGCGGGCTCGGCAAGGACCCGAAGCGGGCGGAGAAGCGCGCGCAGCAGCTGACCGCGATCGACCCGGACTGGAACTGCCCCTGGCCGTTGAGCTGGCAGCGCCACTACCGCGTCCTCGCCGACCTCGTCGACGCCGACGGCCACCTGCCCTACATCGCACCCGGCGTCGTCTTCGACGGCGACGACATCGGCACATGGCGGTGGCGACAACAAAAGCCGGGCACCTGGGCGCAACTCTTTCCTGAGCAACAAGAACGGCTGACCGCACTAGGTATCCAGGCACCCTCCCCCGCTCCTTCTCCCACCCCGGCGACGGCAGCCAGTGCGACGAAACCGAGCAAAGCACAGCAGGCGTTCCAACGCGGGCTTGCGGCCCTCGCGCAGTGGGTGGAACGGGAAGGCGCCCACCGGCCGGTGCCAAGGGGCCACGGCGAACAGATCACGGTCGACGGCGAGGCGGAGCCGGTGACCGTGAAGCTGGGCGTATGGCTATCGAACACCAAATCCAGGCGCGGCAAGCTCACGGCAGAGCAACTGGAGGCACTACGGAAACTGGGCATGGAATGGGCGTAGCTGCGCCGAGAGGCAGATGCCCCTTTTGTGGCACGCCCCTGAGGTCCCATAGCTGACCACGACCAGTGCTGTCCCGAAGACGCCAGAACAAGGCAGGGGGCGGACGGATGTGGGAGACGTTAGGACCAAGGCCGCAGGACATCGGCCTGTCGACAGGCCACTTGGGGACCAAACATGGGAAAGATCGCTCAAGGGCTGGAGCGTGCACTGCGCACCCGTCCCGTTCCCTCAAGCACCGAGGCTCGCCTGCGGTATCTGCTGACGGCGCATCAAGGTTCCACCCGGAGGGTCGCCGCTGTGCTGGGGGTGTCACAGCGCACTGTGCAGCGGTGGGTGACCAAGAAACCCGGAGCACGGCGCCTGCCGGGTCCGCTGCAGACCAGGGCAATCGAGGAAGCGGTCCGGACTCGGTGGCAGCCCCGGGTGCGGGCCCGCCGGCGCGCACAGGCCGAAGCGGAAGGCTTCGTCTTCCACACCAGGGCGCGATTCGGGTTCGCCGCGCCGGCGGGGTCCTCGGACGATCCGCGGGTGCGGTGGATCACCCAGGACCTGCCGGGAGAGGTCGCCCGTGAACTGTTCGCCGCCCGGGACGCCGGCGCGGGCGAGCAGCAGCAGATGGTGATCCTCGCCCGCGCGCTGGGACACGCTTACTTCCGCGACGGGGGCCGCCGCGCTCACGGTCTGCACATCGCCTTCAGCGACGTCGAGTTCGCTGACTTCTCGATCGGATGAGGCATATAGCTGATCGACCGTGTCAGGGCGTTCAGCACCGCGAGGGCCTGGCGCGTGGGGCCGGCATCGATTCGTACCTCCCGGCCTCCTGTCGCTCACGCCAGTCCCACTCCACACGGCCGACCTGGCCTTGGCGGCGGGCCGCGGGCGGCTGGGGCGGGCGCAGCCTGGCCGTCTCCGCCACGACCAGCAGGTGCGCACGGTCACTTGGCGCGGCGAGCAGTTCTCCGTCCTCGCCGGATACGAGCCGAGAGAAGCAGGCTGCGGCCCGTAGGAAGACACCCGCCCACAGCGGTACGGGATAGGCGGCGCAGCCGTCGGTGTAGCGGGCGCGGTCGTGCAGGGCGAGCGTGGCTGCGGCGTCGTCGTAGTCGTGGGGGCGGGCGGTGGCGAGTTGTTGGAGGGAGGCGCCGGTGAACAGCGCGGCGGCAATGGCCGCGGCCAGGCGCGGGTGTGCGCTCGCCCCGTGAAGCCGGCGGGCGACTCGCTGGGCGGTGCGCGGGGTGAGAGGCGCAGGCGGCGGACGGTGCCGCCAGAGGATCGGCGGCGGCGCGCACAGGACGGCGCAGGGGCGGGGGCTGTCGTAGGAGACGAGACGGTCCAGTGCAGGCAGGGTGAGCCACCGGCCGACTGGCCGGGCAAGCTCGTTTGCCGGCAGGTGTTCAGTGGCGGTCGCGCCGTAGTAGCAGCGGCGGGCTGTCTGGAAGTCGGCGGTGACGATGTGGTCAACCCTCTGCAGGGCCCGGTGCAAAGCAGCGGGCAGGTGAGGGCGGTGGCAGACCAAGGTCAGGTGGATGCCGGTATGAGCGTGCAGTTGCAAAAGGCGCATCGTGCGGCGGCCGGTGAGGCGGTGTGCGCGCAGAACGGTCAGCCGGGTTATGGGGAGAGCGGTGATCCAGGCGGTGGCAGCTTCCCAGGCGGGCTGGCGGCCGCCGGGAAAGCGGCCCGGGAGCAGGGGTGGTTTGCCCAGGGCGGCGAGAAGGTCATGGGCGAGGCCGGTTTCGCTGGTCGTGCCCGGCCCGGGGTGCAGGGTGATCCGGCCGTGAGACGGATGGTGGGCGGCCAGAGCGGTATGCGTGTGGATCGCATCGTCATGGCGGTCGATGACGACGGTGACGGGCGGCGCGGCAAGCGGCATGGCAGCGTCAGGCGAGGCGGCTGAAGGCCCAGCGCAGCAGTTCCTGGTCGACGCGGGGGCGTCCGGTGCGGGCCAGGGCGGTGCGGGTGTGGGCGGTCAGTTGGGCCCAGGCGCGGAAGTTGCCGTGTGCGGCGTGGCTGTCGGCGAAGGTGATGTCGTCAGGGGCGGCGTCGGCCCAGATCGGATGGAACAGCGGGATGGCCTCGAGGACTTCGCTGGGAGTGAGGCGGGAGAAATGCTGCCAGATGAAGATGCGGGAGGAGAGCATCGGTTCGCGGCGCAGCACGGTGTGGCAACCCTCGCCTCCGACGAAGATGATCGCGAGCTGGGTTGAGGGTTCATCCCACAGGTAGCGGAAGTATTCGAACGCCTCCCCGTTGAGCCACTGGGCCTCGTCCACCAGGAAGGTGCGGGGGCGTTCGGCCAGGGCGGTCTTCAACAGGCGGTCGAACTCGCTGGGGTGGCGCGGTGGTTCACCGGCCAGGTCGAGGGCGGTGAACAACTCGTAGCGCACCGCGCGGGCGGTGGGCCGGGCCCGGAAGGTGATTTTGCGGACGTCTTCGCCGGGTTCGAGTGCGCGCAGGCAGGTGTTGACGGCGAGGGTCTTGCCGAAGCCGGCGCCACCGTGGATACACATCATGGCCCGCGCGGCGACCGTGTCGGCGATGTTCTCCCGCGCGGTGAGCAGAGCGCGAGTGGTGACCACGGACGCATCGGGCAGGTCGACGTACTGGTAGGTGGCCGCAGTCACGAGGCATCTCCGTCTTCGTCGGTGGTGGGAGGTGTGGCCTGCCTGTTCGGGCCGTCCGTGGAGTGAGGGCCGCAAGGGGCTGGGACGGGCCGGCCAGACACGGTCCGGGTGGCGAGGGAGGGCGGGGTGCGCCAGTCGGCCGGGGGCGCGGCGGGCGGGATGAGGTCCGGCAGCGCCAGATCCGACAGGTCCGTGTCGGTGGCTTGGACGAGTTCGGTCCCGGCTTGCGCGGTGGTCAGCGCGCCGAGCCGCTGCGGTGCTTCGGCCTGTGTGACGGCGGCGTAACGCTCGCGCCGAGAAGCCTCTAGGTCTTTCTTCAGGCGGCGGGCGCGGGCAGCCCGCGCTTTGCGCACGGCGCTGATCTGTTCGTCGGTGGCCTGGTCGGCCAGGTCCGCAGGACCGAGGTAGCGGCCGGTGGCGGCGTGGTAGACCTCGATGCGGTGGTCGTGGTGGGGCATGAACCGGATACGGACCTGGATGCCGGTCTGGCCGGTCATCCACGGGCCCACGTAGTCGCGTCGTTTGAAGCGGACGCCGCGGGTGGTCAGCGTACGAGTGCCGGCGTCCTCCAGGGTGAACGTCCACAGGTCCGTGGCCGGCACGTCCCGCAGCGGGGTGGGATCGTCCTTCCACGCCTGAAGCGGGCTCTTCCCCCGCAAGGGCGCGGGGTGATGCTCAGTGTTCCACCAAGAAATCCAGGCCAGCAGCCGGGCGGTGAAGTCCTCGAAGCCGAGCAGCACTTCGTCCTTCGGGCAGGAGGCGCGTTTGCCGGGGCGCGGCTGGCGAGCATAGCCGGGCAGCGCGGCCAGGAACATGCTCTCCACCGCCCGGTTCAGGCCCTCCACAGTGCCCTTGAGGTGAGGGGTGTAGGCAGGCAGGTCCTCCACCGTCACATCCAACAGATCGAACGCGGCCGTCACCGTCCTGGACAAGAAGTCCTTGCCGCGGTCCACCCGTACCTTCTCGGGCAACCCGCCGAACGGGCCGTAGGGATCCTCGCGCAGGACCGCGGAGCGCAGCGCGGCCAGCACCGACTCCCGCGACGGATCCCCCGGCGTGACGGCCACACCCACGATCGCGTTCGTCGCGCAGTCGGTGAACCACGTGATCCATGGCCGACGGGCCCTGCCGTCGACGTCGACCAGCACCGGAGCCTGGACGTGATCGGTCTCCCACACCTGGTTGCGCCAGCCCCGCGGCCGGGCCAGGAACACATCGTGCTTGCGTGCCGCCCGCTCCCCACCCGCAAGCCCAGCCCGCTCCCCCGGCGTCAGATCACGGCGGATCGCCCGGTGAAGCGTCGTCAATGACGGTGCGTCGGCAGGCGGAGACTGCCGAGCGGCACGCAGGACCAACTCGCGATGGACCGCCCGCACATTCCCCTTCCACAGCGCCAACAATCCACGGACTTCAGACGTGATCGTGAACCTCGTATCGGCCCGGGACCGTGCGCCGGGGTCGACGGCTGCGGCCTCATCATTCTCAGCAGCGGCCAGCCATCGCCACACCGTGCGCTCCGACACCCCCAGCGCGTCTGCAGCTACGCGAACATGACCGGCCGTCAGTCCTTTCCCCACCCGCAGGGCGAGCAGCCGCCGCACCGCCGGACCTCGCAGTGCCGTCCTCGACGCCGCAGGCAGTCCGTCACCTGCGCGGACGGCGCCTTCGTCCTCCATGCCAGCTCCCCTCGCGCGGTGGGACATCGTGTGTTCGCCGGGGCCGTGAGCATGCACCCCCGGCCCGTTGCAGGAGTGCTCCGTTCACAGTGGCGGAGCAACCCGCTTAAACAGCCGCCGCAGCAAGGCCCGGTCGACGGATGCATCAGCGGTGGTGAGCAGCGCGTTCTGCAGGTGCGCGGTCAAAGCGGCCCACGTGCGGAACGTGCCGTGCGCGCATGACTGGTCGATCCACGTCAGTTCCGGGGCCGGGACGGTGCGCCACAGCGGATGGAAGCCAGCCACCACACTCGCCACTTCCGCTCCGGTCAGGCGCGGAACCTCCTGCCACGCGACCACCCGCGATGCCAGCTGCGGAAGCCTGGCCAGCGCCCGCTCGCTGCCCGCCCCGCACAACACCAGCGTGATCCGCGTGCCAGGGTGGTCCCAAAGGCTCTGCAGATACTCCAGACACGGCACAGGAAGGCGCTGCGCCTCATCGACCACCAGCACCCGCGCCTGACCCAGAGCCCCCGCGACCGCCGCATCGGCCAACGCCGACGTGTGCGGGAAACGGCCCGCCAGCGCCAAAGCGTCGAACACCGCCCGCCTCATGCCAGCCACCGACGGGCGCACCGCCACCGGCACCCACGTCACCTTCCAGCCCGGGGGCACCTCACTGAGCACCATCCGCACGGCCGCGGTCTTGCCCCGGCCCGGGTCACCGAATACACACACCGCGCCCTGAACCGCCATCGCCTGCCCGACCGCCTCGGCAACCGCCCGAACCGACAACGTCCACACCGGCTGCGCACCCACCGGCAACGCCACACCCGCCAGCGCACCGCTCTCCCCCACCGGCAAACCCCCGGTCGCCTCTGGTACGAGACGCGGTGACGGTGGCACAGACGTCTTCGCCGCGCCGCCCTCACTCAGCCCGGCCAGGGCGAGGTCAGCCAACGCCTGCCGCGTTTGCTGCTCCCCCCACTCCCGCCGCACCACCGCTCGGTCCGGCAAGACCCTGCCAGCCTCCACATCCCGGCGCACCACCCGATGCAACGACGCCAGCAAGGGCACCTCCCCCCCCCCGCAGCCTTCAGATGCCGGTGCAACGCCGCCACGTTCCCGCCCGCCTGCGCCAGCACCTCCCACGCCCGGTCAGACAACTCCAGCCGCGCCCGGGGCCTGCGCTCCACACGGCCCTCCGTCCGCGCCGCCTCCAGCCAGCGCCACACCGTGCGCACATTCACCCCGCCGACCCGGGCGCCCGCACGCACATGCGCCGTCGTCAACGCCCCGGCCGCATCCAGCTCCAGCAACCGCGAAACCAACACCGGCCTGGACACCCTCAACCCCGCCGTGACCTCACCCCACGCGCCCGACTCCCCCACCGAATAACCTCCCGCCGCGGACACCAACACCCACCACGGTGCAACCACGCAACCCTCGGAAGGATCAGAAGTGCCGTTCCCAAGACAGCAACACGGAGCAGGGTGTACCGGTCCATGACAGCCACACCCACCACATACACCACCCCACGACAGTGACCCCGCCCTACCTCAACACCCGACCAGCGAAAACATCCCGACCTGACATACCGTCACTGACACTCACTCACTGACACCAAACCAGCACATCGCACCCAGGCCGCCGCCGAAGCGGCCCTGCTCCACTTCTCCAGCCCGCGCGACGCCGCGACGATCGCGGCGTTCCTGCGCACCCGGGTATATCGGCCGGAGTCGCTGGTGTGGCTGGAGGGCTACCAAGCCCTGCTGCGGTGGCGGAAGAAGAACGAGATCACCGGTCTGTACGCCGTTCCCTACGACACCGAGATCGCAGTCGGCGTCACCAAGGACTTCCCGCTGGGGCGGTGGGTGCACCAGCAGAGGAAGGCACTGCGGGCGGGTGAGCTGGAGGAGCGGCGCAAGACGCTGCTGGACGCTCCGGAGGCCGGGATGGTCTGGGAGCCCGGGGAGGAGGCGTGGGAGGCCAAGCTGGCCGCCCTGCGGTCTTACCGGCGGGCCACCGGGCATCTTGCTCCGCGTCAGGACGCGGTGTGGGGCGAGGCGATGGTGCCCATCGGGCAGCACATGGCCAACCTGCGGCGGAAGGGCGGGTTGGGAAAAGACCCGGAGCGGGCGACGAAGCGCGCGCAGCAGCTGACCGCGATCGACCCGGACTGGAACTGCCCCTGGTCGCTCAACTGGCAGCGCCACTACCGCGTCCTCGCCGACCTCGCTGCCGACGAACCCGGAGGTGTTTTGCCCGACATCCAACCCGGCGTGCTCTTCGACGGCGACGACCTCGGCACCTGGTTTCAGCGGCACAAACGACCGGGCGCCTGGGCGCAGTTGACGACTGAGCAGCGGGAGCGGCTGTCCGTGCTAGGCATCAATGCCGCAGCGGCCCCGTCTCCCGCCCCGGCGGCCAAGCGCGCGACGAAGGGCCTGACCAAGGCGCAGCAGGCGTTCCAGCGTGGGCTGTTGGCTCTCGCGCAGTGGGTGGAACGGGAGGGCGCCCACCGGCCGGTGCCGCGCGGCCACAGCGAGGAAATCGCCGTCGACAGCGAGACGGAGCCGGTGGCCGTGAAGCTGGGCGTATGGGTCTCCAACACCAAGTCCAGGCGCGACAAGCTCGACCAAGAGCAACTAGCCGCGCTGCAGAAGTTGGGCTACACCTGGGCCGCGCAGCCTGGCCGCGGATGACGCTGTGCCAGGGCACAAGGATCCCGAGCAGCAGCGTGCCGAGGCCAGAAACACCGACGGCCGGTACCGAGGCGGTACCGGCCGGTGTCGGCGGACGCGGGCCAACGCGCCTGCCGGTGTCCTGAAGGGCTCGGGCTTGCGACCAACGTTCCGTCAGGGCGATACCAACGGGAGCCGTTGGTATCGGTGTTGGGTAGCTTCTTACTGATAGGGCCCACAGTGCAAGCACGCCGGAACAGACACTGGGCCGTGCGAGGCCGTCGCGTCGAGCAACTGGTCGTACCCGTCCCGCCTTTCAGGGTCGAATCGCGTGTGAAGTTCCAGGGCAGACAGCGGAACATCTGCGAGGCCAGGAACCGGCGAAGTAGACATATGGCTCACTGGTTCGGTTGGGCGGCGAGCCGGCCATGGAAGGCTTGTGCGTACCGCGCAGCCCCGCATTCGCAGGGCCAACTGCCGCAGGGCTGCGTCTGCTTGCGACCATCCCGCCGGGTCCCGGTCCTTCGTGTGCCGGGGCCCCGTCAGGACGGAGTCCTGCGCGCCATGACCAGCCTGCCCACTACTCCCCCGCCCTCCTGCGCCCCACTCCCCTCGCCAGCGCCCGCCGGCGAGGGGCCGAGGGGGCGTCTAGGGCCCACGCACACCTGATCCTGCTGATCTCCTTCCTGGTGCTGGGCACGGCCCTGTTCCTCACAGGAACGTCGATCAGCGACATCCTCACCCTGCTCGGCGGGTGCGGGGCGGCCGGCGCCGCCACTCTCACGGCGGCCGGCGGCGGGCGCCGCCTGATGGCCGTCCTTATCGAAGCCGCAGTGCGCTCCGGCGCAGGCAAGTAAAGGAAGCCGGCCATCACCTCGCCCCGCCCCAGCGCCGCACGCCCCCGTTCGCCGCTCTCGCAGAGCACCTGGTCGCCCTGCGCAAGGCCCCGCGGCTGTCCCAGCCCGACCTTGCCGCCACCACCGCCAACTCCCGCGGCACTGTCCGAGTTGTTCTCGCCCAGCAGTTGGGGCCGAACTTCATCATCAGGAAGGCGTTGACGAAGACGACCTGGGCGGGATGTGCGCTGGGTCGTGGCAGCGGGCCTCCGGGTGGGGATACGCAACCGTCGCCCTGGAGCATGCAGGCAGTGGCCCGGGGGGCTTGTTGGGCCGCCTTTCGTTCTTGGGGAAGGTCGGTCAGCCCGCACAGGATGTCGTTGGCAGTGACCCGCAGGTAATCCTCGCTGGCATGGGCGATGAAGCTCAGCACCCGACGCAGAGCGTTGCGTCGGTGAGGTGCCCGGCATCCACGGCCTCGGCCGGGTACACCGTGAGCCGTCTAGAGCGCACCGGGCTCCTTGCCCTTGAGAAGGCCGGCGAAGAACTCGTCCCGGTCAGCGGCACGTTGTGGGTACAGCAAGGTTGTGAGCACCAACTCGCTGAGCTTGGCCGGGGCGCAGCGCACAGCAGCCCGGTGGTCACCGACGGTGCTTGTCGTCGCAGGCCGTTCGGCAGAGCGCATCCCCGTGCCCGCCCTGGCCGACGACGGTCAGGGAGCCGCCGGGTGGCAGTGCGAGCGCCGCCTTGACTACCTGCTCCGCGGTGTCGGCCTGGATCAGCCGGGCGTCCTTGGCCAACGCGAACACCAGCGCGGGGCTTCGCAAACCGGTGTCGTCGCTGAAGGCGACGACCGTGTGGTGTCACGGCCGCTCGCCGGGACCCGCGCGTGTGTCAGCAGGCAAGGGGATCACCGGCCTGGGCGCGCCACGGCGCCTCGGTGACTCGGCGCCTCGGTGAATCGGTGACTCGGTGACTCGGTGACTCGGTGACTCGGTGACTCGGTGACTCGGTGACGGACAGTCCCAGGCGGGTCGCGATCCCGCGGGCCACTGGTGCCGCCCGCAGGATCGTAGACCGGCAGATGACGCGCTCCGCGCCCACGATGGGCAGTACTCCAGACAGTCGCCACGTGTCGTGGCGAGACCGATGGTCACGTTCACAAACCCTTCTCGCGTGACGCGCCCACCAGGCCGCCTCCCGCCGGCCGGCCTCGCTGCGGTGTGCGGATCAGGCCCCGGACCATCCGGGCTCACGTGTCATGGCCCAGGTGCACGGGCCGCCGCCGGACAGCGGGTACGCGGCGGCGACCTCGAAACCGAGGCACTCGTAGAAGCACACATTGCCTTCGTCGGAAGTCTCCAGAAAGGCGGGCACTCCCGCCTCATTGGCGCCCAAGAGTCCCGGACGGATCACCGCCGCCCCCAGCCCCCGCCCCTTCGTACTCCGCGTAACGCCAACTGCCGTCGAGGACGTACCCCGAGACCGGGCCACGGTGACGGTGCCGCCCCAACACCCCGCCAGCTTGCACCCACAACACGTTCGCGGCCGAGTTACTGCGGATATCGAACGTCAGATGCTTGATCATCACGTTGGGAACGAAGG
The DNA here is from genome assembly GCF_042798755.1 of Streptomyces sp. NPDC057743. Classification (NCBI taxonomy): domain Bacteria; kingdom Bacillati; phylum Actinomycetota; class Actinomycetes; order Kitasatosporales; family Streptomycetaceae; genus Streptomyces; species Streptomyces sp. NPDC057743. Next base: position 13,279 of record NZ_JBHVJX010000065.1, read on the forward strand.
GCAGCCACGGGGAGGCCGCCTCTGCGATATGCCCCTCCGGCAGCGCGTATTGGTCCCGGCGTTGGTCGATCCTCGCCTCGATCGCAGCCCGACTGTCCGCACCCGGGGGCGAGTTGGTCGCCATCACTGACATCCTCCCTGCGCGCTGCTGGACGGACTCGCACGCCCACCCATGCTCGACCCCACCGCCCCACACCACAACACCCACGATGATCCAGCAGCGCAGCACTCGCGGCGCGCCGGCCCACTCAGCCACACCATCAACGCTTCGGTAGCGAGGGGTAGTTGCCCTGCCAGTTGGTGGTGGCGGCGCCGGGACACGTGACCGGTCCGTTCGTGCGGCATCCGGGCGGCCATCAGCGCGCCGAAGACGGCGACGGCGACGGTGACGGTGACAGCGAAGGGCCTCCCCCTCGGCGAGGGTCAGCGCTCCTGTCTGGAGAGTGGTTGTTCGGTGAAGGCTGTGCGGTAGGCGCTTGGGCTGGTCGACAGGCGGGCGGTGAAGTGCTGGCGCATGGTGACCTCGCTGCCGAAACCGGACCGGCGGGCGACCTCGGGGATGGGCAGATCGGTGCGTTCGAGGAGTTTTTGGGCCGTCGCGATCCGGTGGTCGACAAGCCAGCGCAGCGGAGTGGTTCCGGTGGCCGCCGCGAAGTGACGGGCGAAGGAGCGCGGTGACATCCCGGCACGGGCGGCGAGCGCGGACACGGTCAGCGGCTCGTCGAGGTGTGCCAGGGCGAAGGCGCGTACCTCGGCCAGTGCATCGGCGTCGCGGTCGGCGTGCGGCGTTGGGTGTTCGATGAACTGGGCCTGGGTGCCGGTCCGAAACGGCGCGGTGACCATGGAGCGTGCGACCGTCGCGGCCGCCTCTGCGCCGTGCGCGGTGCGCACCAGGTGCAGACACAGGTCGATGCCGGCGGCGGTGCCGGCAGACGTCCACAGATTGTCGTCCTCGATGAACAGCGCGTCCGACTCGACCCGCACCCGCGGGTGTTGGGCTTGCAGTTGATCGGCCAGGGCCCAGTGGGTCAGCGCCCGGCGACCGTCCAACAGGCCCGCCTGGGCGAGGGTGAACGCTCCCCCGCACAACGCGGCGATGGTGGTGCCACGGGCGTGAGCGCGGCGCAGTGCCGCAAGGACCGGCTCGGGGGCCGGGGTGACATGGTCGTCCAGGCCAGGCACCAGGATCAGTTCGGCGCGGGGCAGCCAGGCCAGGGTGCGGTCCGGGGCGAGCGAGAGCCCGCCGCGCATCGGTACGGGTTCAGGGCCCACAGCCACCCGACGCAACTCGAACGCGGGCACCCCGCGGTCGGTACGATCCGCACCCCACACCTCGGTAATCACCGAAACGTCGAAGCACCGGATGCCGGGGAAGGCGAGCAGGGCGATGCGGTGAGCCGGGGACGGTCGAGTCATCCTGGCAGTAAACCATCTGGCAGTAAACCATCGATCGCTGTCTTTCCGGCTCCTGTGGACCGGAGCGGCAAGGGGGCAGGATCGCCGGCATGGAGATCACACGGAATGCGGCGCTGGTAGTGGTGGACGTCCAAAAAGGCTTCGAGGATGCGGAGTTCTGGGGTCCGCGCAACAACCCGGCCGCCGATGAGAACATCGCCTCCCTGATCGCGGCCTGGCAGGACACGGGCCGGCGGGTCGTCTTCGTACGGCACGACTCCCACGAGCCCGGCTCGCCACTGCGGCCCGGGCACGAGGGCAACGACTTCAAGGAGTACGTCCAGGAGCAGCGCGGCAAGGGCAGCGGGCCAGAGCTACTCGTCACCAAGTCGGTGAACTCGGCGTTCTACGGCACCCCCGACCTTGACGCCTGGTTGAAGGCAGCGGGCATCACCCAGGTCGTACTGGCCGGCATCCAGACCAACATGTGCGTGGAGACCACCGCCCGCATGGGCGGCAACCTCGGCTACGACGTGCTGGTCGCCCTCGACGCCACCCACACCTTCGACCTGACCGGACCGAACGGATGGCGTCTGACGGCTGAGGAGTTGGCGCGGGCGAGTGCCGTGTCGCTCCACGGCGGGGGCTTCGCGCGGGTGGTGACAACCGGCGAGCTGGTGGCCGCCGTCCACCACCCCTGACCTCCCACAGCACGGGCGCGGGCCACCCCCGACGCTCACCCGGGCCAACTCGACCACTCACGGGCCAGGTCAAAGACTCAGTCACAGGGACGCCGACGACGTGGAGCCCCACCCCTGCCCCGTTGCCAGGCCGGCTCCCCGGTCCCGCTTGCCTTCGCACCGGACACCTCGACCGCCGACATCCGCATCGAGAGCGTTGGACATACGCGCGGAGCTCGCGCCCCCTACCTAGCCGAAAGCCCCCGCCCAGGCAGCAACGTGCCTGGGCGGGGGCTTCGGAAGCCAGCGGCGCGGCCTGGGGCCGGGTTGGAGAGCGTGCTCAGCTGCGAGGGCGCTGGAACCAGTCGGCCGAGGCGCGCTTGGCGCAAAAGACGATCACCAGGATCGACAGGACCAACACCACCAGGCCAAGGCCCCAGGTGGTGATGTTGAAGAAACCACTGACGATGCCGAAGGACGCGTAGACGATCGAGCCGATGCGGACTCCGTTGCCGCCCTTGCCGTAACGCGCGGCGAGCACGAAGCCGATGACCGCGAAGACCAGGGCGAGCAGGATGAAGAAGCCGATGACGCCCTTGCCGACGTTGGCGACCGTGGACACGTCCACGTCTTGGCCGTTCGCGGTCGTGATCGTGCCGCCGACCCCGGCCTGGCCAACTGCCTTGTCGATCTGGGTGACTGCGACGCCGAAGGCCAGGGTGATGAGGAGGTGGAGCGAGGCGATCACATACATCATGATCCGCGCGGCCTTGGTGAGCCCCGGCATCGCCGTCGGCACCGCGGGGCCGCCGGGGTACCCGGCCTGCTGCGGGTAGGGGGCGTACGGCTGGCCGGGCGGGGGCACTTGCTGCGGGTAGGGCGCGGCCGGCGGCTGCCCGTAAGGGATGTTCTGATCGCCGAAGCTCATGGCGAAGTGTTCCTCCGTTGCACGTGCGAGACAGCGCACACAATCGGAGAGAGTGCATGAGCAGCTCGCCCCCGTGCCGCCCGCGGACCTGGGAGACATCGTCGCGGCACGCCTGACTTTTGTCCAATCATTACCCTTTGTTCGGTCAATGGCGTTGGTCGATACCTCGATGCCTCGATACCCAACGCATCGGGGGCGTGACGACGCACTTCGCAGGCGCACGCCGCTTCCTCCCCACGCTTATGGGCCCCACGGTCGGCCCGAAGGCAGGCTGTTCCTGGTCGTGGCCGTGAACAGCCGCCCTCTGACGGGGAGTTGCGCAACGTGCAGCCGATGGGACGCCTTCGGGCGGGGCCACCACCGCGCCGTCGGCTTAAGCCCGTTTCCGCTGGAAACGGCGCCGCCCATCATTGCCGTCACACCGGCTGCCGTCACACCGGCTGCCGCCTCACCCCGCCAGGCGACCTACTAGCCGGGGTTCGTCCATCTTCCTTTCCGGCCGTCTGCCGGGGGCCTTCGGCAGCCGCTAGGCGACAGCTTCGGCGGTGGTGCGGTCCGCGGCCGAGCCCGGCTCCAACTCCTCGGCATCGTCCAGCTCGCGCCGCGACACAAGAAGTCGCTACGCGGGCGACTTCGCCGCCCAGCTCAAGCAGACCTACGCCACCATGGACAGGGTCCTGGACCACTACGGCGCCACCCGGAACCAGGTCGTCTCGCAGACGCTGTACGTGGTGAACCTGCGGCAGAATGCCGCGGCGACGGCAGAGGGCAACCTGGGGTACTTCGGCGACCACCGCCCGGCCACGGCCAGCACGGTCTTGGGCATGCAGGGGCACATCTCGGCGTCGCGATCGACGCCGTCTTGGCATCGCGGCGGCAACGGGTGACCTGAGACTGGGCGGCAGGCGGTCTCGACACGCATGCCACTGTCGCGGTGAGGCAATCGGTCCCCGGGTCGGCGACCACGTCACCGCGCGCCGCATGCCCCAAGAGCCCGTTGGCCCGCTTGTCGTGATGGTGTGTTGAGGAAGGCGCCGTCATGGGCGGTGCTTGCGTGTCATGGCCAGGTGCGCAGGCCGCCGCCAGGCAGCAGGTACTCGGCACTGACCTCGAAGCCAAGGCGCTGGTAGAAGCGCACATTGCGTTCGTCGGCGGTGGCCAAAAAAGCAGGCACTCCCGCCTCCTTGGCCACCTTCAGCCCAGGACGGATCACCACGGCCCCCAGACCTGTCCTTGCCGGCCGGGGTCGACACCGACCAAGCCAAGAAAGAACACCGGTTCGGGTCGTCGGCGGCGCTGTCGACGTCCAGGAGGCCGACCTGTCCCGGCTTCCACACTTTGCCCGCGAAGACGGGGCGGAGATCGCCCAGCATCGCGATCCGTCTTGGGATCCGCAAGAGCGCGCCGGTCTCGGCGACCAGGGCTTCGAGCTCGGCCACCCGGCACAAGGCGTTGTCCCGTTCGGTCTCCAGGCGCCGTATGTGTTCGTCGCGGTCGGCCGCGCCGGCCTGTCGCAGTTGACGGTTGTCTGGCCCAGGTCGCCTCGGGCCGCGTCCTGGGCGGCCGTGCTGAGCATCGTCGTCATGCTGCTCAGCGCCTCGTCGTCTTCGTCGGTTTCCGCCAGGCGTGCGGACAGTACGTGGTGGCCCTGTGCGAGCGTCTTGGGTCAGGAGCCGTCGTGGGCGGCTGGGTCTGCTCCGGTGATGGGGTGAGCCATAGGTCGGCGTGCGGCCGGAGGACCTGCTCGATGATGCGGTAGTCGAGCACCGCCCCGCAGGACAGCGACAGTTGGTCCTCGGTGTCCACTGGCATGCCGGGCCATGCGGGTAGGTCCTCGGTGTGCTCGGGGCACAGGAACAGCAACCAGGCGGGCGCTCCGTGTTCCGCGGGTGGGCCCTGCCGCAGGAGGGTCGCCGTGCCGGTGCAGCGCAGTGGACGGCTTCGGCTTCGCCGCGCCCCGGAGCGCCGAGCGTGCACCCATATTCCGCAGGGGAGATGGACACACCGCCGGCCGCGCCACGCCGTCCCGAAACGCCCCGTGCTCACGGCTGAAGCCGGTCTCGGCGGCGTAGCCATCACGGTGATCGGCATGCTGGTGCTCTTCATCGCTGCCGTCGCCCACGGCGCCGTCGGCCATCCGCAATCGCCGAACACCGCCGGGCACCTCCCATCGAAGGGTCAGGTCGGCGACATCCCGCTGCGGATGTTCGCGCTGTGCCGGCAGGCGGCGCCCGCCGGCTGCGATGCAGTTCTTGCCGTCGACGTTCGCGGCCTACGCGTACCCGGTGCCGCCCGGCGGCGCGAGTCGACCCACTCCGTGAAATCCAGGGCATGCGAAGGGACGACCGGCCCGAGTCAAGTGTGGGGCCGGAGCCGGTCGTTGAGTGCGGCACCGACGTCGGGGCAGTTCTTCCGGATGATGTCGAGGAAGGCGCGCAGCACCGGGGAGTGATCGCGGGCCGCGAAGGACAGGACGAGATCGGGCAGGGGCGTGCGCGGGGTCACTTCACAGAACCGCACTCCCGGACGCGGGACCGCCCTCATGCGGGACGGTCCCAGGCCGACGCCCACGCCGGAGGCGGCGAGGCCGATGATCGTGTGCACGTCCCTCGCGACGGTCGCGCCGCCGAGAGCCGATGAGTCCGTGCCCAGCAGGGTGCGCAGTCCGGCGACGACAGCGGGCTCGTCCTCGCCGGCCGACACGATCAGCGGCTGTCGCCGCAACTGGTCGGCACTTACCGACTGTTGACCCGCGTACGGGTGCACCGTACTTACCACAGCGATCACGTGGTCGCGTCCGACCGGGACGGACACGAGATGCTCGGCTCCGGCACCCCGTGGCGGGCCGAGGGTGAGGGCCACGTCCAGCTCCCCGGCGACGAGGGCTGAGCTGCTGCGGCTGGTCGCCATCTCGTGCAATTCCAGTCTCACGTCGGGCCGTTCACGGCCGAACCGGCTCAGGACGCCCGGCAGCGGGTCGAGCAGTGCCGAGGCGATGAAGCCGAGGCGCAGACGTCCCGTCTCGCCGCGCGCGGCCCGGCCCGCGTCGACAGTGGCCGCCGCGATCTCGTCGAGCGCCCGGCGTGCCCGCGCGAGGAACGCCTCGCCGGCGGCGGTCGGGAACACCCCCTGACGTGTGCGGTCGAACAGCCGGGCCCCGACCTCGCGCTCCAGGTCGGCGATCTGTTTGGACAGCGGCGGCTGCGCGATGCCCAACTCGCCGGCCGCTCGGCCGAAGTGTTCGTGCTCGGCGAGAGCAACCGCGTACCGCAGGTGTCGCGCTTCCACGACCCGCCCTCCATCCCGTCGATCCCATCGGCTGCTGGCAATACCTCAAAGATATTGCCATGCCACTTACCAGATCTATGAATGGATGACGCGGCGGTTCCTGTCTGGAATGAAGCCATGAGGAACGCATCTGTGACCGACACCGTCTTCGTTCTCGTGCACGGCGCCTGGCACAGCTCCGGACAGTGGGCAGCGACGCAGCGCGCGCTGGCCGGACTGGGCGCTGCGAGCGTGGCCGTCGACATGCCGGGGCACGGCTTCGACGTACCTCTGCCCACCGGATACCTGCTGCCCGGCCAACCGGGCCTGCTGACCGAGAAGTCACGGCTCGCCACCCTGACGATGGACGACTGCGCCGAGGCCATACTGAGCCTCCTGCGCCAGGTGCGTCACCATCGCACTGTCGTGCTCGTCGCACACAGCGCGGGCGGCGGTCCCGCGTCCCTGGCCGCGGAGCGGGCGCCCGAGCTGGTGGACCGGATCGTCTACCTGTCCGCGTTCGTCCCGGGCGGGCGGCCGCGGTTCTTCGACTACCTGGGCTCACCCGAGAACGCCACCGCGCTGGGCCAGAACCTGAACCTCGGCGACCCCGACGCCCTGGGCGCTATACGGATCAATCCGCTCTCACCGGATCCCGCCTACCTCGACGAACTGCGGGAAACCCACTACCACGACACCCCGCTGGACCGCTTTGACCGGTGGCGGTCCGCGCTGAGCCCTGACCTGCCCCTGGCGATCCCGACGACTCCGGTCACCCCGACCGCGGCACGGTGGGGACGCATTCCACGAACCTTCCTGCGCTGCGCCGAAGACCGGGCGCTGGCACCAGCCGCGCAGGACCTGATGATCGCGGAAGCCGACCGGGCCTTCCCCGGCAACCCGTTCACCGTGCATACCCTCCCCGGCAGCCACAGCCCGTTCGCCGCCCGGCCGGGCGAACTCGCCGCGGTCCTCACCTCGTGAGCCGGCATCGACTCCTGAAGGATTTCCGCTCCTGAGTGTGGGACGGCTCGCGCCGGTGGCGGCGGGCGGCTCGTACTGCCAGTCGTGCTGTGCGCGACATTCGTGCAGTTGCTCAACGTCACCGTCGCGCAGACCACCGCCCCGGTGATCCGGACCGACCAGGGCGCCGGCCCAGGTGCCGCGCAGCTGATACCGGCCGGGGACCCCCTGACCCACGCCTGCCTGCTCATCACGGCCGCGCGCCTCGGCGTCCCGGCCGCCGCACCGCACCACGCACGCGGTGACGATCCGGGCGGTCTCGACGTCAAGGCCGGTGGTCTCCAGGCCGATGTCGGCCAGGCGGCCGGTGTGCCATACAGGAGGCGGGGCGTCGTTTTGCATCGTAATCAGATCTCCCTCTCTTTGGGATCGTGGGTTGGTCGCTGATCACTTGAGTGCATGCCGGCTAGCGTCGGTCGTCGCGGCCCCGCTGGGGTCAGCGAGTCTGAGGTGGGTGACGGTGTTCGCAGCGTGCGTTCTGCTTTCCACTGTTCGTCCAGGCGCCGTTTCCATCCCTTCGAGATGGTCTACGAGTTCGGCACCGAAGGCGGAATGAGCCGCACGAGGAGGGCGCCGCGCCCCGTCGTGAAATTCCTCAACTATGTGGCGGCTTCGAGGGGAGGCGGTACCCCACTGGCCTCGTCCTGTAGCGACGCCGCCGAAGTGCCACGCGATATGAAGCGACGAGACGAGCCGTCAGTACGAGATCCTGGCTAAGGGCTGTCCCGTAAAAGATCTTCGGGGCTTGGCGATGGGCTATCCCATGGCCGCTCGGGCAGCGTCGAGGAACGCCAGCCGGTTGTCCTCAAGGTAGTCCCGCACGCTCTCGCCGTCGGGCAAGCCTTCCCACACCGTCCGGTTGAGGTCGAGGAAGTAGGCACGTGCCGCGTCATGCACGGGCAGGGGGAACTGGATGCGGATGAGCCGCTCGGCGACCCACAGCCTGTTCATGACGTCCTGGGTCTTCAGATGCCAAGGGTGGGTGTCGTCGAACTCGGAAGGTCGGCTGAACGCGGAGCGTTCGGCCTCGGCTGCCACCTCGATGAACCGCTCCAGCAGCGCCAGCCGTTCCGCGCGCCGAGCCTCCGACAGGGCGTTCTGCTGCCGTTGCTGCTCAGCGCGTTCCGCTGACAATTGAGTCCTGTGCTGGACGAGGTAGGACAGCAATCCGCCGAGGACAACGCCGCCCAACGATATGAGTGACACCCAGACTTGACCTGACATGCTGGTCATCGTGCCACGCCACCAATCTTTGAGATGATCTCGCGGTGTCCGGTGTGATCACGGCGTCCGAGCCCTCCTGGATAACCCCGTTCACGGGGCTGAGCATGCGTCAGTTTGGCAAGCTGATCGCCGAGCTACGACGCGAGGGCGCTGATCCGGTCCAAGGGCCGGCCATGGAGCCGGCCGCTGGAGGATCGGGTTCTACTGGTCGCCGCATACTGGCCACGAACCTGACCCTGCGCCAGCTCGCCCCGCTGTTCGGCATCTCAAAGTCGGCGGGCGAGCGGTCGAAGAACTACAGGTACTCGACCAACCACCAGGTCGTCATCGATGCCGACACCCGGCTCGTGGTCGCCGTCGGTCGGCCGGTGCCCGGCAACCGCAACGACTGCAAGGCGTGGGAGCTGTCCTACGCGAAGGATGCGTCGGCCGCACCACGGTCATCGCCGACGGCGGCTACCGGGGCACCGGCCTGGTCATCCCCCACCGGCGCGAACGTGGCCAGGCCCAACTCCCGGCCGGGAAAGAGGAACATAACGCGTCTCACCGCAAGGTCCGTGCCCGCGTCGAGCACGTCTTCGCCCGCATGAAGGGCTGGAAGATCCTGCGCGACTGCCGCCTGAAAGATGACGGCGTTCACCACGCGATGCTCGGCATCGCCCGCCTGCACCACCTCACCCTGGCCGGGTAACGGAGACACGAGCTGGTCAACCAGCACACAGTGAGCTTCTTCAGCGGTGCTGCTCCAGGGTGAGGACCGCTTTGGTCATTGACGTCAGTCGGTTGGGGCTGCAGCGGGCTCGGCGGAAGAGCCGCC
>NZ_JBHVJX010000066.1:0-22580 GCF_042798755.1 Streptomyces sp. NPDC057743
CACCCTTGACCAAGACGGCACCGACCCGATAGCGGCACTCGGACTGCGCGGCACGCCGGACCGCCATGCGGAAGAAGCTGTTCACCACGCCCCCCGCACGCTGCACAGACAGCGCCCCTCAGGGGCGATATGCCAACTGGCCGGATGCGGGAACCTGTCACACAGAAGAACAGTGGCCATGCGCATGAAAGATGTCCTTGTCTACCAGACCGCACGGGCTACGGGACGAGGGATGATCGGTGTTGCCAAGTTGCAGGTGTCGTCGTCGAGTTGGGACAAGCTGGCGAGTGCGGGGGGCGTGCCGGGCACGTTGGTTAGGTGCGCGCGGGCCGACCGGTGACGGTCTTCCAGGTGCGGAACCGGTGTGTCATCTCGGCGCATTAGGCACTCGCTGCCATCAGATGGGGGCGGGGGGGAAGCGCGAGGAGTTCAAGGGTTTCGAGCCCCGGTGCTTGGCGGAGGGTATGACCTGGCGGTGGGCGGCACTGTAGCTGCGGAGCTTGTCCGTGACGATCTCGCGGGGCACGTAGGCGCAGCCCCTGAGGAGACTGCGGAAGAACCGCTTCGTCGCCCTCGCATCCCGCCTGTTCTGGACGAGGGTGTCGAGAAGGTCACTGTCTTGGCCAACGGCCCGCCAGGGATAGCACGTCTTCCCGTTGACCTTGATGAATACCTCGTCCAGATGCCATTTGTCGCCCGGCTTCGGCTGCCGCTGGTGCAGGCCCTGGTCGCTGGCGGTTCCGGAGGTGGTACACCAGGCCCGGACGGTCGCGTAGGAGACGGTGATACCGCGCTGGAAGGGAAGTACCTCCAACTCGCAGTGCGACAGCGGAAGTCGGTGATGGGGACACACAGCGTGACTGATGACCTCCGCCGGGAACCGGTAGCCCTTGTACGACGGCACAGCAGCGGTCTCCGTGAACACACCTCCTCAAACGAACAATGAAGTGATCGCCCCACAGAGACCCGACTCAAGTTGACAGTCCCGTCGTGAGATCCGCTGGCTGGCCCATGGTGTCGGTGGCCGGGAGGTTTGCCGCGTGCCTCAGGGGCACGGTGGGTGGGGCGTTTGGTGGGAGTTCCGCACGTGTCCAGCGTTGATGTTCCGAGGGGAGTGCCAGGAGGCATGCGCCGAGAAAGTAGTCCAGCGCTCCGGTGTTGTGTTGGGGGGTCCAGCCAGTTCCGTTGAGTGCCTTGCGGCGGAATCGGTGGAGGGCGACGGCTACGGTGATGCCTATGAGCTCGCCCAGGCTCTCGGAGTCGGAACGCTGCGCGGCGGTCAGACGTAAGCGTCTTCGACACAGGCGCCACACGCGTGCGTAAATGCTGCCGTCACGGCACCATCGTCGGAGTGCGGCCATGCCGTAATGGGCAAGCTGGTGTTCCACGGCGGGCCAGCGCCAGGTGGTGGCATCTTGGCTCGCGAGCACGCCGGCAACACGGGATTCCAAGTCCTCATCCTCAGGGGCGGATTGGTAGCGGTGTGGCCTGTAGTGGCGGTGGTGAGGACCGAATGAGGAAGGCATGAGCACCTCCATCGAGGGCGACCGATTGACGTAGGGACGGTAGGGAGCCCTGCTAAGCGTGAACCGTGCTCCACAGCGTCCGGGGAAAGGCGAGTCTGTCAGCGTTGAAATGTGCCTCCTGTGGTTTCCTCGCTGCCGTCCGGTGCGGGGGAGCGGCGGGGACGCCAACTGACGACTTTCGATGTCACGCGGATCACTGTCCAGTAGAATTTCGGGAGACGGATTTTCCCAGCACAGCGCATATGCAACTCCCTCTTCAGTGGCGACTCAAGAGCAAAGTTCCTGTCGAACCGATTCCATCGTGCGCCCCTACCGTAGAGTCGGCAACTGGAATGCCTTCCAGTATCCGTATCGAGAGAGGGAACATCGTCATGAAAGATGATCTGCAAGAGCTCGTGGTGGCTCGCCTGGCCGAACTCGGTTCTCGTCAGCGTCCGTTGAGTTTCCGGGCTGCCGCGGCACGCAGCCAAGGACACGTCAGCCATGCCACAATCGGTCGTATCGCCCGCGGGCAGCACACCGGAGTACTGGAGGACGAAACCCTCGACGGTCTCGCCTTGGCCCTGGACCTGCCACGTACCCATCTCGAACAGGCCGCGGGAATCTTCCGCGAACGCCCCGCCCAGCCCTTCACCCTCCCCCCTCGCGCCAACCTGCTCTCGCGCAGCGAACGCGACGTCGTTCTCAGCGTCGTCGACGCGATCCTGGCCGCAGGCGCAGGTGCGACACGCCGGTCACGATCGGCGACGCCACTGAACACCCCCTCCCCCCTGCTGCATACAGCCTCCGTCAGGCAGGCGCCGGAGCGCGACGACCACGCCCTCGTCGCTTACAGCAGCGACGGTACCGGCTGCCTCTCCTCCGCCGATCTTGACGTCATCCGTCAACACGCACAAGAACGGGAATAATTACCCACGCAGGAGAAGTCCGCAGGTGAAGCCTGAAACTGCACTGTTCAATTAGTCCCTTCAGGTGAAAGCCGTATGCGCTGTCGCGCGCCGACCGCTCCCGCCAGGGAAGTGGAGCTTTCCTCAACTTACGGGCCCTCAGTCGGCAAGAGGCGCCCAGACTTGGCCGGTGGAACATCGGAGGGAATCTGCATGCACACGTTCGATCCTGAGGTAGAGCTCGAGAAGCTCAACATCCCCATCCAATACCTCCCTCTTCAGGACGTTCTGGCGGCCTGGGACGCGGAGCGGGGCAAGGTGTATTGCAGTCTGGGCCTGCACCCCATCCAAAAGCGCTGCGCGCTTACACACGAGTTGGCACATGTCACGCTGGAACACCAGCGGTGCGCGTACGGAGACGACAACGTGACGACCATCGCGTCCATCACCCAGGAACGCGAAGCCGAGATGTGGGCTGCGTGCAAACTCATCAGCGTCGTGCAGCTCGCCACAGCCCGTGAGTCAGGACTCCAGCCAGCTGCCCTCGCGCGTGAACTGGGAGTGACCTCCCGCATGTATCGCGCTCGACTCCTGGCCGAACGACGCGACGAGAGGCGCTGGCTTGGCGCCGAATTGACCTCCTCTGTCTCCTGAAGGAGGGGGTTCCTGCGGCTCACGCCGTGGGGTTTCAGCGCCGACCGCCTGGCCGGCTTCGCCGGCCTGGCCCCGGTGCCCTGGGACTCCGACGGCATCAGCGGCAACCTCTGCGGGCCCAGGCGTTACCACCGCGGCCTCCAACGTTCCTTCTACCTTTCCGCACAAGTGAGTGTCTTCTTCTGCCCCGTCTCGAAGGCGTACTGCGACAGGAAGCGCAAGGGGGGAAGGGGCGCAAGTAGGCCGTGCTGGCCCTTGATCGCCGACGAACCAATGTCCTGTCGTCCATGATCCGGGACAAGACGCCTTTCGAAGCTGCATCTACTCGTCTCTCAGCGGCTTGACATCGAGATTGGGAAGTTTCGTTGCCAACTTCCCGTCCGAAGCGCTCCGTTGAGGTCTTAATCAGCTCCACAGGCTGTCGTGGCCAGTCCGGCTGCCAGAAGGTTCTTTGCCGCGTTCACGTCCCGGTCGTGGGTCGCTGCGCAGTGACGCTCAGCGGCATCTTGTCCTGCAGGGTGCCGCAGTGGGAGCACAGCTTGGACGAGGGGAAGAAGCGGTCGACCGCGATTACAGCTCGAAGCCCCCGAACGACGGGGCGGGAAAAACTCGCACGCCCGTCCACGAGGGTGCGAGAGGGTGCGAAGGGCTTTTGTGGCGTCGACAGAGCGCAGAAGCTCCTCGCCCCCTTCCCCCGGACCACACCGCACTTTCACCTCCGACCTCACCGGATGTCCGTCATCGGCCACCGCGCGAAACGATCGAACGCCACGCCACCCGGCACACGACCACCGGAGCCGGCCCCTGCCGCAGCTGCCTGAAACCACGCCACCCGCACCCAACCCGCCACCTCCACAAGCAACTTGACAACGTCCGCCGCCGCGCGCCAGTAGCTCCGCGCATTCCGTCAGCCGCGCACAGACCCGCTCCACGTCGCACTTGGGGCGCAGCACGTCGTTGAGCCCGCCGACCAGCGTCACCAGCTCCGCGCCCATCGAGGCGGCCGGGCCGCACTGTTCGTCGGCGATCTGGTCGATCAGCTTGCCGCGCACCGCGAGGTTGGCGTACCGGAAGCCGGGCGCCCTGGTGGCCAGGCGGGCGGCGAGCAGGTCCGCCCAGCCCCGGTAGGAGCCGTCCGGGAGGCCGTCGGACATCCCCTCGGTGAAGCTGTCGCCGACCGCGACGAAGCTGTTGTATTGCACATTCATCTCCATGGCGCGGTGATCCTATCCCGCGGTGTACGGTCGACAGCGGCCGGAGTGCCGGCCAGGCGGAGGCACCGAGAAGAGGCGGGGAAAGGCAGAGGTGGGCGCGGGATGAGTCCTCGGCGGAGCGCGGATTCCGAGGCGGCGACGTTCACCGAACGGGCCCGGCGGCAGCAGTTGATCGACTGCACCATCGAGCTGATCTCCACCCGCGGTTACCCGGCGACCTCGCTGTCGGCGATCGCCGAGCGGGCCGGCGTCTCCAAGGCCGCGGTGCTCTACCACTTCTCCTCGAAGGACAACCTCACCCGCGCCGCGCTGACGCAGGTGCTCGACCAGTTCGGCGGCTACGTCCGCGAGCGGGTGGAGCGGGCCGCCGACCCGCTGGCCGCCGTCGTCGCCTATGTGCACGCGATGATCGGCTACCAGCGGGACAACCGCCGCCAGGTCCGGGTGATCACCGAGATGCTGCTCGACGACCACGGCGGCACCCGGCTGAAGACCCCCGGCTCGCACGACACCTACGACCGCTGGCAGACGCTGGCCGCGCTGCTGGCGGAGGGCCAACGGGCCGGGGTGCTGCGGGAGTTCGACACCCGCACGGTGGCGCTGGCGATCGGCGGCGCGATCGACGGGCTGATCGGGCACTGGCTCGCCCACCCGGACCTCGATCTGGACGTCGCCGCCGCGGAGTTGGAGACCTTCACCCTCAACGCCGTGATGGGCTCGGCCTCGTAGCGGCGGCCCGGGCGAAGTCCGGGGTGGGCTCGGACCGGAAGCCGAGGCCGCCGAGGTAGGCGGGGACGGCCCGCAGCGCCGGCACCCGCCGCAACAGCCGCATCGGCACCGGGAGTCGGTCCCCGTGGAGGGTGCCGTTCAGCGCGGAGCGGATCATCGCGTGCTCGCCCTGCTGGGACTTCTGCACCATCACCATCGGCCACTCCCGTCGCCGCTGCACCCGGGCCAGCTCCTCGCTGCCGACCGTACCGCGGCGCAGCGGACCGGCCAGGATTCGGGCGGCGGCCACCGCGTCCTGGATGGCGAGGTTGACGCCGACCCCGCCGACCGGCGACATGGTGTGCGCCGCGTCCCCGATGCACAGCAGGCCGGGCCGGTGCCAGCGCCGCAGCCGCCCGAACGTCACCTCCAGCAGCTTGACGTCGTCCCAGGAGGCGATGGTGCCGGTCACCTCGTCGTCCCAGCCGAACAGCGCGCCCAGCCGGTCCCGGAGCCACTGGATGTCGTGGCTGCGCATGGCGGCGTCCTGGCCCTTGCCGATGAGGTAGGAGGTCTGGAAGTAGCTGCCGCGGTCCATGGTGACCGCGGCGTGGCCGCCGCCGAACCGGGCGAAGACCCGGCCCTCCTTGAGGGCGTCGCTCGGCGCGTCCACCCGGATCTGCCAGACGTCCATCGGGACGTCGAGGTACTGCTGCCGCATCCCGGCGGCCGCGCGGATCGGCGAGTCCCGGCCGTCGCAGGCGAAGGTCAGGTCCGCGGCCAACTCGCCGGCCTCGCCGTGCTCGTCGACGTAGGTCACCCCGGTCACCCGGCCGTTCTCGGTGCGCAGCCCGGTGGCCCGGGTGCGCATCCGCAGGGTGAAGGTGGGCTCCTCGGCGGCGGCGCGGGCGATCAGGTTGAGGAAGTCCCACTGCGGAACCATGGCGAAGTACTTGTGCGGTCCGGGGATGCGCCGCATGTCGGCCATCACCACGGTGGTGTCGCCGATCTGGGCCCGCAGCTCCTCCAGCTTCGCGAACGGCAGTTGGGCGAACTCCGCGCCGAGGCCGAGGTCGTCCAGCAGGTTCAGGGTGGACGGGTGGACGGTGTCGCCGCGGAAGTCGCGGAGGAAGTCCCCGTGCTTCTCCAGGACGGTGACCTCGATGCCGGCCCTGGCCAGCAGCAGCCCGAGCATCATGCCGGCCGGGCCGCCGCCCACCACGCAGCATGTCGTGCGGTCCGTGGTGTTCATGGGTTTGCCCCCTCGTCGCGTGCGCGTACGGATGCGTGACCGGGCCGTCGCGGCGGCAACACGCACGCGACTGACCGATCGGTTAGCAATCTAACCGATCGGTCAGTGACGGTGTTTCCCGGGGTCGCGCCGTCCCGGCGGGCGCCCAGCGGGGGTCAGGACGTGGGCCGTTGCAGCACCAGCTCCCGCAGCACGTCCTCCATGGTCACCAGCCCCGCCAGCCGGCCGTCGTCGCCGATCACCGCGGCCACGTGCGTACGCGATCCGCGCAGCGCGGTCAGCACGTCGTCCAGCGGGGTCGCGGCCTTGACCCGGGCGATCGGGCGCAGCGCCGACACCGGGAACGGCGCGGTGCGCCCGGCGGCGTCCAGCGCGTCCTTGACGTGCAGATAGCCGAGGATGCGGCGGGTGTCATCGACGACCGGGAACCGCGAGAACCCGGACTCCGCGGCCAGGCGCTCCAACTCCTCGGGGGTGATCCCCATCCGGGCCGAGACCACCTCGTCCACCGGCAGCACCACGTCCCGCACCGGACGGCGGCCCAGCTCCAGGGCGTCCCGGAGCCGCTCCTGGGCCCGCTCGTCGAGCAGCCCGGCGGCCCGCGAGTCCTCGACCAACTCGGCCAGCTGGGCGTCCGAGAAGGCGGCCGCGACCTCGCCCTTCGGCTCCACCCGCAGCAGCTTCAGCAGGCCGTTGGCGAGTGCGTTGATCGAGAAGATCACCGGGCGCAGCGCCCGGGCCAGCGCCACCAGCGGCGGCCCCAACAGCAGCGCGGTGCGGACCGGTTCGGCCAGCGCCACGTTCTTCGGCACCATCTCGCCGAAGAGCATGTGCAGATAGGTCGCCGCGGCCAGCGCGATCACGAACGAGATCGGGTGGATCAGCGCGTGCGGGATCTGGATCGCGTCGAAGAGCGGCTCCAGGAGGTGCGCGATGGCCGGTTCCGCCACCGCGCCCAGCACCAGCGTGCACAGCGTGATGCCCAACTGGGCGGCGGCCAGTAGCGCCGAGACGTGTTGCAGGCCCCACAGCACGCTGCCCGCCCGGCGGTCCCCGGCCTCCGCGTGCGGCTCGATCTGACTGCGGCGGACCGAGATCAGCGCGAACTCGGCGCCGACGAAGAAGGCGTTGACGACCAGGGTCAGCAGGCCGACGAACAACTGGAGGGCGATCATCGGCCGGCCCCCTCGCCACCGGCGCCGGCCGGCGGGGCGTGCAGCAGCACCCGGGCCGCGCGGTGCCCGGAGGCGTCCAGCACGTCCATCGTCCAGCCCGCCACCTCCACGCTGTCGCCGGGCGCGGGGATCCGGCCCAGCTCGGTCGCGATCACACCGGCCAGGGTCTCGTACGGGCCCTCCGGCAGCCGCAGGCCGATCCGCTCCAACTGGTCGGTGCGGGCGGCGCCGTCGGCCTGGTAGACCGCCCGCCCGTCCGCGTCGGAACCGGCCGCGGCCAGGTCCGGGGTCTCCAACGGGTCGTGCTCGTCGCGGACCTCGCCGACCACCTCCTCGACGATGTCCTCCAGGGTGGCGACCCCGGCCGTGCCGCCGTACTCGTCGATGACCACGGCCATCGTCCGCCGGCCCGACAGCCGGTCCAGCAGCCGGTCCACGGTCAGCGTCTCGGGCACCAGCAGCGGCTCGCGCAGCAGCTCGGAGACCGGGTGGCGGGGGCGCAGCTCGGCCGGGACGGCCAGCACGTCCTTGATGTGCGCCACGCCCACGACGCTGTCGAGGTTGCCGCGGTAAACGGGGAAGCGGGACAGCCCGGTGGCCCGGCACGCGGTGGCGACGTCCTCGGCCGTGGACTGCACCTCCAGGGCCATCACCTGCACCCGCGGGGTCATCACGTTCTCCGCGGTCAGGTCGGCGAGGTTCAGGGTCCGGACGAACAGCTCGGCGGTGTCCGCCTCCAGGGCGCCCTCCTTGGCCGAGTGCCGGGCCAGCGCCACCAGCTCCTGCGGCCCGCGGGCCGACGCCAGCTCCTCGGCCGGCTCCAGGCCCAGCCGGCGGACGGTCCGGTTGGCGGTGTTGTTGAGATGGGTGATCAACGGCCTGAAGGCGGCGCTGAAGCCGCGCTGGGCGGTGGCGACCCGCTTGGCGACGGCCAGCGGGCTGGAGATCGCCCAGTTCTTGGGCACCAGCTCGCCGATGACCATCAGGACGACGGTGGAGAGCGCGGTCCCCAGGACCAGCGCCAGGGAGTCCGCGGCGGACCGCGGCAGCCCGATCGCGAGCAGCGGGCCGTCCAGCAGGGTGGCGATGGCCGGCTTGGAGAGCATGCCGATGATCAGGCCCGTGACGGTGATGCCGAGCTGGGCGCCGGACAGTTGGAAGGTCAGCCCGCGGACCGCCTTCAGGGCGCTGTCCGCGCCGCGCTCGCCGCGGGCGGCGGCGCGCTCCAGATCGCCGCGCTCCACCGTCGTCAGCGAGAACTCCGCCGCGACGAAGACGCCGCAGGCAAGGGTCAGCGCAAGCGCCACGGCCAGCAGGAGCAGGTCGGTCATCGGGTCACCTCCGTCCCATGGTCGGACACGTTCGGGAGGAGCGCGCCCCGGTTGCGAGTCCTTCGCAGGGGCGTATGACGACTGGGAGGTTCGGCCATGGCCGGACGCTCACGCACCTTTCGCCGGTGGGGGCCGGGATCTTTGGATTCCCGGCCGGGGAGCCCATGGTAAAGGGTCGGCAAAGTTGTGTGCGTGGGCTGCGCGGGCTGCCTCCCACGTTGTCGGCTTCCCGATGCTCGTAACGGGGACTTCTGTGACGGGCCTGAGAGTGCCCCGCCCGGGACGGCCCGGACGGGGCGGGGTTGTGCGGCGCTAGCGGGTGCGGATCACGTCGTCAGGGGTCGGTCCTGCGCCGAGCTGTGCGGCGTGCTTGGGGCAGGCGTAGAGGATCGTTCCGGGACCGCCGTCACTCTCGATCCAGCGGACGGCAACGGGGGCAGTGGTGAGCGTGCGGCATCGAATGCACAGTCCGACGCGCACGTCCGGTATCGGGCCGGCTATGCCCTCGCGGGTCATGCGGACACCGCCCCGGCAGTGGCGAACGCGCTCGCGGGGAACGGGGCGCCGGGGTAGCTGTAGGGATAGTCCGTGCCCATGGTGGCGAGCACTGCGGCGCGTCGTCGTTCGCGGATCGCGTGGAGTTCCAGCGTGGTCTCGGCTTGCTGTCGGAAGAACTCGGCAGCTTCTTCTTTGGTCGGTCCGGTCCAGGGGCGGGACCACGGATTCTCGGGTGTGGGCTGGGTGTCCGGTTCGGGGGTGAGGGCCGCTGCGTGTCGTCCTTGGGCGGGCAGCAGTAACCGCAGCATCCACACCAGGGCACGGGCGATACGATCGCGCATGAGTCGGTCAGCTCCTAGATAGCTGTGTCGGCTAAGCCCCGATGGACCGGTCCTACGCGGTCTGTCGGGGCGTTTTCGTGCTTAACGGTAAGGCTTCTGGGCCACCTTGGTCTACCTCGGTATATAGACGTATGGCTTCGGGAGTGGACATGGCCGGATGTCTACTGTGGCCGTATGGCTGCATCTGAGGTTGATCACGAGTCCCCCACGCCGGTCTACCGGCAAATCGCGGCAGCGATCATCGCTGACATCGAGAGTGGCACCCTGGCTGTGAATCGGCGGATTCCCTCTGAAGCGTCTCTGGTGCAGCGCTTCGGCGTCGCTCGGGAAACTGTGCGCAATGCGGTCCGCTTCTTGCGCGAGGAAGGCTATGTCTTCACTGTTCCGCAGCGAGGGACGTACGTCAGTGACCGCAGCGGCAAGGACGACGCGTAGAAGGGGGGCGCGGGGAGGCCCCCGCCCTGGCGTGAGCGGGGGCCTCCAAATCGACTCCCCTACACGGGAGTTGCGTCAGCCCGTTGAGGAACTGGACACCTGGTTACTCGTCGCCACTAGTTGGCGGAGCCTTCGGGGCTTCGTGCCCCGGCCAGATGAAACCCCGTTGGGGTGTCGCGGCTTCCTCGTTTCCTGCTTGGGTCTGGGCGTCGCGCCATGCTTGTACGAGCGATGCGTACCGAGGGTTGATCCACTCAGTCATGGAGCCTCCAATCCAGCGTCCAACCTACGCCCAATCGGCCCGTCAGCTACGGGGTTCACTCTCGGGGGTCCTGCGGTGTGGGCATCGGTTTGATGGCACATTCCGTGGAGTGCTGGCAGTTTGCTGCCACGGACACCAGCGGGGCTTCAGCGCCGGTAGGCGGACCCCACAGTTCTTCATCGACGTTGTAGCCGCACTGCCGAATCCTGTCGCGGGTGCGATCCAGGACGCTGGGGTCGTAGTTCATCGGGTCCCAGCCGGGGAAGTGGTGTACGAAGTCTCCGCCCAGGTGCTCGCACAGGTCCGCGTACACCTTGGTGTGAAGGATGAGCCCGTGCCAGCCTTCGTCAACCACTCGGGACGGTGCCAGGCCGTCGCCGGGGAAGCGGGAGCAGGCGGCAACGAACTTCAGCCCCTCCGCGACGATCCGTTCGGCGAGGGCAAGTTCCATGCCGGGGTTGTTGTCCTTCACTGTGTTGACGACGCCCATGAAGGACGCTTCCCCAACTAACGCTCGTACTGTGTCCATGTACGACCTCCTGTAGGTGGTGTATCGTGCACAGGGCCGTCTCTGGTCGTGATCGCTGTCCAGGCTTGGCGACCGGAGACGCGCCTTGCGCCTTTCCTTGGGGGAACCCGCCCTCGCCAACCGACGCTTACAGGAGGACAGGGCGGGGGCTCATGTCGGCCCGTCGCGGAAGCAGCGGTCGTATCGCGCCTAAGCTCGCTGAACCTGATCCGGTGAGACGAGCCATTCACGACCACCGCGCTCCGGACGGATGAACGCCACATGTTGCTTTCGGCGCTCGCTCGGAGGGGCGGCAGGATCTTCGAAGTTACTGATCACATCACGCAGGATTCCGATACGCCCTGTGGTGTCCTCGACCCGCATTCCCACGTCATTGACAGTGATCATTTCGGGCATCCGTCGATGTGCTTGTAGACCACAGCGGGCGGGCCACCAGGGCGCGCCAGCATGCCCCGGCGTACGGGTTCGAACGCTCCGATGGGCCTTTTGCACTCCGGGCACGTCGCGCCACTCGGGGCGTACGTCATGTACTCGTACTTGATTTCGCCTGTACCCGCGCCGGTCTGGCTTGCCATAGCTGCCGTCCCTTCATGTCGCTACGGGAGATCGTCCCGCGGCGCGAATGTCCGCTCTAGCGGCCCCATGTCGGCCCGGCGTAGGCCAGACTTGCTCCATGGGGAGCAGCATCGGGGCCAACATCAAGCGGGAGCGGGAACGGCTCGGCTGGAGTCAGGCCCGGCTAGGGCGGGAGGTCTGCCGAGCTGCTGGAGTCCAGGGGGAACCGGTAGGCCGACAGGAAGTCAGTCGGTGGGAAACGGGGAAGCGAACGCCTCGCGAGTGGCTGCCGTTCCTTGCTGCGGCCCTTGGGGTTCCCGTGGAAGTGCTCACGACACCGCAGGCGCCCAGCGAACCGACGTTGCCGACGCTAGCCGACTTCCTACCCGTCGAAGACCCGTTGGCGCCTCCGGGGGGCCGGGCACGGGGCCGTCTCGGCATGGCCCAGGTAGACGACGTGCAACAGCGGGTGCATGGCCTACGGCTGGCCGACGACTTCCTAGCGGGTGGGGATCTCATGCGGCCGGCGTTGCGAGAGCTTCGAAGAGTCATCTGCATGTATCGAGAGCACTCATACAGCAGCTCAACGGAGCGTCAACTTCTTATTCAAATAGCCGAGTTGGCGCAGATCGCGGGATGGATCGCCAGTGATGCCGGGTGTCACGAAGAAGCGGAACGTGTCTACCGGCTAGGTCTCAGCGCAGCGACGCAGGCCGAGGATGGGACCCTTGCCGGGAATCTCGCCGGCTCATTGGCCTACCAACTAAGCAACGTTGGTAGGGAAGTTGAGGGCCTTCGCCTGGCTCTCGCAGCCCTCGACGGGGTTGGTTCGGATGCTCCTCCAAAGGCTCGCGCGCTGTACCTCGATCGAGTGGCGTGGGCATACACGAAAGTCGGAGGCGCCGAGAATGCGCAGCACGCAATTCGGGCGTTGGGTGAAGCGGGGGAAGCGCTAGCCGAGGACAGCAAGGGAACAGAGTCCCCGGCGTGGCTCTACTGGGTGGACGCTGGTGAACTCCAGGTCATGGAATCCCGCGTCTACACCGAGTTGCGCCGACCACTCCGCGCTGTCCCCTTGCTGCGCAAGGTGCTTGGGGAATACGACGCAACACATGCGCGGGAAATGGCGCTCTACCTCTCATGGCTCGCAGTGGCTTACGCTGACGCGAACGAGCCCGAGGAAGCCGCAGCCACGGCGGAACGAGTCGTCAGCCTGTCCGCAGACGTAGCAAGTGATCGCACAGCGCAACGAGTCGGCGTGGTGTTGGCGCGGCTTGCAGAGTACGCCGAAGTGCCCGAAGTTCGAGCCCTTCTACACCAGGCCACTTAGTTAAGGCTGGCAGGCCGGCCGTTAGCCCTCCGGAAACGCCAAGGGCCCCGGTTCCCTCCTGTGACGGAAGGAACCGGGGCTTCAATGTGCGCTGTTGCTGTGTGACCGGTGTTGGGAGTGGACGGCATGGGGTTGTGACTCATTATGAGTCGAAACTCTTCCCCCGGTCAGACCCAGATGTCCGAGTCGTCGTCATGTCCCTCCACGCTACGAGGGGAGGGACACCCGCAGCAGCAACGCCGTGGAATCCTTGCGCGTGGGCACCTTCTCCGCTGTGGGTTTGGGTGCCAGCAGCGCGCCGATCTGGTCGAACTCTTCCCGGGTCACGATCGGGGTTTCGGTGGCCATGACGGGGTTGCCCTGGGCGTCGCGGACCGGCTTACCGTTATGCAGCTTCCAGCCGAGCAGGGCAGGGCTGGTCAGCATTTCTACGATGCGCTGACCATGCCACGGCGTGGGCTTCTTCTTCGGCGCGTCCGTCTCGGTGTCGCCTTCGATGTCGGTGGTGCCCTTGAGCCGGGCTTTGTACGCCCGCCAGTACACGGAGGGCGACAGAACGCCGTCCTTGTTGAGCATGAGCGCGATAGCGCGCGGGCTCTTGCCCTCCAGCAGCGCCGCAATGATCCGTTCGATCACCTTCACGGCGTAGGGGTCGGGCACCAACGTCCAGCCGACCCCGCCATGCTCCTTGGGCATGGGGGCGGGGAGATAGCCGTACGGGGGACGACCACCGCCGCGCCAGCGCAGTGCCATGGTTCGCATGGCTGCCTGTGCGCCGGTGACGCGGTCGCTGATGCTTTGCGACTCCACCTGTGCGGCAAAGGCAAGCATCATCATCATGAGTTCGGATGTGGGGTCCATGGGGTTGCGGAAGTCGAAGACCAGCCGGCCCCCGCCAATCCCCTCGGCGAAAACGAGCATCTTGCGATGGGCCCGTGCCCACTTCGCAAGCTCGTGCATGTCGCCCATGGACCGGATGGCCCGGTCGAAGCGCCACCACACCAGCGCATCGAAAGCTTCCGGCCGGGCGAGCCATCCGCCGAGCTGCGGACGATCGAACGGGCCGATCTTCGAGGCGGACACATCCAGGTCGACGGCTTCGCGGAGTGCGTCACCCTCGCCGAAATCGATCCCGAGCGCTGACGCGGCTATGTCGTCGGCTTCGCGCTGCCGCTCGGGGCTGGTTGTCTCATCCGTCCGGACCGACAGACGGATGCACCGGACCCCACGCAGGGTCTCGGCGGACACGGTTCCTACAGTTGCACGGTTCTCCACACTCTCTGTGGGAGCGCAAAGGATTCCCGCACCGGGGCTGACCTGCGTAAATGCTGCGGCTTCGTGCGACTGCTTGACCAGCGTGGACGCCACCACGGGGGATCACTCCAGAACTATGACTCTGGAGCATCGGGGCTTTCCCGCCGTGGGGGTTGCTGTTTTGCGCCTGCGGCGCGGGTCCGCTGCGCGGGGCTGTTGGGTGCGGTGATGGGCCTCCGGGGCAGGGTGTTCGGACTGCTTCGCTTTACGTCCGAACACCTTGCCCCTCCGGCCCGTCCCCTCCCGTTGGGGGTGGGTGAAAGACGGTGGGTGCCGGGGGTGGTCAGGTGCCCTTGAGGTGTTCGATGACCGGGGCGAAGGTTTCCATGGCGGGTTCGAGGATGGAGATGTAGGAGAAGCCGTAGCGGTCTCGGTGTTCGCGGAGTTGGTCGGCCATCTGGGTCGGTGTGCCGAGCAGGAGGGTGGGGGCCTGGAGGGCCTGGTCCTCCGTGATGCCGATGTCTTGTGCGGTGAAGTGGCGGGCGGCTGCGCGGCGGTCCTGGGTCACCTCCACCCGTTGGATGAGCACGTTGAGTTCGGCCGGGTTCGGGCGGTCCGCGGCGTACTGCTGGTACGTGGCGACCGATGCGGCCAGCTCTTCGGCCGGTACCAGGGCCAGCGTGCCCTCCGGCTTGCCCGGGGCCTGGTGTGCGCCGGTGAACGCCGTGATCTCCGCGTGCCGTGCCGCCAGCCGCAGCATCCGGGGGCCGTTGCCGCCGATCATCAGCGGCGGGCGGGGCCGCTGGGCGGCCCGCGGGAGGTGCTCGGGGTCGCCCAGCAGCCGGTCCAACTCCGCGATGGTGCGCTCCAGATGGGTCACCCGTTCACCGGCCGTCCCGAACGGCAGCCCGGCGTCGTCGTGTTCGCGCTTGACGTAGCCGGTGCCCAGGCCCACCTCCAGCCGCCCGTCGGTGAGCGCGTCGGTGGTGGCCACCTCGCGGGCCAGCAACGAGGGGTTGTAGAACGCGGCGTTGAGCACGAAGGTGCCCACCCGTGGATGTGTGGTCGCCTCGGCCGCGGATACCAGCGCGGGGAACGGCGCGGGCCACCCGAGGTGGTCCGGTACGAGCAGCACGTCGTAGCCCAGTTCCTCGGCGTGCCGGCACTTCGCGCGCCAGGCCGGGCCGGAGTCGAGGGTGAGCAGGCTGACGCCGAAGCGGAACGGACGCGTCATGGGGCCCCCTTGGGTACGGGGTCGTCGGGGAGTCGCGCGACCCTCAACGGGCATGCAATCACGGCCGGTTGGCCCCTTGTAGGGGGGCGTGGTGTGGGTGGCGCCGAGGCTTCCGCTCGGCTATGTGGTGATGGTGAGTTCCTCGTAGGTCAGCGTGACGGATTCCGTGGGTGCGCCGTCCTTCGGGGTCTCCCAGGTGGTGGGGAGGGCGCCGGATAGGCGGTAGCGGCGCAACGGGGTGCGGTCGGCGGCGTAGTGGACGACCGTCACCGTCTGCCGGGGCCGGTCGGCGGCGCGGGTGGCCAGGCATCTGGTGAGCCAGTCGGTGAACGCGGCGCTCTGGTCCGCGCCGCGCACGATGGTGATCTCGCCGGGGCGCCCCGCCCCGCCTGGGAGGCCGTCGGGCGGCGCGGCGCCGAACGCCGTTCCGGACACCGAGCGGACCGTCTCGACCTGGAACGCGCCGAGTTCGACGGTGACCGCCGACGGGCGCCGGGTCTCGGGGGTCTCTTCGAGGGTCATGGGCTTCCTCCGCGCACAGGGGCGGGGCCGACCGGCCCCGTGTCGATAGCCCGACCGCTGCCCGACCCGCTCCGGGCGCATTCCGCGGCTCGCTCGAACGGCGGCAGGAAGAACGATTCGGCTCGCTCGAAAGGGGCGGTGTCGGCCAACTCCCGGGCAGAAACCGGCCGTCGGCTACCGGTCACCGCGCCTCGGACGCGCCCGCCGCCTCCTGTGCGTCGAGGCCACCCCAGATCTCGCCGGACAGCGCCACCGCGGCCTCGGTGTCGCCGGCGGCGCAGGCGTCGATCAGTGCGTCGTGCCGGGTGGCGGAGGCGCGGGCCGCGGCGCTTACGAAGCGGCGCCGCTCCAGCCGGCGCAGCAGCGGGGTGTAGCGGCGGACGGTCTCGGCCAGCGCCTCGTTGCCGCACACCTCGATGGGGACGGCGTGCAGCGCGTCGTCGGCGGCGACCGCGGCGGCGGGGTCCTCGGCGTCCAGCGCGGCGACGAAGGCGGAGTTGGCCGCCCGCATCCGCGTCAGGTGCTCCTCGGAGAGGCGGGGCACGGCCGTGCGGACCGCGAGGGCGTGCATCGCCTGCACGACCGCGAGCGCGTCCCGGATCTCCTCGGCCACGACCGGGGCGACCCGGGTGTAGCTCTGCGGCTTGGACACCACAAGCCGCTCGGCGGCGAGGCGGGCCAGCGCCTGCCGTACGGGGGCGCGGGAGAGGCCCAGCTTCTCGGCGAGCTCGCCGTCGTGGAGCTTCTGCCCGGGCGGCAGTTCGCCGGAGACGATCGCCTCCAGCAGCGCGTCGTACGCCTTGTCGCGCAGGAGCCTTCTCGGCACCGGTTCCAGTGCGGTCACCCCCCGATCCTAAGCGGCCGACCCCGGTGCCGGGGCGCCTGTGGTACGCACTAACATTTCAGATATCAATGCGTCGCCGGTTCTCGTCGGCGCCTCTCGTCGAACGGGGAACCGCAGGTCAGCCGGTCGAAGAGCGCTGTCCCGTGATTTCCGGAAGGGAGCACCGTGCCGATATCCGCGCGGGGCGCACGGGCCGGCGTCGGCCTCCCCATGGGCCTCGGCGTGCTCGCCGCCGCCTGCTTCGCCACCACCTTCGTGCTCAACCGCATGATGAGCCTGGCCGGCGGCTCCTGGATGTGGAGCGCGAGCCTGCGCTATCTGTTCATGGTCGTCCCGTTGGTGGCGCTGGTGGCCCTGCGCGGCGGACTGCCCGCGGTGCTGCGTAGCCTGCGGACCCGACCGGGCGGCTGGCTGCTCTGGTCGACCGTCGGCTTCGGACTCTTCTACGCGCCGCTGACCTGGGCGGGGGAGCACGGCGCCGGCTGGTTGGTGGCCGCCACCTGGCAGTTGGTGATCGTCGCCGGCATCGCGCTCGGGGCGCTCGGCGGCGATCGGGTCCCGCTGCGCACCCTCGGCGTCTCCGCGCTCATCGTGCTGGGGGTCGTGCTCACCCAGCTCCGCAGCGCCGGCGGCACCGGGCTCGGCGACGCGCTGAAGGTGGCGCTGCCGGTCCTGCTCGCCGCGGTCGCCTACCCGCTCGGCAACCGCCGGCTGCTCGGGCGCGACGGCCTGGACGGCGTGCAGCGGACGCTCGCCATGACGCTCGGTTCGCTGCCGCTGTGGCTGGCGCTGGCCGGCACCGCCGCGGTCACCCAAGGACCGCCGTCCGCCGGCCAGTTGACCCGGTCGCTGATCGTCGCGCTGCTCTCCGGCGTGCTGGCCACCACGCTCTTCTTCCGCGCCACGGACCTGGTCCGGGGCCAGCCGGCCGCGCTCGGCGCGGTGGAGGCGACCCAGGCGGCCGAGGTGCCGTTCACCCTGCTCGGCGAGGCGCTGTTGGCCGGCGTCGCGGCGCCCGCGCTATCGGGGTGGGCGGGGTTGGCGCTGATCGTCGCCGGCCTGTGCGCGCACGCGCTGGGTCACGTACCCGGCGGTGGCGACCGCCAGCAGCAGCCCGACGGTGCTCAGGGTGAACGTCTCGAACGTGAGGCGGGAGACGCCCCACACGGCGCGGAAGGGGTAGCGGACCCCGATCGCCGCCTCCAGCGTGCCGGGGAACAGCGCCACCCATGAGCCGAGCAGGATCCAGGCGTACACCAGGAGCGCCGCGACGGTGAACCCCGGGGTGCCGAACGGGACTTCGTAGGGCCGGGGCACCTCGGGGTGGCGCAGCCGGAGCGCGAGCAGCGCGGGGATCACCGCGAGGTAGGACAGCAGCAGGGTGGTGATCGCCACCGACAGCACCACGCCGAAGACGGCGGAGGCGTCGCCGTGCGTCAGCTGCATCGCGGCGAGCATGAAGGCGGTGGCGGCGACGCCGGAGAGCAGGTTCATCCGGACCGGGGTGCCCAGCCGCGGGTGGAAGGCGCCCAACGCCCGGGTGAAGAAGCCGCCGTCGGCCGCCGCCATCGCCTGCATCCGGTCGGCGACGATCATCCAGGCGCTGCCCTGGGTCAGCAGCGCCACCGCGAACAGCACCGCGACGCCGGTCAACAGCGGCCCGCGCCAACTCCCGTAGATCCCGAAGACCAGCTCGGCGGCGTCCATGAAGCCGGCGATCCCGGTGATCCGGCCCGGCGGCGTGGCCGACAGGATCGCCGCCACCGGCAGCAGGTAGCAGCCGGCGGCGATGGCGCCGGAGACCCCGATCGCCACCGGCACGTCGGCCTGCGGATCGTGCATATCACCACTGAGGGCCCAGGGGCTTGTTTTGGGGGAGAGCTCCGGGGGTGTGGTGACGGAGTGCGACGGGCGGGTGGCGTGGTGGGTGATACCGGGAGTTCAATCATCCAGCACTGGTTACTGAGGTTGGGCGTAGCGCAGGACCAGGACCGCGTGAGCTAGGCGGGTCAGCTTCTGCCGGAACTCTTCGAGCGATCGGGTGTTAAGGATTCTTACGGCTTCTTCCTGCGCCAGCGCAGACTTCTGTTGTTCCGTCAGGTGTTTGAGCTCCTCGTCGTCCCCTGCGCGCAGGCGTCGCAGCACTCCCTTCCCGTCGCTCAGTTCGCGCAGTGCTTCGAGGGTGGCTTTCGCGTCCGGCGGAAGTGTGCCGCCGTCGCGCTGGAGGAGTTCGTCGGCCGCGGCTGTCATGCGATTGACGTATTTCGAGCTCTGGTAAAGGGCCTTGCCCAGGTCGTCTCCGTAGTGGTGCAGGTCCTTGAGAGCATCGCCGAACTGTTCGTTGAACGACTGCCCGTAATCCGATCCAACCAGGTCGTCAGCAGTGATCCTCTTGGCCTGCAGACGGTGAACGATGTCGAAGACCGGTCCGGCCGCGTGGTACGCCTCCATGGCGTAGACCTGAGCGCGGGCGTTGAGTTCGGCGATGCTCGACTTGGAACGCCAGCCCTCGCCGCCGGGGCCGGACTCATGGGCCAGGAAGGAGCGTGCCAGGTTCTGAGCGCCGCGCATGTGGATGGCGTAGAGCACGTTTCGGGCCCGCATGACGGCGTTCTCGTCGTGCTCCTCCAGGTGCCTGACGAGTTGCTCGTCGTCCATGGTTGTGTCTGCGTCGCCGTATCCCTGCATGCGCAGGACCCGGGCCACATCGCGGACGTACGCACGGTAGAGCCGGTCCGCCGAGCTGAGAAGGGACTCCGTCCAGCGTGTCTGCTGGAACCGGTCGGCTGCCTTCCGGCCTGCTCGGCTCTGCGGGGCCATGACAGCATCGGCGACGGCCCGAGAAAAAGTCTGCCATGCCTCCTCCGGCATGAAGCGCCGGATTTTGGCGAGTGAGGCAACTTCCTGGACGCGCTGCCAGCCGGGGAGGGTGGTCGGCCGGCCGCCGCGCATTTGCCATGAGGCGTCGTCGGTCATGAGGTTGCTCTTCGGAGGCTCGACCAGGTCGACGTACACATTGGTGTCGAAGGTGACGCCGGATTCGGTGCCCCACACCTCGCGCATGATCTTGTTGAATTCGGCCAGGACCCACCAGGTCCCTTGGCCGCCGAGGACAGCGACGTCGTAGTCGGAGGTTTCGTTGACGCTGCCCGGAGCCGCGGTGCGGGCTCCTTTGAAGCCCTCCAAGAGCGCCTTGAGGACCGTGTCGACATACTCCCGCCGGAACGCGGCGAGTTGCCGCATCGGTGCTCCTGGGCGGCCCACGTAGGCCGCCTTCGCATTGCCCCAATTGTTGCCTGCATCGGTCAGCAGCCGTAGCTCGTTCCCGTAACTCGCCGCCCAGCGGGCAAATTGCGCGCGCTCCGCTGCACGAGGCCCCTGCCGGGCGGCGCTACCGGGCACGGGGCCACCACGGGACACGGGAGCCGGCGCTTGCCGCAAGGTGGGTCTGGCCATGTTCTCGAATATCACCTGGAGCCTCCTTCAGGCATGCGGATCGAGGATCCGCTGGGACGGTGGAATGGAATCATCGGGTTGCTCCCAGATCGAGCCCCGGCACAAAAGGACCGGGTGGGACGTGCAGGGTGGTGGTGTCGTAGTCGCCGAAGCGCAGCATGTTGTCGCGGCGGTGTGGGCTGATCACTGCCAGGTCCTGCGCACCGATCGTCCAGCCCGCGGTGCTCATCTGGTGGAGTTGCTCGGTCATGTCGACGGTGGTGGAGAAGATCACCGACGAGGCGACCAGGTCGAGGAACTTGATGGCCTTCTCCTGCAGTTCCGGGTCACGGGAGCGGAGGTAGCCGTGGGAGCCGAAGTGCAGCCACTTGGTGAACCCGTTGTACGCCTCGGCCTTGTTCGTCGCCCGCTGAATCTGCTCGCGCAGCACCGGATCGGACAGATAGCGCAGCAGCACGATGGTCCGCACGGCGCGGCCGACCTCGCGGAAGGCCTTGTAGCTCTGGTTCTTGCGGGAGTGGTTGTTCAGCCTGCGCAGCAGCGTGACGGAGGAGACGCTGCCCTCCTTGACTGACAGCGTCACCCACATCAGCGTGGGCCACTCGGTTTCGATCAGCTGCCAGTTGCTGGCGGTGCGCGGATCGGTGGAGAACAGGTGCGACTCACGCCGCACACGGCTCAAGCAGAACCCGAGGGCGTTTGCTCTTCCGTGCGGTTGTTCGGTCACCGGCTTCGTGGTGCAGCCGGTGACAGTCCGCCTGTACGAGTCGGAGGTTGTTCCAGTCGTTCCCGCCCCCTTCGCGCCGGAACACGAAGTGATGCTTGTACAGCATCTTCGCTACGGCTGCGAACCACTTGATCCACTCCCGTGGGGCGTCCGGCTCGTATTCCGCTCCGGCGATCAGGCGAGTCTCGTCACAGAGCGGACACAGCCCTCGCTGGCGGAACGCCAGGTGCAGACTCGTCTCGTCCATGACGGGAGGCACCTTCTTCCGGCGCCGTTTCGCCCAGTAGTCCTGGAGGGCAGGGTCATCCATCCATGCCGCGCCACCCCCACTTGGATGGAGCGACCTCGTGTCGCACCGAACGACGCGAAGAAGCGGCCGGCGGAGTCCTTGATCACGGTCATGGTGGTGGGGGCGGACGGTAGGGTACGCGACCACCTCACGGTCACGTCGCCGACCTTGGGCAGGCGGAGCTTTCCGCCGGGGGCGATCTTCCATCCCGCGTTCGTGGTCAAGCGGATAGCTTGCCGGGTATCCTTGCGCGACTTGAATCGGGGTGCTCCCGTCTTCGGGAACTTCCGCCCAGCCACGCCTGCTCCGGAGTCTTCTTCGACGCGGTGAGCCGCTTGGACAGCTCGGCGGAGGTGACGAACGGCAGCCCGGCGGCGCGGGCGCCCTCACGAACGCGAAGCGCATCGTTGAAGACCACTCGCGCGCATCCGAACGCCCTTGCCAACGCGGCGCGTTGAGGACCGTTCGGGTACACGCGAAACGAGTACCGAAGCTGCATAGTGATCACCATACATACTTGGTTCATCTCACCACGCTGGAACCCACACCCCTACGTCACCCGTTCGTGGCGGTACTGCTCATTGCCGCCTGGCCGCGGTGGCGGGCGCCCGGTCGTACGCGGCGATCGGGCAGCGGGCCGGCGGTGCCTCGCAGCAGACACTGGCCCGCTGTGGCGCACGCTTTGTGACCTCGCTGAACGTGCGGATCGCGCCGAACAGATCGACGATCCGAAGGATCGTTGAGGTGACCCGGTGGTGTGGACACTCCAACGCCGCTGCATTGTGCGGGGAGGGGCTGCGACCTGGGATTTTCGGCCTTGAGGCCGGGGGGCTTTGCGTCCTGATATGTAACAACAGGCCCCGTGTGGTTCGACTTGAGGCGAAGTTGGGCGAGCTGACGCAGACCGCGGATTTCGCGCTGGTGGATACGGTGCTGGAGGAGACCGGGACGCGTGAGAAGAGGCTGCGGGTGCTGCCGGCGCGGGTGGTGGTGTACTTCGTGCTGGCGCTGTTCGAGGCGTGCTCGTACCGGGCAGTCAGCCCTTTCCAACCTGATGGGGCGGTGCTGGACGTGCAGGGTGAGGTCATGTGGTGGTGAAGCTCCTGGTAGACGAGTTGTCGACCAAGATCAACCGTGTGCACCAGGAGCTTCGTGTGCTTGTCTATTCGTCGGCGTGACGGCGATCGATCTGTCCAGCTAGCCCCTGCGGTTTCTGGCCCGGGACCTGGCCGCGCACCGGCGGGAGTTGGGGACTCGGTGGCGGAAGCTGACGGCGGGGCGTCAGGCTCTGCTGGTGCTGGCCCACCTGCGGTGCGGGGACACCTACGCCCGGCTCGCGGCGGGCTTCGCCATCGGCATCGCCACGGCCTGCCGGTACATCCACGAGGCCGTCGAGGTGGTGCTCGCCGCTCTCGCCCCGGACTTGGCCGGGGCGGTGCGAACAGCTCGGCTGAAGGTGTTCGTGAACTTCTTCAACTCGGCCACTGATCGGGGGATGGTTGGTGGCCCGTAACAGGCGAGGCTCTCGGACTGTTGAGCGGGATGTCTCACGTCCCA
>NZ_JBHVJX010000067.1:0-22060 GCF_042798755.1 Streptomyces sp. NPDC057743
GGGGGTTTGTGGGGCCGGGGGGGGGGGTTGTGGGGGGGGGGGTGCGGGGCGGGGGGGGGGGGGGGCCCAGACTGCTTCGATTTCCGTCGGCCCCCCCCACCCCTCCGGCCCGTCCCCTCCCGTTGGGGGTGGGTGAAAACGGTGGGTGCCACGTTCTGCCGGTGGGCCAACTCAGGCCGCACGGTTGAGTGGTGACCGTCAGAGGACGGGCTGCCTCAGCGACGAGGCGACGGTCGTCAGGGGACCAGTCACCCCAGCCACCCACCCAGAGACAACCACCCTTCCCACGGGAGGGGACGGGTCGGAGGGGGCGGTATGCCAGACGTAAAGCGAAGCAGTCTGGCATGCCGCCCCCGGAGGCCCGTCACCGCAGCCGACAGCCCCGCGCAGCGGATCAACGCTCTTGCGCCGCAGGCGCAAAGAACAGCAACCCGCGCGGCGGGAAAGCCAACAACGTGGGAAGCCAGCCAAGCGCAGGCGCCAGGTAGTTACAGACGCCCGACGACGTGGTCAATACAGGCCGTGAGGGCCTGCACGTCGGCCGGGTCGATCGCCGGGAACATCGCGACCCGCAACTGGTTGCGGCCCAGCTTCCGGTACGGCTCCGTGTCGACGATGCCGTTGGCGCGCAGCACCTTCGCGACGACGGCCGCGTCCACGTCGTCGGTGAAGTCGATCGTGCCGATGACCTGCGACCGCTTCGCGGGGTCCGTGACGAACGGGGTCACGTACTTGGTGCTCTCGGCCCAGTCGTAGAGCGCGCGGGAGGACGCGGCGGTGCGGGCGACCGCCCAGTCCAGGCCGCCCTGGCCGTTGATCCACTCCAGCTGCTCGTTGAGCAGGAAGAGGGTGGCGAGGGACGGGGTGTTGTACGTCTGGTTCTTCAGGGAGTTGTCGATCGCCGTGGGGAGCGAGAAGAACTCCGGGACGTGGCGGCCGGACGCGTGGATGGCGCGGGCGCGCTCCAGGGCGGCGGGGGAGAAGACGCCGAGCCAGAGGCCGCCGTCGGAGGCGAAGGACTTCTGGGGGGCGAAGTAGTAGACGTCGGTCTGGATGATGTCCACCGGGAGGCCGCCGGCGCCGGAGGTGGCGTCGACCAGGACCAGGGCGCCCTCGTCGGCGCCGGCCACCCGCTGGATCGGGGCGGCGACACCGGTCGAGGTCTCGTTGTGGGTGAACGCGTAGACGTCCACGCCGGCTTCGGCGACCGGGTCGGGGTGGGTGCCGGGGTCGGCGGTGATGACGGTGGGCTCGGCTAGCCACGGCGCCAGCTTGGCGGCCTTGGCGAACTTGGAGGAGAACTCGCCGAACGAGAGGTGCTGCGACTTGTTCTCGATCAGTCCGTGGGTCGCGATGTCCCAGAACGCGGTGGAACCGCCGTTGCCGAGAACGACCTCGTAACCCTCGGGGAGTTGGAAGAGGTCGCGCACGCCCTGGCGCACCTTGCCGACCAGGTTCTTGACCGGGGCCTGGCGGTGCGAGGTGCCGAGCAGGGAGCTACCGGTGGCGGCCAGCGCGTCCAGCGCCTCCGTACGCACCTTGGAGGGGCCCGCGCCGAAGCGTCCGTCGGCGGGCTTGATGTCAGCGGGGATCTGGATATCAGCCACGAGGGGCAGCCTAAGGGGTCGTGCGGGCGCCGGGTGGAGCGTCCAGCCGGTGAGATGAGCGACATTCGGAGTGTGGACGCGGGGTGTGAGGGGGGTGGCTTGGTGTGACCTGTTGTAGGGGGCGTTATGGGCGGTCTGTTGCGTCGCAGGACGCGTAGAGGGCGGAGAGCGCCGCGGCCGCTTCGGCGAGGACCCGGCGGGCCTCGGGTGGGGTCAGGACCTCCAAGGAGTCGCCGAACTGGAGGAGTTGGCGGACGGCGGCAAGGACCGGGAAGCCGAGCTCCAGGGTGGCCCAGTCGGTGGCGTCGTCGGTCCGCGGGGGCGCGGTCAGGGCCGGGCCGAGGATGCGGACCGCCAGGTCCAGTCGGTCGCGGCGGATGCGGGCGGTGACCCGCACCGGTGCCGGGCGCTCCTCGACCTGTTGCCGGAGTTGCGCCCAGAGGTCCGGTAGTTCCACGTTCGGGCGGCGCCGCACCGGGACGTCGAGGAGGGTCGCCGACGCGACCCGGTCGGCCCGGAAGAGCTGCGGTCGGCCGCGCCGGTCGGCGACCAGGTACCAGGTGCCGGCCTTGGCGACCAGCCCGTAGGGGTCGACGGTGTAGGTGCGTTGTCGGGTTTCGCCGCTGTGGCGGTAGCGGATGCGCAGCCTACGGTCGGTGAAGACGGCGGTCTGTAGCTCGTCCAGGTCGACCGCGGGGCGGGGGCCGGTGAGCCAGCGGTCGGGGTCCACCAGGACGCGGCGACCGGCCAGTTCGGCGGCCGGGCGGTGCGGGGCCGGCAGCGCCGCCATCACCTTGCGCAGCGCGGAGCCCAGCGCGTCGTCCAGGCCGAGTGCGTGGTGCGCGCCCTGCGCGGCCAGGACGAACAGCGCGCGGGCCTCGTCGGTGGTCAGTCCCGTCACGTCGGTGCGGAAGCCGGGCAGCAGTGCGATGCCGCCGTGCCGGCCGCGCTCGGCGTAGACCGGCACGCCGGCCGTCGACAGCGACTCGATGTCGCGGTAGACGGTGCGGGTGGAGACCTCCAGGCGGGCGGCCAGCTCGCTCGCCGGGACCCGGCCGCGGGTCTGGAGGAGCAGGAGGATGGCGAGCAGGCGGTCGGACTTCACGGCGGCAACGTCCTGGATTTCTGGGGGCGTTCGGCCCGAGGGAGGAGGCGGGGAGCAGGCGGGGCGGTCGTCGTCGGAAGTCGGTTTTCCGTCGGATTTTATATATGACGGTGGCTGTCAAGTTATCCGTCGAGAGTGCGGGGCATGACGACGACCGATGCATCCCTCGCCCCCGATGTCCTTCTCGCCCCCACCGCCCTCGCCGGCCTCGTGCGGCGGGTCCGTGGACCCGTGTTCCGGCCCGGGGACGACGGCTACGACGCCGAACGGTCGGGGTTCCAGACCGGCTACCGGCACCGGCCGGCCGTCGTCGTCGGCGCGCTGGACGCGGACGACGTGGCGGCCGCGGTCGGCTTCGCTCGGGCGCAGGGGCTGCCGGTCGCCGTCCAGGCCACCGGGCACGGGCTCGCCGCGGCCGCCGACGGCGGGTTGTTGATCAGCACCCGGCGGATGGGCGGCGTCACCGTCGATCCGGCGGCGCGCACCGCACGCGTCGAGGCGGGCGCCGTCTGGGGGCAGGTCGTCGCGGCCGCCGCGCCGCACGGGCTCGCGCCGCTCAACGGGTCCTCGCCCGGCGTCGGCGTGGTCTCGTACACCCTCGGGGGCGGGGTCGGGCTGCTGGCCCGCACCTACGGGTTCGCCGCCGATCACGTCCGCGCCCTGGACCTGGTCACCGCCGACGCCCGGCAGGTGAGGGTCACCCCCGATACCGACCCCGAGCTGTTCTGGGGGTTGCTCGGCGGCGGGCACGGCCTCGGCGTGGTCACCGGCATGGAGTTCGGGCTGCTGCCCGTCTCCCGGCTCTACGGTGGGCAGTTGGTGTTCGGCGCGGAGCAGATCGACGACGCGCTGACCGCGTATCTGCGCTGGACCGAGACCGTTCCGGACACCGTGACCTCCTCGCTCGGGCTGCTGGTCTATCCCGATCTGCCGCAGGTGCCCGCCGCGTTGCGTGGCCGTCATCTGCTGCACATGCGGATCGCGTTCGTCGGTGGTGCCAAGGAGGGCGAGCGGCTGGTGGCGCCGCTGCGCGCGGTCGGCCCGGCGGTCCGCGACGAGCTGCGCGAGATGCCGTACGCGGAGTCCGACACCATCCACCGCGACCCCAGCGACCCGCATGCCTACGACGGCGACAACGCGTTGCTCGACGGGTTGGACGCGGCGGCGCTGCGCCGGGTCGCGGCGCTGACCGGGCCGGCCGCGCCGGTGATGGTGGTGACGCAGCTCAACCACCTGGGCGGCGCGCTGGCGAGCGGCCCGGCCGGGGCGGTGGGCCACCGGGAGGCGCGGTTCGCGCTGCGGGTGCTGTCGCCGCTGGGCGCCGCCGACCCCGAGGGTGATCTGGCGACCGTACGGGCGGTGCACGCCGAGGCGTTGGGCGCCGTCGAGCCCTGGCGGCTGGGCCGGAGCGTGAACTTCGTGCTCGGCGCGCAGCGGGGGCGGGCGGACGCCGCGGAGGTGGGGCGCAGCACCCATGGCGCGCCGGATCGTGCCCGGTTGGCGGCGCTCAAGGCGGCGCACGATCCGGAGAACGTGTTCCGCTGCCATGTGTACGACGGGGTGTAGGCGCGGTGGCCCCGGATGGCGGGCGTTGTGGCGGGGCGGGGCGAAGACCGTCCGCCCGTCGCGGCCCCGACCCTTGATCCGGGACGCCCCCTAGTGGGCAGTCTGGGGGCATGGCTGATCGCACGGAGACGGACAAGTACGAGGACGGCGGGCCAGAGGCGGGCGGGCGGAGCGGCGGTGGGCACCGCACGGGCCGGCCCGGGACCGAGCGGGCGGCGGCCGCCCGGCGGGACCTGGCGCGCGAACTGGCCGCCGCGGTACGGGGCGAGGTCTCGGCCGCTGCCGGGGACCGGGCGCTGATGACGATGGACGCGTCCAACTACCGGCGGGTCCCGGACGCGGTGGTCGCGCCCCGGGACGCCGAGGACGTCGCCGCGGCCCTGAAGGTCTGCCGGGAACGCGGCGTCCCGGTGGTGCCGCGCGGCGGCGGCACCAGCATCGCCGGGCAGGCCACCGGCACCGGCGTCGTCCTGGACTTCACCCGCCATCTGCGCCGGATCGTCGCCCTCGACCCCAAGGCCCGCACCGCCGTCGTCCAGCCCGGAGTCGTCCTGGACGACCTCCGGGCCGCGGCCGCCCCGCACGGCCTGACCTTCGGCCCCGACCCCTCCACCCACAGCCGCTGCACCCTCGGCGGCATGATCGGCAACAACTCCTGCGGTTCCCACTCGGTGGCCTGGGGCACCACCGCCGACAACGTCCACACCCTGGACCTGCTCACCTACGGGGGCGAGCCGGTGCGGGCCGGCCGTGGCACCGACCCCGAGGGCCGCCCCACCGGCCTCCCGCCGCGGCTGCGGGACGGCGTCCGGGCGCTGGTGGACGGCGAGTTGGCGCTGCTGCGCACCGGCTACCCCACCGGCCTGCCGCGCCGCATCTCCGGCTACGCCCTGGACGCGCTGCTCCCCGAGGCCGGCACCGACCTGGCCCGCGCCCTCACCGGCAGCGAGGGCACCCTCGGCGTCCTCACCGAGGCCACCGTCCGGCTCGTCGAGGCGCCCGCCGCCCGTGCGCTGGCCGTCCTCGGCTACCCCGACGAGGGCGCCGCCGCCGACGCCGCACACACCCTGCTGCCGCACTCCCCGCTGACCGTCGAGGGCATGGCCACCGACCTCGTCGGAGCGGGCGCGGCCCAACTGCCCGCCGGTGGCGCCTGGTTGTTCGTCGAGCTGGGCGGGACGAGCCCCGCCGAGGCCGCCGCCCGGGCCGAGGCGCTGTGCCGCGCGGCACGGGCGGACGGCGCCGGCGACCACCTCGTCGTCACCGACCCGGCCGGCCAGCGCGCCCTCTGGCGGATCCGCGAGGACGCCTCCGGTACGGCGACCCGGATGCCGGACGGCAGCGAGGCGTGGCCCGGTTGGGAGGACTGCGCGGTACCGCCCGCCCAACTGGGGCCCTACCTCAGGGACTTCCGGGGTCTGCTCGCCCAATACGGGCTGCGCGGCACCCCCTACGGGCACTTCGGGGACGGCTGCATCCACGTCCGGATCGACTTCGACCTGCTCACCCCGCCCGGCATCCGCCGCTTCCGGGAGTTCTCCGGCGACCTCGCCGACCTGGTGGTGGCGCACGGCGGCTCGCTCTCCGGCGAACACGGCGACGGACAGGCCCGCGCCGAGCTGCTGCCCCGGATGTACGGTGGCGAACTGGTGGGCCTCTTCGGGCGGTTCAAGGACCTGTGGGACCCCGCCGCCGGCCTCAACCCCGACATCCTGGTCCGCCCCGCCCGCCTCGACGCCAACCTCCGCTTCGCCCCGCTGCCCAAGGGGCCGGTCCCGGTGGAGTTCGGCTACCCGCACGACGACGGCGACTTCTCGGCCGCGGTGCGGCGCTGCGTCGGCGTCGCCAAATGCCGTACGGAGGCGCTGGGTTCGGGGTCGACGGACGTCATGTGTCCGTCCTTCCGCGCCACCGGCGACGAGCAGC
The DNA here is from genome assembly GCF_042798755.1 of Streptomyces sp. NPDC057743. Taxonomy (NCBI): domain Bacteria; kingdom Bacillati; phylum Actinomycetota; class Actinomycetes; order Kitasatosporales; family Streptomycetaceae; genus Streptomyces; species Streptomyces sp. NPDC057743. The sequence continues at coordinate 6,205 of NZ_JBHVJX010000067.1, forward strand.
ACTCCACGCGCGGGCGCGCCCGGTTGCTGCACGAGATGCTGGCGGGCGAGGTGGTCACCGACGGCTGGCGGTCCCCGGAGGTGCGCGACGCCCTCGACCTCTGCCTCTCCTGCAAGGGGTGCCGCAGCGACTGCCCCGTTGGCGTCGACATGGCCACCTACAAGGCGGAGTTCCTGCACCACCACTACGCGGGCCGGCTGCGGCCCGCCGCCCACTACGCCCTGGGCCGCCTGCCGCAGTGGCTGCGCGCCGCCGCCCCCGCGGCGCCGGTCCTCAACGCGCTGGCCCACACGCCGTTGGCCGAGGTCGCCAAGCGGGTGGCCGGGATCGCGCCGGAGCGGGAGATTCCGGAGCTGGCCCGGGAGACGTTTCGGCGGTGGTGGTGGCGTCGGTGGCGGGCGGGGGGCGCCACGGCGGGTGCCTCGGTGGGGGAGCGGACCGTTGTGCTCTGGCCCGACACCTTCACCAACTACCTCTCCCCGGAGGTGGGACGCGCCGCCGTCCGCGTCCTGGAGGCCGCCGGGCTGCGCCCGTTGCTGCCGCCCAGCGCCCCTCTCGGTACGCGCTCCTCGCTTCCGCTGCCGCGCCTGAACCGCACCGGCCTGTGCTGCGGCCTGACCTACGTCTCCACCGGCCAACTCACCCAGGCCCGGGCCGTGATGCGGCACACCGTGGAGGCGCTGAGTCCGCTGGTGCGCCCCGGCCGGCCCCTGGTCGTCCTCGAACCGAGCTGTGCCGCCGCCCTCCGCGCCGACCTGCCGGAGCTGCTCTCCGACGACCCCAGGGCTGCCCAACTCGCCGCCTCCGTAAGCACCTTCGCGGAGGTGCTGGAGGAGCTGGCCCCTGACTGGGACCCGCCCCGCCTCGACCGGCCGGTCGCCGGCCAGACCCACTGCCACCAACACGCCGTGCTCGGCGACGCCGCCGATCGTCGACTCCGCGAACGGGCCGGTCTGGAGGGTGGGTTGAGCGGTGGGTGCTGTGGACTCGCCGGCAACTTCGGCTTCGAGCGCGGCCACTACGACGTCTCGGTCGCCTGCGCCGAGGACCAACTCCTGCCCGCCGTACGGGCCGCGGACCGAGGCGCCGAGCTCCTCGCCGACGGCTTCTCCTGCCGGACGCAGCTGACCCAGTTGGGAGACCGCGCCCCACTCGGCGGGCGCCGGGGGCGGCATCTCGCGGAGGTGCTGGCGGAGGGGTTGGGCGAGGGGGAGCGGTAAGGGGAGGGGTGGGGACGGTGTCGGGGTGTATCCGTCGTTCTCTGCGCGTCCGTTGGTCCCTGGCGTCCGTTGGTCTCTGCGCGGCTGTTGGGATTTGTGCGGCTGTTGGGATGTGTGCGTCTGCCGGTCGTTGGGGGGTGGTGCTGGGGCCTGTCCGGCCCTGATCCGGCGGACCGGGGCTAGCCCAGGACCTCGTGGGCCAGGGTTACCAGGTCCGGGATGCGGGGGTGTCCGGGGCCGTCGCGCCAGGCGAGGACGACCGGGACGGGTGGGGCGTCGGTCAGCGGGACGTAGGCCATCGCCGGGTGCGGGTGCATGCCGGCGGTGGCCGAGGTGGTGACGCCGATCGCGCGGCCGCCGGTGATGGCGGCGATCCAGTCGTCGGTGTTGCCGATGGTGAGCGTGGAGGCGGGGCGGGCGTCCGGGGGCCAGAGGTCCAGGGTGGTCGTGCCGGAGACCGTGTTCAGGGCGAGGGTGCGGTGGGCCAGGTCGGCGAGGGAGAGGGCGGGGCGGGTGGCCAGGGGGTCGTCGGCGGGGAGGCCGGCCACCCGGGGCTCGGTCGTCAGCTGCTCGGTGACCAGGCCGGGGGCGTGCACGTCGCCGCGGAGGAGGGCCGCGTCGACGTCGCCGCGGGCGAGGCCGGCCGTGCGGTCGTCGATGCGGAGGAGTTCGAGGGGGGTGTCCGGGTGTTCCTCGTGCCAGCGGCGCAGCAGCGTGGTGGTGTCCGCGCCGGCCGCGGACCAGGCGTGGCCCAGGCGGAGTGGCCAGCCGGTGGGGTGGCCGCCGTGGGCCAGGGCGCGGTCGAAGGCGGAGACGGCGAGGGCCGCCTGGTCGCGGAAGGCGAGGCCGTCCGGGGTGAGGGTGAGGCGGTGGGTGGTGCGCTCGACGAGGCGGGTGCCGAGGGTCTCCTCAAGCTGACGGAGGGTGCGGGAGACGGCGGGCTGGGTGAGGTGGAGGCGTTCGGCGGCGCGGGTCACGCTGAGGGTGTCGGCGATGGCGAGGAAGCAGCGGAAATGGCGCAGCTCGATGGTCATGCGTGGGGAGCGTAGACGCTCATGCGTGCGGAGCATAACAGCGGGCGAAAAGGCATTTCAGGTGCCGGATGGTGGGCCTTAGCGTGGGGGTGTGAATGCTTCCCCCGGGCCCTTTGAGGCTTCGTCGTCCGCTTCTGTTTCGTCGCCTTCTGCCGCTTCGTTGCCTTCTGCTGCGTCTTCGTCTTCCTCTTCCGTGCCGGCGTCGGCCGAGGTGCTGTCGGCCGAGGCGGAGGCCGCGGCGCATGGGGTGGGTGGTAGCGGTGGCGGTGCGGCTTCGGCGCGGGCGCGGTTGGGGTCGGTGGCGTTGGTCATCGGCGGGATCGTGTCGTTGCAGTTCGGGTCGTCGGTGGCGGTGCTGCTGTTTCCGCGGGCCGGGGCGTTGGGGGTCGTGACGCTGCGGCTGGTCGTGGCGTCGTTGGTGCTGCTGGTGGTGTGCCGGCCGAAGGTGCGGGGCTATGGGCGGGGGGACTGGGCGACGGTGGTGGCCTTCGGGGTCGCGTTGGCCGGGATGAACTCGCTCTTCTACCAGGCGATCGACCGGATTCCGTTGGGGGCGGCGGTCACGTTGGAGTTCCTGGGGCCGTTGATCCTTTCGGTGGCGACGTCGCGGCGGTTGCTGAGTGTGGTGTGGGCGTTGCTGGCGCTGGGGGGCGTGGGGTTGTTGGGGCGTGCGGGGTTCGATGGGCTGAATCTGGTGGGGGCCGGGTGTGCGGTGGCCGCGGGTGGGTTGTGGGCCGCGTACATCCTGTTGTCGGCGCGGACGGGGCAACGGTTCCCGCAGGCCGATGGGTTGGCGTTGGCGATGACGGTGGCGGCGGTGTTGAGCCTGCCGTTGGGGGTGGCCAGTGCGGGGGCGGCGTTGTTGAATCCGGTGGCGGTGGGATTGGGGGCGGCGGTGGCGTTGATGTCGTCGGTGCTGCCGTACACATTGGAGTTGTTGGCGCTGCGGAAGCTGCCGGCGTCGGGGTTCGCGGTGATGATGAGCCTGGAGCCGGCTGCGGCGGCTACGGCGGGGTTCTTGGTGTTGGGGCAGGCGTTGGGGTGGGTGGAGTTGGTGGCCATTGGGTTGGTGGTGGTGGCCAGTGCGGGGGCGGTGTTGAGCGGGGCGCGGCGCTGAGGGGGTTTGGGGCCTGTTGGGCCTCCCACGTTGTCGGCTTTCCCGCCGTGCCGGTTGCGGTGGCCTTCGGCTTCCCGTGGTGGGTGGGGCCGGAGGGGCTGTCCCGGGGTACGTCCTCGGTGCGGGCGCCTCTGGTTTGTGGGTGAGGAATACCCGGGGCTTTGCTCCAGATCCTGCGGGCGCACCCCGGGACATCCCCTCCGGCCTACGCCGTTGCCGACTTTCCGCCGGTGGGCCTGCACGTCGGACAGGCGCAAGGTGGGAAGCGGCCCGGCATGTCGTCGACGAGCTGGGTGGGGTCGTCGGCCCGGACGACGACGGTACGGAGCGGGGTGCGCTTGCCGGTCGCCGATACCCGGTAGACGGAGAGCGTCATCCGACGCGGGCTGATCTTCACCGGGGCCGCCCGCGGCGCATTTCCGTACGCTCACGAATCCAGGCGGCCAACCGGAACACCTCGGAAGCGGAAATTCCGCCCAGTTCGACCCGCCCCCGTTCCATAACGGGATACCCGCCGCGGAGCGACGGAAAGACGAACCCGGCTGTCGCTAACGCCGACGCCAACTCCTGTGCCGCCTGCTGTCCTTGGGCCAAAGCACTGTCCCCGGATGAGGGGTTCTGCTGATTCATGCCTCCTAGCGTCGACGGGTCTGCGTAGCGTGGAAAGTGAGGAGGCGCATACGGAGAGTATGCGTAGCTTGGTCCGGGGAGGCATGGTGTACGCAGACGGTATTGACGAGCGGGTTCCGGTGGCGCTGCGGGTGTTCGGGAAGCAGTTGAAGCTCTTCCGCGAACTGGCTTCATTGAGCCGTGAGGAGTTCGGGCGGCAACTTGGTTACGCGTCGCACACGATCAAGGCTTACGAACTGGCCCAGCGCATCCCGGAACCGGAGACGGTGAAGCGCGCAGACGAACTGCTGGGTGCCAGAGGCGTGTTGCGGGAGACGATCCCACTGCTGGAAGAGGTGCGGTATCCGAAGTTCTTCCGGGACCTGCCCAAGCTGGAGAAGGAGTGCACGAAGCGGTATTCGTACGACCCGCACTGTGTGCCGGGGCTGCTGCAGACGGAGGAGTACGCAAGGGCGGTGATTGGTTGGTATATCCCAGCCTTCACGGAGGATGAGCTGGCCCGGCTGGTGTCTGCGAGGCTCGATCGCCAAGCGATGCTTACTCGTAATGACCGCCCCGCAGTGCACTTTGTCGTCGAACAGGCCGCGCTGGAGCGTCCGATGGGTGGGGCAAAGGTGCACCGGGAGCAATTGCAGAAGCTGCTGGAGTGGGTACAGCTACGCAATGTGTCCGTCCAGGTCATGCCGACGAACGTGGCACATCCCGGGTTGGACGGCGCGATGACCCTGCTGGAAATGCCTGATCAACGCACCGTGGTCTACGTTGAAGGGCAGGCTCACGGCGTGCTCGTATCCGACCGCGAGAAGGTCAGTCGTATGGCGCAGCGCTATGACATGATCCGAACCCAGGCGCTAGACCTCGACGAATCCCTGCAATTCATCAGGAAGTTGGCTGGTGAGGTATGAAGAGCGAACTGACGTGGATGAAGTCCACCTATAGCGGCCCGCAGGCTGCCGACTGCGTGGAGGTGGCCGCTCAGTCCAGTGCCATACACATACGCGACTCCAAGGACGAGAGCGGCCCCCACCTGACCCTCGCCCCCGCTGCCTGGGCGGCGTTCGTGCGCTACGTGGGTGAAGTCGCGCCTGCCCGGAGGTAGTTCGGGGCGCAGGGTCGGCGTGCCGAGAGGTCCCTCGGCGCGCCATGGCAGAAAATCATGCAGGCGTGCTTGATTGTTTCTGGTTGCGCTGGCACGCTCGGGGCCGCATCACCGCAGCTGTCAACGAGCCCTGCCCGTAAGGGAGATGGGCTTTCGGCGTGGATGAGGAGACCGGGCGATGGCCGATCCGCGGGAGGTTCGGGAGGTCCTTGAGGATCTTCGGGCCGAGGGTGAGGAAGTGGACGGGCTGGTGGCGGGGCTGCCGGAGGGGGAGTGGCGGCGGGCCACGCCGGCCGTCGGGTGGAGCATCGCGCATCAGGTGGCGCACCTGTTGTGGACGGATGAGCGGGCGGTGCAGTCCGCGGTGGACCCCGAGGGGTTTCGGCGGGAGGCCGAGGCGGCGTTGGCGGCGCCGGAGACGTTCGTGGATGAGGGGGCGGAGCGGGGCGCCCGGTTGGCGCCCGGGGAGTTGTTGGCGCGGTGGCGGGCGAGTCGGGCGGAGTTGGTGGAGGTGCTGGGGGCGCAGTCGCCGGGGGCGAAACTGCCGTGGTACGGGCCGCCGATGAGCGTGGCGTCGATGGCCACCGGGCGGTTGATGGAGACCTGGGCGCACGGGCAGGACGTGGCGGATGCGCTGGGGGTGCGGCGGGTGCCGACGGCCCGGTTGCGGCATGTGGCGCGGATCGGTGTCAGGGCCAGGGACTACGCGTATGCGGTGCGTGGACTGACGCCGCCGGAGGGGGAGTTCCGGGTGGAGTTGGTCGGTCCGGGTGGGGAGGAGTGGGTGTTCGGGCCGGAGGACGCTCGGCAGCGGGTGAGTGGGACGGCGTGGGAGTTCTGTCTGTTGGTGACGCAGCGGGTGCATCGGGATGATGTGTCGCTGGTGGCGGTGGGGGCGGAGGCCGAGCGGTGGCTCGGGGTCGCGCAGTCCTTCGCCGGGCCGGCGGGGGCCGGGCGGGCGCCGGGGGAGGTGCGCCGGTGACGGGCGCCCGGGAGCCGTTGCGGATCGGGAACGCGTCCGGTTTCTACGGGGACCGGTTCGAGGCCGTGCGGGAGATGCTGACAGGTGGGGCGCTGGATGTCCTGACTGGGGACTACCTGGCCGAGTTGACGATGTTGATCCTGGGGCGGGACCGGCTGAGGGATCCGCGGCTGGGGTACGCCAAGACGTTCCTGCGGCAGATGGAGGAGGGGTTGGGGCTCGCCGTCGAGCGTGGTGTGAAGGTCGTTACCAATGCGGGGGGACTTAATCCGGCCCAACTCGCGGAGGAATTGCGGGGGTTGGGGGACCGGGTCGGGGTTCCGGTGCGGGTGGCGCATGTCGAGGGTGATGACCTGATGGGGCGGGGGTGGGGGAACGGGGTCCTCACCGCCAACGCGTATGTGGGGGGTGCGGGGATCGCGGAGTGTCTGCGGGCCGGCGCGGACGTCGTGGTGACCGGGCGGGTGACGGATGCGGCGCTGGTCAGTGGGCCGGCCGCGGCGCACTTCGGGTGGGCGGCGGACGACTACGACCGGCTGGCGGGCGCGGTGGTCGCGGGGCATGTGCTGGAGTGCGGGGCGCAGGCGACGGGTGGGAACTACGCGTTCTTCGGGGAGTTGGGGGACGTGCGGCGGCCCGGGTTTCCGGTGGCGGAGGTGCAGGAGGATGGCAGTGCCGTCATCACCAAGCATCCGGGGACGGGGGGTGCGGTGACCGTGGGGACGGTGACCGCCCAGTTGTTGTACGAGACGGGCGGTGCGCGCTATCTGGGGCCGGATGTGACGGCGCGGTTGGACACCGTGCGGCTGGCGGAGGCCGGGCCGGACCGGGTGCGGATCGACGGGGTGCGGGGGGAGGCGCCGCCGGCCACGCTGAAGGTCGGGCTGACCCGGATGGGCGGCTGGCGCAACGAGGTGGTGTTCGTGCTCACCGGGCTCGACATCGACGCCAAGGCGGCGCTGGTGCGGGGGCAGGTGGAGGACGCGTTGGATCGGGCCAAGCGCCGGCCGGAGGTGGTCAGTTGGTCGCTGGCGCGGACCGATCGGGTGGACGCGGGGGTGCAGGAGGAGGCCAGCGCGCTGCTGCGGCTGGTGGTGCGGGATCCGGACCCGGAGGCCGTGGGGCGGGCGGTGAGCGGGGCGGCGATCGAGCTGGCGTTGGCCAGTTATCCCGGTTTCCATGTGACGGCGCCGCCGGGGAAGGGTGCCCCCTACGGGGTGTGCGAGGCGGCGTATGTGGCGGCGACGGAGGTGCCTCAGGTGGCCGTCCTGCCGGATGGGGCACGGGTGGAGGTTGCTCACGCGGCCGCTCCCGTAGGGGAGTTGAGCGACGACGTGGCCGCTGAACTTCCGGTGCCGTTGCCCGACGGGCCGACCCGGCGGGTTCCCCTAGGGGCCGTCGCGGGAGCCCGTAGTGGGGACAAGGGCGGGGCGGCGAACGTCGGGGTGTGGGTCCGGACGGAGGACGCGTGGCGGTGGTTGGCGCATGAGTTGACCGTCGAGAGAGTGCGCCAACTGCTGCCGGAGGTCGCCGGGTTGGCGGTGCGGCGCGAGGTGTTGCCGAATCTGTGGGCGGTGAACTTCACCGTCGAGGGGTTGTTGGGGGAGGGGGTCGCCTCGCAGGCGCGGTTCGACCCGCAGGCCAAGGCGCTGGGGGAGTGGCTGCGCTCCCGCCATGTGGAGATACCGGAGGTGTTGCTGTGACGGTGCTGAGGAGCGCGTTGGACACCGCCGGCGTCGAGTACGGCGAGCGGCGGGCGGCGATGCGTAAGAAGCTGGCGGAGGTGGCGGGGGAGCACGCCAAGGCGCTGGCGGGTGGCGGGGAGAAGTACGTCGAACGGCACCGCGGGCGGGGCAAGTTGCTGGCCCGGGAGCGGATCGAGCTGGTGGTGGATCCGGACACGCCGTTCCTGGAGCTGTCGCCGCTGGCGGGGTGGGGCAGCGACTACGCGGTGGGTGCGTCGCTGGTCACCGGTATCGGGGTGATCGAGGGCGTGGAGTGCCTGATCACCGCCAACGATCCGACGGTGCGCGGCGGGGCGAGCAATCCGTGGACGCTGAAGAAGGCGCTGCGGGCCAATGAGATCGCGTTCGCCAACCGGTTGCCGGTGGTCAGCCTGGTGGAGTCGGGTGGGGCTGATCTGCCCAGTCAGAAGGAGATCTTCATCCCGGGTGGGGCGCTGTTCAAGGACCTGACGCGGCTGTCCGCGGCCGGGATTCCGACGGTGGCGGTGGTCTTTGGGAACTCGACGGCCGGGGGCGCGTACGTGCCCGGGATGTCGGACCACGTGATCATGGTGAAGGAGCGGGCCAAGGTCTTCCTCGGCGGGCCGCCGCTGGTGAAGATGGCGACCGGCGAGGAGAGCGACGACGAATCGCTGGGCGGGGCCGAGATGCACGCCAGGACCTCGGGGCTGGCGGACTACTTCGCCCTCGACGAGCCCGATGCGCTGCGGCAGGCGCGGCGGGTGGTGGCGCGGCTCAACTGGCGCAATGCGCACGCCGATCCGGGGCCCGTCGAGCCGCCGAAGTACGACGAGGAGGAGCTGCTGGGGATCGTGCCCGGCGACCTCAAGGCGCCGTTCGACCCGCGGGAGGTGATCGCGCGGATCGTCGACGGGTCGGACTTCGACGAGTTCAAGCCGCTGTACGGGGCGAGCCTGGTGACCGGGTGGGCGCAGCTGCACGGCTATCCGGTGGGGATCCTGGCCAACGCGCAGGGGGTGCTGTTCAGCGCGGAGTCCCAAAAAGCCGCGCAGTTCATCCAGTTGGCCAACCAGCGGGACGTTCCGCTGGTCTTCCTGCACAACACCACCGGCTACATGGTCGGCAAGGAGTACGAGCAGGGCGGCATCATCAAGCACGGCGCGATGATGATCAACGCGGTGTCGAACTCGCGGGTACCGCACCTGTCCGTCCTGATGGGCGCCTCGTACGGGGCCGGGCACTACGGGATGTGCGGGCGCGCCTACGACCCGCGGTTCCTGTTCGCCTGGCCGAGCGCCAAGTCCGCGGTGATGGGGCCGCAGCAGCTCGCCGGGGTGCTCTCCATCGTGGCGCGCGCCTCGGCCGCGGCGAAGGGGCAGCCCTACGACGAGGAGGCGGACGCGGGGCTGCGCGCCATGGTGGAGCAGCAGATCGAGTCCGAGTCGCTGCCGATGTTCCTGTCCGGGCGGCTGTACGACGACGGCGTCATCGACCCGCGCGACACCCGCACCGTCCTCGGCCTGTGCCTGTCCGCCGTCCACACCGCGCCGGTCGAGGGCGCGCGGGGCGGCTTCGGCGTCTTCCGGATGTGAGGTTCCCGTGACCATGACCGATACCGGTGAGATCCGTTCGGTGCTCGTCGCCAACCGCGGGGAGATCGCCCGGCGGATCTTTCGCACCTGCCGCGAACTGGGCATCGCCACCGTCGCGGTGTACTCCGACGCGGACGCCGGCGCCGCGCATGTGCGGGAGGCGGACGTCGCGGTCCGGCTGCCGGGCGAGGCGGCCGGGGAGACCTATCTGCGTGGCGAGTTGCTCGTCAAGGCGGCGCTGGCGGCCGGGGCGGACGCGGTCCACCCGGGGTACGGGTTTCTCTCCGAGAGCCATGAGTTCGCCGCGGCGGTGGCGGACGCGGGGCTGGTGTGGGTCGGGCCGCCGCCGGCCGCGATCGCGGCGATGGCGTCCAAGACCCGGGCGAAGGAGCTGATGGCGGCGGCGGGGGTGCCGCTGCTGGCGCCGGTCGATCCGGCCGCGGCCGGTGCGGGGGACCTGCCGCTGCTGGTGAAGGCGGCGGCCGGTGGAGGCGGGCGGGGCATGCGGATCGTGCGTGAACTGGACGCTTTGGAAAGTGAGTTGGCATCCGCACGGGCGGAGGCGGCGGCCGCGTTCGGGGACGGTGAGGTCTTCGTCGAGCCGTATGTGGAGGGCGGGCGCCATGTCGAGGTGCAGGTGCTCGCCGACGCGCACGGCACGGTCTGGACGCTGGGCACCCGGGACTGCTCGCTCCAGCGCCGGCACCAGAAGGTCATCGAGGAGGCCCCGGCCCCCGGATTGCCCGACGCGCTGCGGGACGCCCTGCACCGGGCCGCCGCGCAGGCCGCGCGGGCCATCGACTACCGGGGCGCGGGCACCGTCGAGTTCCTGGTGTCCGGCGACGGCCGGGCGTACTTCCTGGAGATGAACACCCGGCTCCAGGTCGAGCACCCGGTCACCGAGGAGATCTACCGGCTCGACCTGGTGGCCCTCCAACTGGCCGTCGCCGAGGGCCGACCGCTGCCGGACGCGCTGCCCGAGCCGCGCGGCCACGCCGTCGAGGCCCGGCTCTACGCGGAGGACCCGGCGGCCGACTGGCAGCCAGGGACCGGCACCGTGCACCGGATCGAGGTACCGGGCGGCGTCCGGCTGGACTCCGGCATACGGGACGGCGATCGGGTCAGCGTCCACTACGACCCGATGCTGGCCAAGGTCATCGCCTGGGCGCCCACCCGCGCCGAGGCGGTCCGCAAGCTGGCCGGCGCCCTGGAACGGGCCACGCTCCACGGCCCGGTCACCAACCGGGACCTCCTCGTCCGCTCGCTGCGGCACCCCGAATTCGCCGCCGGCCGCCTGGACACCGGGTTCTACGACCGCAACCTCGGCGCCCTGACCGCCCCGGAGACCGCCGGCGACGCGCTCTGCGCGCTGGCCGCCGCGCTCGCCGACGCGCACGGCCGCTCCCGTTTCGGCGGCTTCCGCAACGTCCCCGCTGGCCCGCAGACCAAGCGCTACGCCCACGGGGAGGCCGTCCACGAGGTCCGCTACCGTCTCGGGCGCGACGGGCTCGCCGCCGAGGGCTTCCCCGGCGTCCGACTGCTCGGCCTGGCCGCGGACGAGGTGGTGCTGGAGGTCGACGGGGTGCGACGGACGTTCGCGGTGGCCCGGTACGGAGACCGGGTGTACGTCGATTCGGCCCTGGGCGCGCGGGCGTTGACCGCGCTGCCCCGGTTCCCGGACCCCTCCACCCGTAGGGAGCCCGGTTCGCTGCTGGCCCCGATGCCGGGCACGGTCGTCCGGATCGCGGACGGGCTGGCCGAGGGCGACCACGTCACGGCCGGCCAGGTGCTGCTGTGGCTGGAGGCCATGAAGATGGAGCACAAGATCACCGCACCGGCGGCCGGCACGCTGACCGCCCTCCCCGCCCGCACGGGCCAACAGGTCGAGGTGGGCACGCTGCTCGCCGTCGTCACCGACTGAACGGCGCGCCCAACGGGACCGCGCCGCGGCCCCGTTACCCGTAGGCACTTAACTCACCGCCCCAGGAGCCGTCATGAGCAACGCCCTGAGCAACCCCGTGATCGAGTCCGAGGAACACCGCGCCCTGCGCGCCGCCGTCGCCGCGCTCGGCAAGCGCTACGGCCGGGAGTACTTCTCGGCCGTCGTCGCCGACGGCGGGCACACCGACGAGCTGTGGCGGGAGGCCGCCAAGGCCGGCTACCTCGGCGTCAACCTCCCGGAGGAGTACGGCGGCGGGGGCGCCGGAATAACCGAACTCGCGCTGGTGTTGGAGGAGTTGGGCGCGGCTGGCTGTCCGCTGCTGATGCTGGTGGTCTCGCCGGCGATCTGCGGCACGGTCATCGCCCGCTTCGGCACCGAGGAGCAGAAGCGCAGCTGGCTGCCGGGGCTGGCCGACGGCAGCCGCAAGATGGCCTTCGGCATCACCGAGCCGGACGCCGGCTCCAACTCCCACCGGATCACCACCACCGCCCGTAGGGACGGCGGGGACTGGGTGCTCAACGGGCGGAAGATCTTCGTCTCCGGCGTCGACATCGCCGAGGCGACCCTGATCGTCGGCCGCACCGAGACAGCATCGACCGGCGGGGCCGCACCGGGCCTCAAGCCCTGCCTGTTCATCGTCCCGCGCGAGACGCCCGGCTTCGGCCGCAGCCCGGTCCCGATGGAACTGGCCGCCCCGGAGAAGCAGTTCGAGCTGACCCTGGACGATGTGCGGCTGCCCGCCGAGGCCCTGGTGGGCGACGAGGACGCCGGGCTGCTGCAGCTCTTCGCCGGCCTCAACCCCGAGCGCGTCATGACCGCCGCGTTCGCCCTCGGCATGGGCCGCTACGCGCTCGCCAGGGCCGTCGACTACGCCCGCACCCGCCAGGTGTGGAAGGAGCCGATAGGCGCCCACCAGGCCCTCGCCCACCCGCTCGCCCAGTGCCACATCGAACTGGAGCTGGCCGCGCTGATGATGCGCAAGGCGGCGCTGCTCTACGACGCCGGCGACGACGTGGCCGCCGGCGAGGCCGCCAACATGGCCAAGTACGCCGCGGCCGAGGCCGCCGTCCACACCGTCGACCAGGCCGTGCACACCCTGGGCGGCAACGGCCTCACCCGGGAATACGGGCTGGCGTCCCTGATCACCGCCGCCCGGGTGGCGCGGATCGCGCCGGTCAGCCGGGAGATGATCCTCAACTACGTCTCGCACCAGTCCCTGGGGCTGCCCAAGTCGTACTGAGGAAACGGGCCGTGGGACGCCGGCCCCGGCGCCAACGGGGCGGCGTACCACCGCCCGCCCCAGGGGAAGGAAGGTCCCTGCGGCCCCGCCGCACCCCCGCAGCCCCAGGGAAAGGACCCCATGGCGCCCCCGACGCCCCACCGCCCGCACGTCTTCCGCAGCGCCCACCCCGACGTCGCCCCCGTGGAGTTACCGATCCACGAGGCCGTCCTCGGGCGCGCGGCCGCCCACGGCACCCGTCCCGCCCTCGTCGACGCCCTCACCGGCGCCACCCTCGACTACGCCCGGCTCGACCGGCACAGCCGCCGGCTGGCCGCCGCGCTCGCCGCCTCGGGGCTCCGCAAGGGCGACGTGCTGGCCCTGCACAGCCCCAACTCCCTCGCCTTCCCCGTGGTGTTCTACGCCGCCTCCCGCTGTGGCGCGGCGGTCACCACCGTCCACCCGCTCGCCACCGAGGCCGAGTTCGCCCGCCAGCTGAAGGACTCCGGGGCGACGCGGATCGTCACCGTGGCAGCCCTGCTGGACTCCGCCCGCGGCGCCGCCCAACTGGCCGGCACCATCGCCGAGATCCTCGTCTGCGACCGCGCCGACGGCCACCGCTCCGTCCTCGACCTGCTCGACGGCGACGACCCGGAGCCCGACCCGGCCATCGACCCGACCACCGACCTCGCCGCGCTCCCGTATTCCTCCGGCACCACCGGCACCCCCAAGGGCGTGATGCTCACCCACCGGAACATCGCCACCAACCTCGCCCAACTGGCGCCGCTGATGGCCAACGGCCCCGAGGACCGCATCCTCGCCACACTCCCCTTCTTCCACATCTACGGCCTCACCGCCCTGATGAACGCCCCCCTCCGCAACGGCGCCACCGTCGTCGTGCTGCCCCGCTTCGACCTCGGCCAGTTCCTGACCGCCATCCAGGAACACCGCATCACCGACGTCTACGCCGCGCCCCCGATCGTCCTGGCGCTCGCCAAGCACCCGCTGGTCGACGCGTTCGACCTGACCTCCCTCAAGCGCCTGGTGTGCGCCGCCGCCCCGTTGGACGCCGACCTCGCCGCCGCCTGCGCCCGCCGGCTGGGCCTGCCCACCGTCCTCCAGGCGTACGGGATGACCGAACTCTCCCCGGGCACCCACGTCGTACCGCCCGACGCCCCCGCCCCGCCACCGGGCACGGTGGGCACCCTCCTGCCCAGTACGGAAGCGCGCATCGTCTCCCTGGAGACCGGCCGGGACCTCGGCCCGGACGAGAGCGGCGAGATCCTCATCCGCGGACCGCAGGTGATGAAGGGCTACTTGGGGCGCCCCGCCGAGACCGACGCGATGATCGACGCCGACGGCTGGCTGCACACCGGCGACATCGGCCGGATCGACGCCGACGGCTGGCTCCATGTCGTTGACCGCGTCAAGGAGTTGATCAAGTACAAGGGCTACCAGGTCGCCCCCGCCGACCTGGAGGCGCTGCTGCTCGCCCACGAGGCCGTCGCCGACGCGGCCGTCATCGGCGTCCTGGACGAGGACGGCAACGAGGTGCCGAAGGCGTTCGTGGTACGCCAACAGGGGGCCGCCCTCACCGCCGACGAGGTCATCGCCTACGTTGCAGGCCGGGTCGCCCCCTACAAGAAGGTGCGCCGGGTGGAGTTCCTGGACAGCGTCCCGCGCGCCACCACCGGAAAGATCCTCCGGCGCGAACTGCGCGCCAGGGAAAGGAGTTCGACGCCCCGATGACGGACGTGGAGCGCGCCCACGAGCGCGGAATCACCACCCTCACACTCAACTCCCCCCACAACCGCAACGCCCTCTCCACCCGCCTCGTCGCCGAGCTGCACCGGGCCCTCGCGGACGCGGCCGCCGACGACGCCGTCCGGGCCGTGGTGCTCACCCACGCCGGCACCACCTTCTGCGCCGGCGCGGACCTCTCCGAGGCCACCGCCGGCGCAGCCCAGGACGGCCCCCGCGCGCTCGCCGGCCTGCTCCGCACCCTGGTGGAACTGCCCAAACCGGTCGTCGCCCGGGTCACCGGCCACGCCCGCGCCGGCGGCCTCGGCCTGCTGGGCGCCTGCGACCTCTCCGTCGCCGGCCCCGAGACCACCTTCGCCTTCACCGAGGCGCGGCTCGGCCTCGCCCCGGCGGTCATCTCGCTCCCCCTGCTGCCCCGTATGGACGCCCGGGCCGCCGCCCGCTACTACCTCACCGGCGAGAAGTTCGGCCCCACCGAGGCGGCCCGGATCGGCCTGGTCACCCTGGCCGCCGACGACGTCGACGCCGAACTGGCGCCCCTCCTGGACGGGTTGCGCAAGGGCTCCCCCCAGGGGCTGGCCGAGTCCAAGAAGCTGGTGACGGCCCAGGTCCTGGCCGCCTTCGACCGCGACACCGACGCGCTCGCCGAACAGTCCGCGCGGCTCTTCGGCTCCGCGGAGGCCCGCGAGGGCATGACCGCCTTCCTGGAACGACGGGCCCCGGCATGGGCGCGCTGACCCCCGCCCGGGGCACCAAGGAGCCCCAGCAGGAGCGCAGCCGCGCCACCCGGCTCAGGCTGCTGGAGGCCGCCGTCGCCTGCCTCGCCGAGCGCGGCTGGACCGGCAGCACGGTCTCGGTCGTCGCCGAACGGGCCGGCGTCTCCCGGGGCGCCGCCCAGCACCACTTCCGCACCCGCGAGGACCTGTTCACCGCGGCCGTCGAGCACGTCGCCGAGAAGCGGCAGAGCGCGCTGAAGGCGGCGCTGGCCCACGAATTGCCTCCGGCCGGGTCGCCGGCCCGTACCTCGCGCATCGTCGAGGAACTCGTCGGCCTCTACACCGGCCCCCTCTTCCGCGCCGCGCTCCACCTCTGGGTGGCGGCCTCCGACGAGCCCCAACTCCGCGAGCGCGTCACCGCGTTGGAGGCCCGCGTCGGCCGCGAGGCGCACCGCACGGCGGTGGCCCTCCTGGACGCCGACGAGTCCGTCCCCGGCGTCCGCGAGACGGTCCAGGGCCTCCTCGACATGGCCCGTGGGCTGGGCCTGGCGAATCTCCTCACGGACGATTCGGGGCGGCGGGGGCGGGTGGTCACGCAGTGGTCGCACCTGCTCTTTGAGGCGCTCCGGCCCACGTAGTTGGCTTTCCCGCCGGTCCGCTGCGCTTGGCCTGGCTTCCCACGTGGTTGGCTTTCCCGCCGTGCGGGGTGCCGATCGCGCCTGCGGCGCGGGGCGGGTCGAGTGGTCTTGTCCGCTGCGCGGGGCTTTTGGGGTGCGGTGACGGTCCTGCGGGGTGGGGGTGCCAGACTGCTTCGCTTTACGTCTGGCACCCCCACCCC
>NZ_JBHVJX010000068.1:0-19139 GCF_042798755.1 Streptomyces sp. NPDC057743
AGAACACCAGCCCACCCTATCTACGTCCCCTGATCCCACCGGAGGCGAGGTCGGTCGACACCAACCCGGTGATCGTTTCCGGTCACAGCACTAGCCGGTGCGGAAGAGCTCCTCCAGTGACGCGTGGGCCTTCTCGCCGCCGCGGACCGCCTCGACGACGGCCTGGTGGAAGGCCCGACTGTCCTCCTCGGAGTGGCAGGGCACGGGGCTGCCGACCATGGTGTACCAGTCCGAGGACCCGGTGTACTGGACGGCGACGTGCGCCTCGTCCTCCGACCACGTGGTGTGGATGGTCAGATCGCCCTGCATCGGGCCGACCTCCTCGGTCTGCACCGCGCCGGGGCGGGCGTGGATACCCACCGTGGTCCAAGATGCCCAGGTCATGTCGTTCCCCTCGGTCACATGGGCTCCGGCCGGGAGCCGGGCGCGGTGCTTCAAGTCTGGCACTCGACGTGCGGTGGCGCACCGCATCAACGGGCCGCCACGGCTCCCCCGCATACTGTCACCATCCTCGCCACCCGGCCCTCACCGGCTCGTCACGTCGCCGTCACTCAGGGTGCCGACGAGCCACTGCGCTACGGCGTCCAGCGCGTCGTCCACGGTCGGCAGCACACCGGCCGCGCCGAGGAACCCGTGGAAGGCGCCCGGGTATTCGTCCACCCGCGCCGGGACGCCGGCACGGCGCAGCGCCCGCCCGTAGGCGCGCCCCTCGTCCCGCAACGGATCGCACTCGGGCAGCACCAGCAGCGCGGGCGGCAGACCGGCCAGGTCCGCGGCCCGGCCGGGGGCGGCGTAGGGGTGCGTCGGGTCGCCGTCCGGGCCCAGGTACTGCTCCCAGTACCAGCGCATATGGGCCGTGGTGTGGAAGAAGCCGGTGGCGTAGTCGGCGGCCGAGCGGCCGGCCAGCCGGTGGTCGAGCGCCGGGTAGAGCAGCACCTGGGCGGCGAGCGGCGGTCCGGTGCGGTCCCGGGCCATCAAGGCGACCGCGGCGGCCAGATTGCCGCCGCTGGAGTCGCCCGCGATCGCCACCCGGGCCGCGTCGCAGCCCAGTTCGGCGGCGTGCCCGACCGCCCACCGGGTCGCCGCGTAGGCGTCCTCGGCGGCGGCCGGGAAGCGGTCCTCCGGGGCCCGGCGGTACTCCACCGAGACCACCACCGCGCCGGCGCGACGGGCGAGTTGGCGGCAGAGCCCGTCGTGGGTGTCCAGGTCGCAGAGCACCCAGCCGCCACCGTGGCAGAAGACCACCAACGGGCGGGGGCCGGCGGCGGGGGCGTTTGGCCGGTAGATCCGCACCGGGAGGGCGGGGGCGTCGGGCGGCCCGGGGACGGTGCGGTCGACCGAGGTCGCCCCGTCGCTCTCCGCCTCGGGCGGGTCGGCCCGGGAGGCGCGGCGCAGCGCCGCGGCGTCCAACGGGCCGCGCGCCGGGTCCGGGAAGCCCGCGGTCATCGCGTCCACGATCCGACGGGCCAACGGGCCGAGCGGATCGCGGCCGCCGGCCGCGGGACGGTGCGGGGTGCCGGTCATCGGGTGGTCAGCCCCCCGTCCACCGCGAACTCCGCGCCGGTGATGTACCCGGACGCGTCGGACGCCAGGAAGCGGACCAACTCGGCCACCTCCTCCGGGCGGCCGACGCGACGCAACGGCACCCGCGGCCACTCCTGTTCACCGGGGGCCGGGCCCAGCACGTCCGCCACCATCGGGGTGTCGATCACGCCCGGGTGGACCGAGTTGACCCGGATCCGGTCCGCCGCCAGGTCCAGCGCGGCGGACCTGGTCAGCCCGCGCAGCCCGAACTTGCTTGCCCCGTATGCCGAGTGGCCCGGGATGCCGCGGAGGCCGGCGGTCGAGGAGACGTTGACGATCGAGCCGCCACCGGCCTCCCGCAGCGCGGGGACGACCGCCCGGATGCCCAGGAACGGGCCGAGCAGATTGACCCGCAGCAGGCGGTCGAAGTTCTCCTCGGTCTCCCGGTCGACCGGCGCGGTGTGCCACAGCGCGGCGTTGTTCACCAGGACATCCAGCCGACCGAAGGCCGCGACCGCGGTCTCCACCACCGCCCGCCAGCCGTCCGCCTCGGTGACGTCGTGCCGTACGAAGCGGGCCGCGTCGCCGAGTTCGGCGGTCAGCGCCCGCCCCTCCTCCTCGCGGACGTCGCCGAGCACCACCCGGGCGCCCGACGCCACGAACAGCCGGGCCTCGGCCGCGCCCTGCCCCCGCCCGGCACCGGTGAGGACCGCGACCCTGCCGTCCAGCCGCACCCCGTCGCCCGTCATGCCCGCGCCTGACGGGCCCGGAAGCGCGGGATGACGCTCTCGCCCCAGTGCCGGATGGTCTCCAGGCACACCTCCTGCGGCACGGTGCCCATCTGGATCAGACACATCACCTCGTCCACCCCGATCTCCCGCAACTGCTCGACGTAGGCGAGGGCGTCCTCGGCGGTGCCGTAGGCGTGCCGGGCGTTGTAGGTGCCGGTGTCGACGGGCCGGGCCGGGATGTCGGCCTCGTGCAGCTTGGCGACCAACTCCTCGCGTTCCTGCGCCAGCGCCGCCACGTGGTCGTCGTGCTCGTCGTGGACGGTGGGCACCGGGCCGTTGCCGTACCAGTGGGCGATCGCCTCGGCGAAGAACCGCTGGCCGCGGGTGCCGATGCGGTGCGCGGCGGCGCCGTCGTCCAACACCACGGTCGGGCAGAGCGCGGAGAATTGGTCGTTGGCCGCGTCGGAGACGAAGCGCTCGCCGGTGCGGGTGGCGATCGCCTCGTCGTAGACCCTGCGCATGGTGCGGATGTCGTCGGCGCCGGCGAACCCCAACACCAGGGCGCCGATGCCCAGTTCGGCGGCGAGCTTGAGGGTGTCGTGCTTGCTGCACGCCATGAACAGCGGTGGGTGCGGGGCCTGTACGGGCCGGGGGAGGACCGCGCCGGGGCCGATGTCGAGGGAGCCGTGCCACTCGAAGGTGTCGTTCCGCCAGGCGTTGCTGACGATCCGCAGCGCCTCCTCCAGCTGCGGGTAGGTGTCCTCGGGGCGCACCCCGAACATCGCCATCTCCTGCTTGGTGGCGCCCCGTCCGGCGCCGAGGTCCACCCGGCCGCCGGAGAGCACGTCGAGCATCGCGGCCCGCTCGGCGACCCGGACCGGGTGTTGGTAGCCGAACGGCATGGTGACCACGCCGTGACCGATCCGGATCCGGGACGTCCGGGCGGCGACCCAGGTCAGGAAGATCTCCGAGGCGCTCATGTGCGCGTACTGGGCGAGCGAGTGGTGCTCCACCGCCCAGACGCGGTCGAAGCCCATCTCCTCGGCGTAGACGGCCTGTTCGACGCAGTCGTGGAGGATGCGGCGCTCCCGTTCGGGCGTGGGATCGGCCAGCTGCGCCTCGAAGATCATCGAGAACTTCACGGAACTGCCTCCTCGTTCTGGAGGGGTGAGGGGGAGCGGAGTAGAGCGGAGTATCCCTAATCGAAATATGTCTAGCAGGCATAGGAGGGAGAGGGAAGGGGGCCGAGTGATGCCCCGTCAGGCCCGGCCCGCGAGGCCGTAGACTGCGGAGCGTGACGGAGAAGAAGGCGCGCGGGGCAGGGGACGACATGGAGCGCCCGGCGCTGCCGGCGACCAGTTGGGCGGTGCTCGGACTCCTCTCGTTCGGCGAGGAGTTGTCCGGCTACGACCTCAAGAAGTGGTCGGACCGGTCGCTGCGCTCCTTCTACTGGAGCCCGTCGTTCAGTCAGATCTACGGCGAGCTCAAGCGCCTGGAGAAGGTGGGCTACGTCAGCTCCCGGATGGTCGCCCAGGAGACCGGCAACCGCGACAAGCGGGTCTACGTCATCACCGACGACGGCATGGCGGCGGTCCGGCGGTGGGCGCGCGAGGCCCCGGTGGAACCGCCGGTCCTCAAGCACGGGGTGATGCTGCGGCTGTGGCTGGGGCACCTGTTGGAGGCCGACCAGATGCGCGATGTGCTGGGCCGGCACCGCGAGTACGCCGAGACGATGCGGCGGCGCGCCGAGGCCGACGCCGAGGGCGCCCGCGCCGACGCGGCATGGGCCTGCCCCGCGCTCGTCCTGAAGTGGTCCGAACGCTTCTACGCCTCCGAACGCGATCTGGCCGATGCGATGTTGGCCGACCTCGATGAGTTGGCGGCCGCGGATGGCACCGACGAGGAGGGGCGCAGGCGCCCGTAGGCGCGGCTCGCTGCGCCCCGCGTTGTCGGCTTTCCCGCCGTGGGGGTTGCGGTTTGCGCCTGCGGCGCAGGGGGTGTTGGGTGCCCGTCCCCTCCCGTGGGGGGAGTGGGATTGCGGTAGGTGGGGGCGGGCGTTTTGGTGATGTGATGACGCGTCAATTTTTGTTGGCGTTTGCGTGGGTGGCGCCCAGGGCTTGCTCTTCCTCCTATCCGGCCAACACCCGCGCCCGACACTCCCCGGGCCCACCCCACGCATCCCGCAACGGCCGCGCCTTGCGCATCCACAGCGAGAGATCCGGCTCGTTGGTGTAGCCCACCGCGCCGTGCAACTGGAGGGCGGTCCGCGCCGCGGCATAACCGGCCTCACCGGCCGCCACCTTGGCTGCCGCCACCTCCGCCCCGGCGGAGAGTTGACCGCCCTCGGCAGGCGCCGCACCGGTGGCCAACCCCAACGCCCCCGCATAAACCAACGGCTCGGCGAACTCCACCCCCACCAACGCATCCGCCAGCCTGTGCTTGACCGCCTGGAAGGACCCGATCGGCCGGCCGAACTGGCTGCGCTGGCGCACGTATTCAACGGTTCGGGCCAGCAGCTCCCGCCCCACCCCGACCGCCTGGGCGGCGGTAAGCAGCCGCGCAACATCGGTGGCGTAGGAGGCGGCCGCAACGACCTCGGGCCCCCGGGCGAGCACCGTGCCGCCCAGCGGGCGCGCAACCCGCCGGGCCGGATCGAGACCGGGCTGCACCGGCCCGTGGGCCTCGGTCCGGCACACCGTATCGCCCCGGACAACCAGCACGGTGTCAACCGCATCCGCGTCCAACGCAAACGGCTCGCCGTCCGCGCACAGCCCGACGGCCGCGTCCCCGACCGCGATCCGCGGCAGCCAGTCACCGGCCGCGGCGCCGTCGCCCAACCGATGCAGAAAGGCCGCCGCCGCGACGGTCTCCACCAGCGGGCCGGGGACCGCGTGCCGTCCCAACTCGATGAAGGCGACGGCGAGTTCGAGGGGCAACGGCCCCATACCGCCGTGCTCCTCCGGAACCGCGAGGGCGAACACCCCGGTCTGTGCGAGCCGGGCCCACAGGTCGCGGCCGGGCTTGTGCTCGCCGACGGCCCAGGCGCGGACGGCGGCCGGGGTGCCGGCCGCCCCCAGCAGGGAGTCCAGCGTGCGGGCGAACTCCCGTTGCTCGTCGGTCAGTAGGAAGCGCATCGGCGGCGCCCTCCCACGAGCCCATCCCAGGGCGCCACGCCCGGGGACGCCCCGTCTCGGGACGTCCTGCCCCGGGACGCCGCGCCCCTGGGTGCGCGCAGGATCGCGCTCATGCCCTGGTCTCCTTCGGCAGGCCGAGCAGCCGCTCGGCGATGATGTTGCGCTGGATCTCGTTGGTGCCGGCGTAGATCGGCCCGGCCAGGGAAAACGTGTAGCCCTCGGCCCAACTGCCGTGCGCGGGCGCGTCGTCGGCGTCGTCGGCGAGCGCGCCGTACGGGCCGAGCAGGTCCAACGCGGTCTCGTGGAGGGCGATGTCCAGCTCCGACCAGAAGACCTTGTTGAGACTGGACTCCGCGCCGAGGGTGCCTCCGGCGGCGATGCGGGAGGCGTTGGCGTAGGTGAAGAGCTGATAGGCGCGGGCGCCGATCACCGCGTCGGCGACCCGGTCGCGCAGCGCGGTGTCGGCGGGGTCGGCGGTCTCCCGCCACAGCGCGGT
The DNA here is from genome assembly GCF_042798755.1 of Streptomyces sp. NPDC057743. Classification (NCBI taxonomy): domain Bacteria; kingdom Bacillati; phylum Actinomycetota; class Actinomycetes; order Kitasatosporales; family Streptomycetaceae; genus Streptomyces; species Streptomyces sp. NPDC057743. Next base: position 5,886 of record NZ_JBHVJX010000068.1, read on the forward strand.
GAGCCGGTCGGCGGCCGCGGTGAAGCGGCCGGGGCTGCGCAGGGTCAGCCCGCGCTCGTTGCCGGCGGTGCTCATCGCCACCCGCCAGCCCTGGCCCGGCTCGCCGATGACGTCCGCGTCCGGGACGAAGACGTCGTCGAGGAAGAGCTCGGCGAAGGCCGGTTTGCCGTCCAGTCGGCCGATCGGACGCACCGTCACCCCGGGTGCGTCCAGCGGGAACATCAGATACGTCAGGCCCTGGTGCGGGCGCGGGGCGCCCGGTTCGCTGCGGAACAGGCCGAACGCGCGGTCGGCGAAGGCGGCCCGGGACGACCAGGTCTTCTGGCCGCGCAGCAGCCAGCCGCCGTCGGTGCGGACGGCGGCGGACCGCAGGGCGGCCAGGTCCGAGCCGGCCTCGGGCTCGGACCATGCCTGGGCCCAGATGACCTCGCCGGTGGCCATCGGCCCGAGGACGCGGGTGCGTTGCTCCGGGGTGCCGTGCTCGAAGAGGGTGGGCGCGAGCAGGCTGATGCCGTTCTGGCTGACCCGGCCGGGGGCGCCCGCGGCGTAGTACTCCTCCTCGAAGATCAGCCACTGGAAGAGGGTGGCGTCCCGGCCGCCGTACCGGGCCGGCCAGGAGACCACCGACCAGTGGTCGGCGGCGAGTTGGGCCTCCCAGGCGCGGTGGGCGGCGAAGCCCTCGCGGGTCTCCAGGGACGGCAGCGGCGTCGCGGGGACGTGTGCGGCGAGCCAGGCACGGGCCTCGGCCCGGAACGCGGCGTCGGCGTCGCTTGCGTCCAGGTCCATCAGGAACCGGCCTCCTTCATCCTCGCGATGTCCATCCCGCCGAGCGAGTCCCGGGCGGTCTCGGCGTTGTGGGCGTGTGCGAGGTGGTGCAGCCCGAAGACCGAGTCCAGGCCGGGGTGCAGGCCCTGGAGGTCCTCGGCCTGGTTGACCGCGCGCTTGGTCAGCGCCAGGCCCATCCGCGGCATCTCGGCTATGCGCTCCGCCAACTCCCGCGTACGAGCGGCCAGTTCGGCGCGCGGGACGACGCGGTTGACCATGCCCAGTTCGTACGCCCGTTGCGCGGGCATCCGGTCGCCGGTGTAGAGGAACTCCTTGGCGATCCGCGGGGGCATCACCCACGGGTGGGCGAAGTACTCCACGCCGGGAATGCCCATCCGGACGACCGGGTCGGCGAAGAAGGCGTCGTCGGCGGCGACGATCAGGTCGCAGATCCAGGCGAGCATCAACCCGCCCGCCACGCAGGCGCCTTGGACCGAGGCGATCACCGGCTTGGGCAGCTCCCGCCAGCGGCGGCACATCCCGAGATAGACCTCGGACTCGCGGGCGTAGCGGCTCTCCGCGCCGGCCTTGTCACAGTGGTCCCACCAGAGTCCGGCCCTGCGGTCGAAGGGGAGGTGGGCGTCCCGCCCGGGGCTGCCGATGTCATGGCCGGCGGAGAAGTGCCGGCCCTCGCCGGCCAGCACCACGGCCTTGACCGCGTCGTCGTCCGCGGCGCGGTAGAAGGCGCGGTCGAGGGCGTAAGTCATCGCGGAATTCTGGGCGTTGCGGTAGTCCGGGCGGTTCATCGTGACGGTGGCGACCGGGCCTTGCCGGGCATAGCGCACCACGGGCGTCTCTTCGCCGGCGGTCATCGGCGACTCCTTCCCTAACAAGTGTTTGGTAGATTAATGTACGGCCATGAGCAGCGTCGAGGCCCCTGCCGCCGTCGAGAGCTTCCGCACCGAGATCCGTGACGGGCTGCGGCCAACCTCACCGGGGAGTTCGCCGCGCTGCGCGGCCGCGGCGGGCCCGACTGGGAACATCGGGCGTTCACTGAACTCACGGTCTGGGCAGGGCACTTGGACGCCGCCGGCTACGAACTCGACGACGGGCAGCGGCTCTTCCTCATCTCCCGCGTCGACACCCGCGACGCGGGCCCCACGAGATCCAGCGGAACACCATCGCCGAGCGGGTTCTCGGCCTGCCCAGGGAGGCGAAGCCATGACAGCGCCGTCGTATGTGCCCGGTCACGAGCTGCTCAAGGGGCGGACGGCCGTGATCACCGCCGCCGCGGGGGCCGGCATCGGCGGGGCCACCGCCCGCCGGTTCCTGGAGGAGGGCGCCCGGATCGTCATCGGGGACGCGCACGCCCGGCGGCTGGCCGAGAGCACGGCCGCGCTGGCCGGGGAGTTCGGCGCCGACCGCGTCGCCGGACTGCCGTGCGACGTGACGGACGAGGAGCAGGTGACGGCGCTCTACGCGCTCGCCGAGGAGCGCCACGGCCGGCTCGACATCGTGGTCAACAACGCCGGACTCGGCGGCACCGCGGACCTCGTCGAGATGACCGACGACCAGTGGACGACGGTCCTCGACGTCACCCTCAACGGCACCTTCCGCTGCACCCGGGCCGCGCTCCGCCGGATGAGGGCGACCGGCGCGGGCGGCGTGATCGTCAACAACGCCTCCGTGGTGGGCTGGCGCGCCCAGCGCGGCCAGGCCCACTACGCCGCCGCCAAGGCCGGCGTGATGGCGCTGACCCGCTGCGCCGCGGTGGAGGCCGCCGAGTACGGCGTGCGGATCAACGCGGTCTCGCCCAGCCTGGCCATGCATCCGCACCTGGTGAAGGTCACCACCCCCGAGCTGCTGGCCGAACTGACCGAGCGGGAGGCGTTCGGCCGCTACGCCGAGCCCTGGGAGGTCGCCAACGTGATCGTCTTCCTGGCCGGCGACTACGCCTCGTACATGACCGGGGAGACCGTCTCGGTCAGCTCCCAACATGCCTGAGGAGCGCCGCGGCCAACTCCTCGCCACCGCCGCGGAGGCGTTCGCGGCGCAGGGCTACAACGCGACCACCGTCCGTCAGATCGCCGATGCCGCGGGCATGCTCGCCGGCAGCCTCTACTACCACTTCGATTCCAAGGAATCGATGGTCGACGAGATCCTCACCGCCTTCCTGGACGAGCTCTGGTCCGGTTACGACGCGGTCCTGGCGGCCGAACTCGGCCCCCGAGAGACCATCGAGGCCCTGGTCACCGAGTCCTTCCGGGAGATCGACCGGCACCGCGCCGCGGTCGCGATCTACCAGAAGGAGGCCAGGCACCTCGCCGACCGCCACCCACGCTTCGGCTACCTCGCCGACGCCCGCCGCCGCTTCGCCCGGGCCTGGCTCGACGCCCTGGAGCGCGGGGTGGCCGACGGGGCCTTTCGCGCCGACCTCGACCCCCGGCTGACGTACCGGTTCGTGCGCGACACCGTCTGGGTCGCCGCCTCCTGGTACCGGCCGGGCGCACAGCACGCCCCCGAGGAGATCGCCCGCCAGTACCTGTCCATCGTGCTGGACGGCATCGCCTTGCGGAACTGACCGGCACCTCCGCAGAATCTGACCAAGGACCAAGGAGTTCACCATGTCCGAGGCGTACATCGTCGACGCGGTCCGCACCCCGGTGGGGAAGAAGGGCGGCGGACTGTCCGCCGTCCACCCGGCCGACCTCGGGGCGCATGTGCTGACCGCCCTGGTCGCACGCACCGGGATCGATCCGGCCGCGGTGGAGGACGTCGTCTTCGGCTGCCTGGACGCCGTCGGGCCGCAGGCCGGGGACATCGCCCGAACCAGTTGGCTGGCCGCCGGGCTGCCGGAGGAGGTGCCCGGCGTCACCGTCGACCGGCAGTGCGGCTCCTCGCAGCAGGCGCTGCACTTCGCCGCACAGGCAGTGCTCTCCGGCACCCAGGACCTGGTCGTCGCCGGCGGGGTGCAGAACATGTCGCAGGTCCCGATCGCGTTCGCCAGCCGCCAGGCCGCCGAGCCGCTCGGCCTCACCCAGGGCCCCTTCGCCGGCTCCGAGGGCTGGCGGGCCCGCTACGGCGATCAGCCCGTCAACCAGTTCCACGGCGCCGAACTGATCGCCACCAAGTGGGGCATCTCCCGCCGGGACATGGAGGAGTTCGCGCTCCGCTCCCATCAACGGGCCATCCACGCCCAGGACGAGGGCCGTTTCGACCGCGAGATCGTCGCCTACGGGGACGTCGCCGCCGACGAGGGCCCCCGGCGGAACACCTCACTGGAGAAGATGGCCTCGCTGGCCCCCGTCGTCGAGGGCGGCCGACTGACCGCCGCGGTCTCCTCGCAGGTCTCCGACGGCGCCGCCGTCGTGCTGCTCGCCTCCGAGCGGGCGGTGGCCGAGCACGGCCTGACCCCGCGGGCCCGCATCCACCACCTCTCGGTCCGCGGCGAGGACCCGATCCGGATGCTCTCCGCGCCGATCCCCGCCACCGCGCACGCGCTGAAGAAGACCGGGCTGACCCTCGACGACATCGACCTGGTCGAGATCAACGAGGCGTTCGCACCGGTGGTGTTGGCCTGGCTGAAGGAGACCGGCGCCGACCCGGATCGGGTCAACGTCAACGGCGGCGCCATCGCCCTCGGCCACCCGCTGGGCGCGACCGGCGTCCGGCTGATGACCACGCTCCTCAACGAACTGGAGCGAACCGGAGGGCGGTTCGGCCTCCAGACCATGTGCGAGGGCGGCGGCCAGGCCAATGTGACGATCATTGAGCGGATGTGATGCCACGTCAAAATAGTCGAGACGTGAGGTAATTGGTGCCTTCGGCTCGGGTCGGCGCGCATCGTTAGCGCGGCGATCCGAGCCTTCGGTGTGACATGTGTCCGGAATATCTGGGGGATTGACGACCAGTCAGCAACCAGGCAGGTCCGTCAGCGTCCGGTGTGCCTCGGTCATGATCCGGTCGACCAGTTCGGCGCACGACGGAAGGTCCTCGATCACCCCGGCGACCTGGCCGGAGGCCATCACGCCGAGGTCCGTGCGGCCGTCCACCATCGACGCCTTGAGCAGCATCGGGGTATTGGCCGCCAACAGCACCTGACTCCAGGTCAGGTCCTTGCCGCGCCTCATCGCCAGCCCGTCGCGGACCAGTTGGGGCCAGCTCAGCCCGGACAGCTTCCGGAACGACGCGGCGTGCCGCACCGCCGTCAGCAGCGCGGCGGCGCGCCCGGAACGTTCCAGGGACGCGACCAGTTCGCTGCGGAGCATCCGGTGCGGCAGCCCGTCGACCTTGGTGGTGACGGTGACGTCCTTGACCGCCGCCGCCAGATAGCGTGCCTGGACGGCCGGCGGCACGGTGCTGTCCGAGGTGAGCAGGAAGCGGGTGCCCATGGCGATCCCGGCCGCACCGTAGGCGAGCGCGGCGACCAGGCCGCGGCCGTCGAAGAACCCGCCCGCGGCGATCACCGGGATGTCGACCGCGTCCACGACCTGGGGGAGCAGCACGGTGGTGGCGACGCTCCCGGTGTGCCCGCCGCCCTCGCCGCCCTGGACGACCACCGCGTCGGCGCCCCAGGCCGCGACCTTCTCGGCGTGCCGCCGGGCGCCGATGGACGGGATGACCACCACCCCCGCGTCCTTGAGGCGGGCGATCAGCTCCCGGGACGGCGCCAGCGCGAAGGAGGCGACGCGCACGCCCTCGTCGATGACGATCCGCACCCGCTCGGCCGCATCGCCCGCGTCCGCCCGGAGGTTGACCCCGAACGGCCGGTCCGTACGGGACGCCACCTCCCGGATCGCCGACCGCAGTTGCCCGGGAGTCATGGTCGCCGAGGCGAGGATGCCCAGCGCGCCCGCGTTGGCGGCGGCGGAGACCAGCCGGGGGCCGGCCACCCACCCCATCCCGGTCTGCACGAGCGGGTGCCGCACTCCGACCAGCTTGGTCAGCGGGGTGGCGAGGACGGGAGCCGCCCCGGTCTTACCGGCGCCCTCCGTCTTTCCGGCGCCCCCGGCGTCCCCGGCCGTCGCGGTGGGCTCGGCGGTCACGCCGGCACCTCGCGGTCGCGCAGCCCCTGTGGATCGATCACCTCGCGGATCAACCGCAGCTCCTCGGCGGTCGGTTCGCGGGTGTACGGCACCTCGTCCGGGCGGGCCAGCTCGAAGCCGGTGGCGTCCAGCACCTCCTCGACGGTGACGCCGGGGTGGACCGACGCCAGGCGCATCGAGTGGTCCGGGGTGGCGAAGTCGAAGACGCCGAGGTTGCTGACCACCCGCGGGATGCGGTGGTAGCGGGTGGCGGACGGCCCGGCGGCGGCCGCACTGTCGTAGCCGACCCCGCAGACCATGTCCACCCGCTCGACGAAGACCCGCCGGGAGTGCTGGGGAACCCAGTAACTCGTCGGGTTGTTCAGGGTGTTGACGGGCGCTCCGCGGACGCCGAGGAGCTGTCGGGTGGGGCGTTCCCAGTCACCGATGCAGGAGATGTTCTGGTTGCCGAACCGGTCGAGCTGACTGGCGCCCATCATCACATGCCGCCTGCCGCCGGTGGCCAGGGCCAGGTGCTGGCGGTAGGGCAGCCAGCCCTCGACCCGTCCGTCCGGGCCGACCAACAGCGCCTCGCCGTCGGTGAGGAGCAGGTCGGGGGAGAAGGTGAGCCTGGCGAGCCGGGCCCCGATGGACGGGACGGTGCCCATCGGGCTGGCGAGCACCTCGCCGTTGTCACGCCAGGCATCGGCGCAGGCGAGCACGGCGTATTCGGCGCGGCTGGTCATCGCTGCTCCTCGTGCCAGGTCTGGACGGCCGACTGGTAGTCCTTCTCGTCCCCGTGCAGGAAGCGCGCGGCGAACTCCGGCCAGGGCGTGGTCGCATAGAGCTTCAGATACGCCTCGTCGCGGTCGTAGTCCGGCGCGCAGGAGGTGAAGTGCGCGCCGTGCGGGGTCTCCACGACGCCGGTGACGGCATGGCGTTTGAGCAGCAGGGTCTGCGGGGGTGCGGCGCCGAAGTCGTCCACCACCCGCTCGCAGGAGACATAGGCGCACTCCGCCGCCTCGCAGAACAGGTCGTCGAAGTACGGGTCGGGGCCCAGGTATTGGCCGTTGCCGAGCCGGTCGGCGCGGTTGACGTGGACCAGCGCCGCGTCCATCCGCAGCGCGGGCGCGGCGACGAAGGTCTCGCCGTCCTCGTACGGCGAAGTGACCGTCCGCAGCTCGGGGTTGACCCGCAGCACGTCCGAGCCCAGGCCGGCCCGGACGGGGAGGAACGGCAGTCGGTTGGCGGCGGCGTGCAGCCCCCACATGAACATCGCCTCGTCGAGCTCCCGCAGCGCGAACGCGCCCTGCTGACGGGCCGCGCGGAAGTGCGGCTCCAGGGGTATCGAGTCGAGGGTGACGAACGCGGTGACCAGCGTGCGGATCCTCCCCGCGGCCGCCAACAGTCCCACGTCCGGCCCGCCGTAGGAGACCACGGTCAGGTCGGTGACGTCGGACCGCAGCAGCGCCCGCACCAGCGCCATCGGCTTGCGGCGGGCGCCCCAGCCGCCGATGCCCAGGGTCATGCCGCTGCGCAGGCGCGCCACCACGTCCTCGGGGGTCATGGTCTTGTCGGTCACGCGCGTGCCTCCTTGCCGGATGCGCCGAAGGCGTCGCGGACCCGGTCCGCGACCCCGCTGAGGTTGGCCTCGAAGGTGAAGCCCTGCTCGAAGCGGTAGCTGCGGCGGACGTCGACCGGGTCGATGCCGTTGAGGGCGGCCTTCGCGAGCCGCAGCAGATAGCCGTCCTTGCCCGCGATCTCCCGCGCCAACTCCATGGCCGCGCCGCGCAGTTCAGCTGCCGGCACCACTTTCCACACCGAGCCGTGCGCGTGGAGTTCGTGTGCCGTGACGGTCCGCGAGGTGAAGTACAGCGCCCGCATGAGGTGTTGGGGGACGAGTCGGGCGAGGTGGGTGGCGGCGCCCAGCGCGCCCCGGTCCAACTCCGGCAGCCCGAAGGTCGCGTCCTCGCTCGCCACGATCGCATCGGCGTTGCCGACCAGCCCGATGCCACCGCCCAGGCAGAAGCCGTGCACGGCGGCGACCACCGGTACCGCGCAGTCGTAGACCGCCGCGAACGCCTCGGCGCAGCCGCCGTTGGCGCCGAGCAGCGCCCCGTGGCCGCCGGCCGCGGCGTCCCGCTGCAGCTCCTTGATGTCGACGCCGGCGTTGAAGCCGCGCCCCTCGGCGGTGAGCAGCACACAGCGGACGGCGGGGTCGCGGCCGGCGGCCCGGACCGCGTCGGCGAGGTCGTACCAGCCTTGTACGGGCAGGGCGTTGACCGGCGGGAAGTCGACGGTGACGACCGCGACGCCGCGGTCGGGCGCGGAGGTGGAGACACCCATGAGCAGATCAGCTACCTTTCCACCAAGCGTTTGTTAGGTAGCGAAGTTAGCAGCGGATCGCCCGTCGCGGGAGGTACCAGTTGTCCCTGAACCTCGATCTGACCGGACGCGTCGCCGTGGTCACCGGCGGCACCAGGGGCGTCGGCGCCGGCATCGCCCGCGCGTTCCTCCGGGCCGGCGCCGAGGTCGTCGTCTGCGCCCGCCGACCACCGCAGACGCCCCTTGCAGCCGACGGCCGCACCGCCCGCTTCCACCCCCTCGACCTGCGCCAACCCGACGCCGTCCGGGGCTTCTTCGGCACCGTCGCCGCCGACCACGGACGCCTGGACTGCCTGGTCAACAACGCCGGCGGCACCCCCTACCGACTGCTTGGCGAGACCACCGCGGAACGCCACGCCCGCGTCGTCGAACTCAACCTGACCGCACCCCTGACCGCCTCGCTCGCCGCGTACGAGGTGATGCGCGAACAGCCGGACGGCGGCTCGGTGATCATGATCGGCAGCGTCAGCGGCACCCGCCCCTCACCCGGCACCGCCGCCTACGGCGCCGCCAAGGCCGGCCTGGACAACCTCGCCCGCTCGATGGCCGTCGAATGGGCCCCGCACGTCCGCGTCAACACCGTCGTCCTCGGCATGGTCCGCACCGAACTGGCCGCCCTCCACTACGGGGACGAGGCCGGCGTCGCCGCCGTCGAGGCCACCGTGCCGCTCGGCCGGCTCGCCGACCCCGCCGAGGTCGGCGACGCCTGCGTCTTCCTCGCCTCCGGTCGCGCCCGCTACGTCAGCGGCGCCAGCCTGCTCGTCCACGGCGGCGGGGAACGCCCCGCCTTCCTCGACGCCGCCACCGTCAACCACCCCAAGGAGCCATGAGATGACCGGAATTTGCACCGGACGCGTCGCCGCCGTCACCGGGGCCGGCCGCGGCCTGGGCCGCGCCCACGCCCGCGCGCTCGCCGCTGAGGGCGCCGCCGTCGTCGTCAACGACCTGGGTGTGGCGGCCGACGGCGCGGGCGGCTCCGCCGGGCCCGCCCAACAGGTCGTCGAGGAGATCCGCGCGCACGGCGGCCGGGCCGTCGCGCACACCGGCGACATCGCCACCGATGACGGCGCCGCCTCCCTCGTCGCCACCGCCCTGGACGCCTTCGGCCGCCTGGACGCCCTGGTGAACAACGCCGGCTTCCTGCGCGACAGGATGCTGGTCAACCTCGCCGAGGACGACTGGGACGCGGTGATGCGGGTCCATCTCAAGGGCCACTTCCTCCCGTTGAAGCACGCCGCCGCGCATTGGCGCGCCGAGTCCAAGGCGGGGCGCACGCCCGAAGCGCGGGTCGTCAACACCAGCTCCGGCGCCGGGCTGTTGGGCAGCGTCGGCCAGGCCAACTACTCCGCGGCCAAGGCCGGCATCCTCGGCCTCACCCTGGTTGCCGCGGCGGAACTCGCCCGCTACGGCGTCCACGTCAACGCCCTCGCGCCGGCGGCCCGCACCCGCATGACGGAACGGACGTTCGCCTCGACCATGGCGCCCGTCGAGGGCGCCTTCGATGCGATGGCCCCGGAGAACGTCTCGCCCCTCGTCGTCTGGCTCGCGTCGGCCGACTGCACCGGTGTCACCGGACGAGTCTTCGAGGCCGAGGGGGGCCGCATCACCGTGATGGAAGGGTGGCGCCCCGGGCCAACGGTGGACAAGGGGGCACGGTGGTCCCCGGGGGAGGCGGGCGCCGCGGCCCGCGAGCTGCTATTGGCTGCGCGGGCGGGGCGGCCGGTGTATGGGGTGAGTTGAGGCTTCCCACGTTGTTGGCTGCCCGAGGCTCGTAACGGCCCTATCAACTTGGCGAGTGGCGCCCATGAGGCCATCTTCTGATTGTTCGTCTCGGGGAGGGCCCGTTCGTGGAAGCCAGCAGTGCCGTCGTACAAGGGCTACCGCTACCCCTCCGAGGTGATCGCGCACTGCGTCTGGCTGTACCACCGCTTCTCGCTGAGCCTGCGGGCGCACGAGGAGCTCATCCTCGAGCGCGGCGGCGTCGTTTCCTACGAGGCGGTGCGGCAGTGGTCACTCAAGTTCGGCCCCGACTACGCCGCGGCGCTGCGCCGGCGCGGCCCGATATCCGGCGACGAGTGGCATCTCGATGAGGTGTTCATCAAAGCCCACGACCGTCAGAGCTACCTGTGGCGGGCCGTGGGCGCCGCGACGGCAACGTGTTGGACATCTTGGTCACTGACCGCCGGGAAGCGGCCACGGCCAGGCGGTTCTTCCGCAAGCTCCTCAGAGGCGCCGAGACCGTGCCCCCGGGAGATCGTGACTGACAAGCTGCGTTCCTACGGGGCAGCTCACCGCACCGTGACGCTCTCAGTCGAGCAACGGAGTTCGAAGTACCTGAACAATCGCGCCGAATTTTCCCATCTGCTTACACGGCAGCGCGAGTACGCTATGCAGGGCCTCCGCTCCGTCGCCACCGCCCAGAGACTCCTCGCCATGTTCAGCCGGATCTCACCCCACTTCCGGCCCCCGCGTCACCTGATGCCCGCCACCGCGTACCGCACCGAAATGACTCGCCGCTGCACCACCTGGAACACCATCACCGGCACCGCCTCCATGACTCTGGCCGCGTAAGAACAACCACCCCGACCCCGGCACCACTTCAACGCACCTGACTTGCAAGCAAGTTGACAAGTAACGAACCGGCATCGTGCAACTCTCCGAGCTGAACGACCAGTTCAAACGGAGGAAGTCACGATGACTCTGTCCCATGCTCCAAGAGGCGATCGAGCTCGATTCGAGATGAGCACCCGGATCACCGTGTGAGCAGCTGGCCTCGACCACTCCTTGACCGTCACCGCATATCTCCTAGAAGCGGCTGGTGGCGGCGAGTTCGGCCAAGCGGTCACCGATCACTGAGACATTGGGGCGGGGCTCACGTTCGAAATAGTCCGCCTTGCGCCGCCGAAGCCATGCCTCGCCATGCTGGGCCCAGCTGAAGCCGGGTTTGCGTAGAACCTTGCTAATCACAGTGTCCACCGTGGTTGGGTGGGCGGCGGCCATCCGTTGGAAGGGCAACGGCGAGATGGATGTGTCGCGCACATAGCTGCGTAGCAGATCTGCGTGGCGTTGGCTTGCGGCTAGGGTGGGAGCGGTGAACAGGGCATCGAGCAGGCCCCAGTTGCGGTAGAGATTCATTCCCTCTACCGAGTCGTAGACGATGCCAACGGTGTCGGCATCGGCAAGATACTCGGGGAGTTGGAAGGACAGCTGTTGAGGGAAGGGCTCGGTGGGGTCGTGTTTTCCCGCTTCTGCACGGGTGGTCTGCCACAGGTGCTGGTGGAAGGCGCTGATGCGGTTTTCGGCTTCGCTCGGGGGGAGCACGACCTGGTCACTGCCGAAGTAGGTGACAAATGCTTCGCGTTCCCGGTGCATCTGCTCCCATCCTTGGGCGATCTTCTCTGGATTACGGAAGACCAACTCGGGATGCTTTGTGGCCATCTGGAGGGCGATCTGGGCGATCCGGGGGCTGTCGGACTTGCGACAGTAAGCCAGGGATCCGGAGACGAGCCAGCATCCCGGATGCGGGGCAATGGGCACGAGCCTGCCAATGATGAAATCGCCCTTGGCCATGCTGCGGAAGGCTTTTCGGCCCACGTTGGAATAGGTTTGGTATTCGAAGTCATCGAGGAGGTTCAACAGCCTGACGGCATCGCCGTCCTTGGCTTGGATCTCGAACGCTCCCTCGACTGCATCCTGCCACCCCAGCAGCATTTCCTGTTCGATGGCGGACAAGTCCGGGCAGGAGGCCGTGAACCTCTCCACCGGGGTGCGTCCGTCGGGTAGGCGGTGTTGCAGCGCGAAGCGGTCGATGACGCTAATGACTCCCGCATCGTCCAGGCCGTGATCTGATTCTGCTTCCAGCAGTGCCGCGGCCAGATGGCGGGCGCAGCACGGGCCTTGCACGTAGTCGGCAAGCTGCCGTTTGAGGTCAGCACTGCGTTTGATCAGCTCGCCGAGTGAGGGCCGCGGGGCCTGGTCAGACTGCGAGCGGGCCAAGTTGGTCACGTTTTGTATCTCTCCGAATCCAATGTGCGCATTGGCGTCACCGTATCGACGCTGTGCCGGACGGAATGACCAATCATCAAGTACGGGTAAGTGGTAGGGGCAGCTGGCCCAGTGGCGGTAGGCTTTGATCCACTGTGTGCCCTCGGGTGAGGGGCCGGCAAGGGGAGATCGAGGATGCCGATACCTTGCCGCAGCGTGCCCCGGGCGTACACAGCCACGATCCCACTGCCAGGGATGAGGCCGATATTGAAGCGAGATGATCTGGTTGCCTAATCGAGGGTATAGCGGATGTGGCGGGCGTGGAGGTAGTTCTGAACGATGCGGGGATATCTCTGGCGGTGAGGTTCCCCCGAGGTGCGAAGGAAGTTGACAGCGGGTCAGATGGGATTCATGAGAGGACCTGTGATCATGGCTGCACCCAGAAAGTACTCGCTGGAGTTGCGTGAGCGTGCGGTACGGATGGATCGTACCTGCGATCCGAAGCCGCAGATCAAGCGACTGGCTGTCGATCTCGGCGTGCATCCCGAGGCTCTGCGCGGCTGGATCCGCCAGGCCGAGGCGGATGCCGGCGAGCGCGCTGACCGGCTCACCACCGACGAACGTGCCGAGCTGGTGGCCCTGCGCAAGGAGAACGCGCAGCTCAAGCGGGCCAACGACGTCCTGCGGACGGCCTCCGCTTTTTTCGCGGCGCAACTTGACCCGACCCGGCCCAGGTGACCGCGCTCGTTGACGAGCATCCCCGCCTGGGAGTCGAGTGCGTTCTGCGGGAACTGCACATTCCCTCCTCCACCTACTACCGCTGGCGCCGCGCGGAGAAGAAGCCGTGCCAACGGCGGTGCCGCGACGTCGAGCTGACCGAGCGGATCAAACAGATCCACGCCGAGTCCGGCGGGATCTACGGCCCACCCGGGTGCCTTCGTGTTTCAACACGGCGTGCACGCGCGGCGAGCCGTAGTGTCAAGCCCCGGGTTTCGTGGAGAGTGAGTTAGCTGGTTTTCTGGAGTGACGCAGAGGGTTCGGCCGCGGAGTAGGCGGCCTTGTGCTCGGTGGGGGTGATGTGGCCGAGTTCGCCGTG
>NZ_JBHVJX010000069.1:0-19111 GCF_042798755.1 Streptomyces sp. NPDC057743
CACCCCGGCCCGCGTGTCCCCCACCAAGGCCGCATAACATCAACCCCACGAAACCCGTTCGTGAGCGCCTTTACACCACAAACTGGACGCGACCGGTCGAGGGAGGGTGAAGGTTCCACGCGTGAACGGCAAGCGCGTGGACGAGGCAACGGGCGAGCGCAGGCGGTTCTCCTCGGCGATCGTGTCGCCGTGGTGCCGCACATCCCCGAAGATCTGCGAGGTGCTGCCTCTCCTCTACCTCCACGGGTTGTCCAGCGGGGATTTCGTGTCTGCGCTCGAGCAGTTCTTCGGCTGGCTTGTCGCCGGCCACCATCACCCGGCTGACCACCCAGTGGGAGGCCGACGACATGACGTTCAGTGAGCGCGACCTGTCCGTGGGGGACTACGTCTATGTGTGGGCCAGTGGCATTCACCTGCAGATACGTCTGGAGGAGGCGAAGGGGGCGGTCCTGGTCGTCATGGGCGTGCGGGTGGACGGTACCAAGGAACTGATCGCGTTGGCCGGCGGCTACCGCGGGTCCTCGCAGTCCTGGGCGAGAGGGGGCTGCCGGCGGCGTGGTATGCGCTCCCGTCCTCGCTGTTGGCGATGGAGCCCTCGGCTTGTGGAGCGTGTTGAACGAGGTCTTCCTCGAATTACTCGGCGCCAAAGATGCTGGGGTCACGATACGGCCAACTGTCGTGGCAGCCTCTCGAAGTTGGTCCAGCCTGTGGCGAAGGTCATCCAGGTCATCTACAACGCCGTGGACAAGGAGCATGCGGCCGCCGCGGTCAAGGCGTTCGCCAAGCAGTACGGGGCAAGGTTCCCCAAGGTTGTCAAGATGATCGTCGATGGCGAGGACGAGCTGCTGGCGTTCTACGACTTGCCGGCCGAGCACTGGGTCCACCTGCGGATCGCCGACCCCATCGAGTTGACCTTCGCCATCGTCTGTCTGTGGGTCAAGGTCACCAAGGGTGCTGGCTCTCGGGCTGCCGGCTGGTGGTGGTCTTCAAGCTCGTCGAGTCCGCCCAGGTCCGCTGGCGTGCCGTGAACGCACTCCGCCTCGTCGCTCTCGTCCGAGCGGGGGCCCGCTTTGAACGAGGCGAACTCGTCGAACGTGCGAAGCTCACGCGGTCTGAACTGCCTCACGATCCCACAGGATTTGACTATTCCGCAGTCTCTTGTCGTGCCCTCTTAGGATAACAAGACAGATCGGGGCGTTTCGGGCCGCAGTGTCGCGGGGGGGGCCACGGTGTCACAGAAGGTGGGGAGAGCAGCAGTCAGGGCCACGGTCAGGGCTATTGCAAAGTCTGACGGTCTTGGATCGTTGCTGGTCAGGCCAGGTCGAGGGGGTCCAGCGGGTGGTGGAAGGGCGTGTAGGACATCTCGCGGAGCCCGGCAGCGATATTCGGGTGGCCTGCCGCTCGTAGTTGGTTGATCGCGAAGCTGGGGAGCGTGGCCATGTTGTCGGGGCCGTGGCCGGTGCGGATCTTGGAGGCGTCCTCGGTGAACGTGGTGTCATGGACGAAGTGCAGTCGGTTCTCGATCACCCACTGCGAGCGGGCCAGTTCCCCGAGTCGCTGGGGTGATGTCTGGCGGGCGGTGAGGTCGGTGATGCGTAGACGGTCTGCCGTGTCACCTTGGCCGAGTGTAGGTCGGTGCGGTGGCGCAGGATCTTCGCGGCCTGCACCGCATGGGGAAGTCCAGCCTGAGATCGGTGACGGTCAGCGCCCTGGTGGTCCGCGTCTCCTTGTGGCCGTGCCCCGTTTCGCGGTCGTAGCGCCGAGTGGTGGCCTGCGTCCAGGGCAGCGACCTCAACTGTCGGAACCTTCCGGGCTGGTTGGCCTTGACCAGCAGCAGGTAGTGAGCCTTCTTGTCCTCCACGAGGAACCGGGCGTGTTCGCGTTGGGTGTGCGGGGCGTCGGCGGTCCCCGTCACGCCGGCCAGGTCGTACGGCTCCAGCAGGGCGGCGAAACAGGTGATCTCGTTGGTCTTGTCCGGCACCCGCAACTGGCTGACAGTCTGTCCGGTCCCGGTCATCGCAGCCAGCAGATGGGGGGCCGTGCTGGTGGCGGTGCGTGAGCCGCGGGCGCTCTTGCCGTCGACGGCCAGGGTGAGCGCTCCGGGCGGATCGGCGCCCAGCAGGTCGGCGAGTCCGCCGGGACAGACGGCGTTCAGGGCACGGCGGATGGTCGCGGTGCTCGGCGCGATCCGGGCGCTGAACACGGTCGTCGTGCGGGCGCCGAGGCGGGCGAGGGTGTCCTGTGGGGCGTTGCGCGACCACTGCCCGGTCGCGGCGAATGAGCGGGCTCCGGCCAGTACGGCCGAGTAGGCGATCAGCAGCACGCTCACCAATGGGTGACGCTTCCCCGCCGATGCCGCGGATCAGCCAGCGTGGCCAGCCGGTGCGGCAGTTCCGCAAGGGCGCGGTGCTGGCGCGAGGGCGACTTGATCAGACAGACGCTGGCAGACTGACGGCACATCGAAGCTCCGGTTCGACAGGGTGACTTGGTAGGTCACCCGCTCCAACCAGAGCTTCGTTGCGTACGAGACGGGACGGCCGGTAGGCGTCACACCACCGTGACCTGCGCCTCCCCACTACCGCTGGGACTTTGAAACAGCCCTGGGGCCACGGCCCCTCTCCGGATCACACGCTGATAATTCCGGGCCCCGTCAGAGGCCGGGGAAGGTTTCGGCCAGGAGGCCCTGGGTGATGAATTCCCGGTTGCGGATCAGGGCGTAGCGGATGCCGCTGATCAGGTATTGTTCGCCGGTCAGTTGGCCGTCGATGATGGCATCCAGCTGCCGGGTGAAGTAGGTGGGTAGGCCACGGTAGAGTTTTGTGATCTTTTCGTTGTGGGGGGGAGCGCTGTCGGGTGTTGCGCTGTTGGTCGGTGGTGTCGTGAGAGTGAATTGGGTGTAGGAGTCTCCTTGGAAAAGGTAGACAGTGTTGCCTTCGGCGAATCCCGTGTTGATGTCTTTGTGGAATTTGGCAAGCAGCTTGGGGTAGCGCTTGCTGATGAGCTCGGGTTGTGCCCAGGGTTTGTCGGGTTCGTCGAGGTTTGCGCAGGTGGTTTTGTCGCCCTGGAAGGCCAGCAGTCTGTTCCCGGGGAGGGTGATGAGGGCGTCGAATCCCCTGAATTCTGCAGGCGGTGTGGTTACTTTCTGGGTCAGGGCACGAGGGTGCTCGTTGGGAGGTAGGGCCTGGCGGCTGGTGATGGAGTACACGGTGGCGGCGTTGGCGCGGATGCCTACCCATTGGTCGGCCCGGGTACCGCGGACGATGGTGTCGAGGGGGGCGGGGTGGGTGCCGGGAGTGCCGGGGAGTACCACTACGTGGTGCTGGGCAGAGTGGATCAGCCCGAGGGGGGAGAGGCGTACGGGCTCTGTGGGGGGTGACCAGGTGCCGTCGTCGTTGACTTCGCACAGTTCGAGGCCGAGGGTGTGGGTGATGCCGGGGACTCGGTTGAGTACCGTCCGGGTCTCGCCTGTGGTGACGGTGCGGCCCAGGGGCCAGCCGGTGCCGTCCCGGCCACCGGTGAGCGGGTTGAACCAGGCGGAGAGGGCTTGCTCGGCGGTGTGGGCCAGGTGCTCGCGCTGGTTGTCGGTGAGGGGGGTGTCGGTGTGGACGGCTGCGCGGATGCCGAGGGTGGTGAAGTCGAAGGACTCGATCTTCACGGCAGTGTTCGGTGGCAGGGCTGGTCGCAGGGCGGTGGTGAGTTGCTCGGTGGAGGGCAAGGTGGGGCGGTCAGTGGGGTGGGGCGGTGGTGCGGGCAGGGCCAGGAGAGTGATCTGGTGGCGGGCTCCGGGGTCGAGGTCGGGTGTTTCGCTGGTGCCGTCGGTGCCTGCGGTGGCGGCTTGTTCGTTGGTGACCTTGATGCCGGGGGGGGCGATGTCGGTGATGGTGATGGTGCGGGCGGGGACGTTGCCTGCGCTGCCCTTGGTAAGGGTCAGGGGTTGCTGCGGTGAGGCGTCGAGCTCGATGACGGCGCCTTGGGGCGGGATGGCTCCGTACTGGCGCGTCGTGCCGGGACCGTAGGAGATTAGGGGGCCGAAGAAGAGCCTGCCGGTGACCGGGTCGAGGACCGCGTGGCAGTCGGTCGGGGTGGACCGTGTGAAGTCGTCCACCAGCTGCCACCGCACCTCTTCCCCCTTGTAGGTCAGTTTGAGTGCGGGCAGAGTGCCGGTGAAGCCACTGTAGGAGAATTCGGTGTGGAAGCCGGGCTTTCCGTCTGGCGATGGCTTTGCTGTGACTGATTTGGTAAGCCGGATCACCTGGCGGGCGTGTGCGCGGGACTTGTTCCCCTGGGGGGCGGAGTCCTGGGTGGTGATGAACTCCAGCTCCGCGCCGGTGGTGCGGAACTTGGTGCCCCGCGGGACGGTGGGGGGCTGCTGGGCGCCAGTTTTGGTGAAGGTGAGTACTGTCTCGGCGGGGGTAGGGGGCTGGGATGTCAGGAGCGGCTTCAGGGCTCGCATGCTGGCTGCGTAGCTGGCCGGCAGACAGACGGCGCGGGCGGCGCCCGCGCCGCAGCGCACCGCGCGTACCGCGACTTCCTGGCAGGTCAAGGCTCGCATCCGGCCGGGTAGTTCGGGTGGGGTGGCAAGAAGTGCGTCGGCCACAGGTTGGGCATCGGCGCCGCCTGATGCGGTGGTGTGGTTCCGCACCGTGGCGATCTGCGGGAGGGGGGTGCGTACGAGGGTGATCGCCCCGGTGTCGACGTTGCCGCGGGCGCCGCCTCCGGTCAGGTAGGCGGGTACGCTCACGGTGGCGCCAGCCGGGGGGAATGCGCCGGGGTCTGCCCTGTCGGGTGGGGGGAAGGTGATGGTGCCGGTCACCGGGTCGACCATGACACCGCGGTCGGTGGGCGCGCGGTCGGTGAAGGAGTCCACCACAGTCCAGGTTGTGGCTTGGCCCGAGTCTTCGCTGCTGACCACGCGCAGGCCCTCGGTGCTGATCAGCGGGGTGCGGGCAAGGGTGAAGGATTGTCCCGGCAGTCCGTTGCTGATCCCCAGGACCTCTTCACCGACCACCTCGGCCTGGATGGCTGGGGCGGTGATGGACAACACCGGCTGCAGGGTGAAGCCGCCCGTCACGACGGGGGTAGGGGCTGGGTGGCCGGTGGCGCTGACGGGGCGGCAGCGCAGGAGGCCGGCGGCGGTGACGGTCTCGGGGCTCTGGCCACGGTGGTCTAGTTGGACGGTGGCCGGGGTGTGTCGGGGGTCCACCTCGACGGTGAGCTGGCCGTCGTGGCTCAGGCCTTTGGTGGTGTCGTCGCGGATCGGACAGGTCACCCAGCGTCGGCCCTCCCAGGCTTCCCAGACCCAGCTGTCGGCGCGTGGCTCCCCAGCGGTGACCGGGCCAGCGCCTTGCCTGTCGAGCGAGGCCGGCTCGCGGCGGGCGGTGAAGTCGAAGGTGAGTGGGGCACTGGGCGCGGGGGTGGACAGCACGAACAGCCAGAACCCGTCCTGAGAAGGGCCGGTGGGGCTTTGTTCCTCGCTGTCGAACGGGGTGAAGTCGCATACCAGACGGGGTGGGGCCCACCGCCAGGAGCGGGCGGTGCCGGCTTGGACCAGGGCAGTGGGGTGGAGTGTCACGTCGCGGGTGGTGGTGAACACCACCGTGCCCCAGGCGCTGGCGGCGTCGGTGGCCACCTCGGTGCCGGCCGGCACGCGCAGGCTCTGCTGCGGTAGGGCCGCGGCGGTGAAGGTCACCCTGGTGGTGGCCGCTGACGGCCGCGTCGGCCTGACCTGAAGGTCGCGCAGGACCTGACGGCGCATCCGCTCGGGCACCTGGTTGACCTGTTCGGCCAGGGCTATGGCCATGTCGGCGGCGGAGGCCAGGACCGCGGCCCCGGGGTCGGCCGGGCCGCCGCGCCAGCCGGGTGCGGCCTTGCGCACCGTGTTGGCGGCGGCTGTGCGGATCTCGGCTGCGGTACGGGAGTCGAGGGCAGGGGCGTCAGTCATCAGGGCTCTCCGTGGTAGGGCGGGTGCGGTGCGTGGTCCCACGGGCGGGGCTGCCGGCAAATGCGGTGATGGTCCCCCGGGTCAGATCCACCTGGCGGACCCGGCCCGGGCTGTGGGGCTCGCCGCTGCGGCCACTGTCGGCGATATAGAGCACGTTGCGGCCCGCATCGATGCTCACCCCGGCGGGCCGGTTCAAACATGCGTCGGTGGCCTGTCCGCCGTCACCGTCGTCTTTTTCCTTGCCGGGGGTGCCGGCCACGGTGCGCAGTTGGCCGTCGGGAGTCACCTTGCGTACGCAATGGTTGCCGCGGTCGGAGAAGAACACGCTCCCGTCGGCGGATACCGTTACTGACCAGGGTTTGTTGAGTGGTGCCTGTACTGCCTTGTCGGCTTGCCGGTCGAACCCTGCGGTGCCCGTACCGGCCACTGTGTTGATGATGCGGCTGTGCAGGTTCACTGCACGCACTCGGTGGTTGTCCGTGTCGGCGATGTACAGGATGCGCCCGGTCGCATCCAGTGCCAGGTGATGGGGCGCGTTCAGCTGCGCTTTCTCTGCCGGCCCACGGTCCCCGCTGTGGCCCGGAGAATCGGGTATGCCCGCAACGGTCCGGGTGGTGCCAGAGCGCGGGTCGAGAGCGTAGACGGCACAGGTTTGACCGTCGGCGACGAACAGGGTCCCGTCCGGGTGCACCACCACCCCACGCGGCAACTTCAGCTTCAAGGCGAGGGTGGGCAGGCTGGTCAGGATGCCCATGGTGTCGATCGTCCGCAGACGCTCGCCGGTGGCAAGGATCACCTGCCCCTCGGCGTCGACGGCGCCCCCCCGCACATAGGTGATCCTTGCCTCAGGACCTGGTTTCCCCTCCCCGGCCTCCTCATCCTGCGAATTCGCTTGTGGCCCCGCCCCCACCAGGCAGGCGCCGGTGCCGGTCACCGGATCGACCAACCACACCGTGAAACCGTCGGTACCGGGATCCTCCTGCCATACGTACACCTCCCCGCCGGGCCCGACCAGCGCTCCGTCCACATCCTTCAGCGGAAGGTCCTGCGCCGGCAGCGTCTTGCCGGTCGTCAACTCGAGGTTGTAGGGCAGCCAGGCGGGACAGTGCGCCTCCACCAGCCGTTGCAGTGTGGGCACCTGCACATCGGTAGCCCGTGCCCACACCTGCAGTATCCGTTCCTGCGTCAGGGAACTCATCGGCCGTAGCGCAGAGGACATCTCCACTCGCCCCGGGTCGGCCAGGCCCAGCACACAGCCGTGCACCAGCAGCGCCTCGCGGCATAACGCGACCGCCGTACCACGGGTGGCGTTCAGCAGCGGCCCCTCCCGCACCACGGCTCGTAGCCGGGCAGTGTCCCAGTCCGGTTCCGTCCGCAGCCCGAACGCCGCACACAGCCATTGCAACCACGCCTGGGGTGCCCTTGCCGCGCTCAGGTACCTCGGCAGCGCATCCAGTTCTTGGCGGGAGGGCGCCACGGCGTCTTGCAGAGCTTGGGTGAAGGCGGTCAGTAGGGGGTCGGTAGATAGTTTTGCTGGTAGGGGTGGCCACACTGGTTCGGTACCCATCACGTGTCTCCGGGGCGGTAGAGGGGGGTTTCACTGGGGTTGAGTGTGACGGGGTCCGGCAGGGGAAGGATGTTGCTGGCGCTGCTCTCGCCGGCGGGGTGTGCCACTTCCAGGTCCAGGTGGTGTACCGCGCGAATCGCGGGCACCATCTCCAGCAGGGGATACAGCTCCCCTGGCTGTGGCAGTGTGCCCAGCGGCCAGCCGTCTCCCTGTGGCCCGCCGGTCAAGGGGTGCAGGTAGGCCACCAGTTTCCCGTGAGCCTCCTTTTCCGCCGCCTTGACCTCCCCCTGGCTCCACAGCTCCACCTCGGCAGTGACCTTCAGCCTGCGCACAGCTGGGCCGCCCACCGTGAGCACTGTTCCCAGCGGCCGGATGGCCTCCAGCCATACCCAGGCCGCATGCAGCATCGAGGGCGTGGGTGTGACGTTGTCCTTTGTCGGTTCCGGCCCGCAGAGGTCGGGGATGAGGGTGATCCGTAGATCCCTGTCGCTGCGCCCCTCATCTCCGGGTTCGGTACACACCACGCGGCCTACTCCGATTCCGGCCCGGTCCAGGAGTCGGCGGTAGTCGGCGGCGGTCACCGCCCGTCCGAGTGCGAAGCCTCCGGCGTGGCGGGCCAGGGCCTGGGCGGGGGTCTCGGCGTCGCGTCCGCCGACTGCCGGCTGTGCCTGGTGGACGCGGACGGTTGCGCCTTCCAGTGGTTCCCGTAGGTGGGTCAGGGATCCGGCCTGTAGGTTCCCCGCTGCCCCTGCGGTTTCGGCGGGCACGGTGGTGAACGGGTCGCCCCGGTGTGGTACGGCGCCGTGCTGGCGCGGGCCGTCCCGGTCGGGGAGCTCTGGGCCGAACGTCATCAGGCCTGCGGCTGGATCCACCCGAAAGACCTGGTCCCTCTCGCCGGCCTGCGCAAAGGTGTCCACCGGAGCCCAGTAGCCGCGCTCTTTTTGAGCGCTGCCGGTCACTGCCAGCAGGGTTTCTCCCGGCCCTGGCCGGATGCTGCCCAGTGGCACCACCTGCCCGGGACGCCCATCCGAGTACGACCCGACGAACCGCACCCGGTACCGGAGCTCCAGCCCCGGTTCGTGCTTCTCGGGCTCTTTCTCGCGGTTCACGATCGGCATGAACAACACGGTCACCGGGCCGATCGGCAGACCTCTCTTCGAGGCTGCTTCCAGGCGCCACCGCCCCTGGTCGTCGATACGCGCCTGCGCGTAGGGGGTCTCACTATCGACCTGCCCGTCCGGGCCGGCATACAGCGTCACCACATGGTCGGCCGGGCCCCTGCCGGTGAACACCTGCCAGGGACTGACCGTGGCATGCTGCGCCGGGTAGTCCACCTCCAGCGGCACGACCGTACAGGCGACGGGGATGCTGTGCGAGGCACCGTGGACGGGCTTCTCCTGCACGGTGAATGTCGATTCGCCGGGCGGCAGATTCCTCTCCGGCTTCAGTACCCAGACCCCTTCGTCATCGACGGACGTTTCACCGTAGCGGTTGTCTCCCAGCCACAACGTGATCGTGCTGCTGGGGTGCCCCATCCCGCGGAACACCTCTCGCGGACACACCTGGGTCCCTTTCTGGGGCTGCGAGATGGCGAACTTGGAGACTTTCACCGCGACCGGCACGGCGGACCAGCCCAACTCGTCCGAACCGACCATGAACTGCACCGGCTTTGTGGTCGGCGACAGAGGGCTGGTGGGGGTGACCTGCCAACGACCTTCCTCATCGACAACGGTCCTGCCGACAGGGGCGCCACCACTGCGCCTCTTCAACTCCACCTCGCGAAGGGGCGGACCGACGCCGCTGAAGGTGTGCCGCTGGGGAATTGTCGCGTCCTCTTTAGGATTGCGGATGGCCAGGCGGCCGATCCGCACAGCCTTCTCGACGATGTCCCGGTCCACCGTGACATCGTCGGAGGTGAGCTTGAGCAGGACGTCCTGGTGGTCTTTGCCGTCGGCGAGCCAGAAGAAGTCGTCGCTGGGGGTGTAGGTCCATGCTCCCGTGCCGCGTGCGGCCTTCGGGGTCTTCTCCGGCCGCGCGTCCAGCCAGCTACCACCCTCACGACGGACCGACACGCGGGCAGAGCGATCATCGACCCACAACCCCGTCAACCGCTCACGCCCAGCAAGGCCCTTCTCAGGGTCAATATTCAACGTAAGGGGAGCAACGGTGCGCCGCACAGCACTGCTCTTGTCGGTGTCGTCGGTGTAGCGGGCCTGAAGGTAAAGGATGGTGCGGGTGGCGGCGAGCGGGTGTGTGGGGGTGAGGGACCACTTCCCGTCCTCGCTGACGAGGGCTTCCGGTTCGGTGGTGATGACGTGCTTGTAGGGGTCTTTTCCGGTCTCGCTGGACCACAGCGTCACCTTCTTGTCCGGCGTCCCCGTGCCGAGAATCACAGGCAGCCCACCACACACCCCATCCGACCCCGTGATGTCCAGCGGGACGACGGTGACGGGAATGATGTGTTCGTCTCGGTTGTAGGAGAAGCTAAAGGCTTCGGCTTTGATCTCGGTGGTGCCGGGGGGCCAGTCGGTGGAGGGGGTGTAGCTCCATTTCCCCTGGGCGTCGCAGCTGACCCATCTGCCGGGGTCCTTCCAGGGTTGGTCCTTGCCGCATCTGTAGCGGAACTCGACTTCCCTCATGGGGTAGGTGTGCCAGGTGCCTGTGATGTGTTCGCGGCGGGCGATTGGCTTCCCGGAGGTGGGGGTGGTGATCTTGAGGGGGACGGTGGTGTGCTTGAAGGTTTTGCTGGTGCCGGTGTTGTCGTCGTAGCGGACCTGGAAGTGGAGGTCTGTAGTGTCGGTGATGCCGTGGAGGTTCTCCTTGGGGGACCAGCTCCAGGTGCCGGTGCTGCCGACGGTGGTGGTGGCAACCGTCTTCATTTCGGAAGCAACGTCGCTGAGGCCGACGCGTAGTTCGATGGTCTTGTCCTTGGCGCCGGTGCCCCAGAACACAGCCCGCGCCCCGATCCTCCAGTCCGCCTTGGGCTGCGTGACGGCCGGCGGGACGACGGTGGCCTCAACGGTGCGTTCCTCGGCGTCGTATTCCTTATGCCAGGGGTGGGCTTTGATCTCGGTGGTGCCGGGGGGCCAGTCGACGGCGGGGGTGTAGGTCCAGTTCTCCCGGGCGCTGACGTAGCCCTTCTCCCCGTTGTGAAAGGTCCATGCGCCGCCTTTGACGCGGGAGGAGAAGCGGATCCACTGGTGGTCGGAGTGGTACCAGGTGCCTGTGATGGGTTCGCGGGGGCCGATTTGCCGGTTGGGGGTGGGGGTGGTGATTTTGAGGGGGGCGGTGGTGTGCTTTCTGGTTTTGCTGGCGCCGCTGTTGTCGTCGTAGCGGACCTGAAAGTGGAGGTTTGTGGCGGTGGTGATGCGCTGGTCCGCGTCGGGGGTCAGGGTCCAGTTCCCCTTGTCGTCGACCCTGCCGCCGGTGGCGTTGACCGGCTCCATTTCGGAAGCAACGTCGCTGGTGCCGGCGTAGAGTTTGACGAACTTGCCCTTGGCGCCGGTGCCCTTGAACACAGCCCGCGCCCCGATCTGCCGGCCCTCCGTGGGCTGCGTGATCACCAGCGGGACAACGGTGACCTCTACAATGTGTTCATCGCCGTCGTATCCCTCAAACTTGGGGTGGGCTTTGATGTCGGTGGTGCCGGGGGGCCAGTCGACGGCGGGGGTGTAGGTCCAGTTCTCCCCGGCGCGGACTTCCCCGCGAAAGGACCAACTGCCGTTTTTGGCGCGGGAGGAGAAGTAGATCCCCTGGTCGTCCGGGCGGTACCAGGTGCCTGTGATGTGTTCGCGGGGGCCGATTTGCCGGTTGGGAGTGGGGGTGGTGATTTTGAGGGGGACGGTGGTGTGCTTTCTGGTTTTGCTGGCGCCGCTGTTGTCGTCGTAGCGGACCTGGAAGTGGAGTTCCTTTTTGTCGGTGATGTCGCGGAGGTTCGCGGTGGGGCGCAGTATCCAGGTGCCGTCGCCGCGGACGGTGGTTTTGGCGGCCGTCCACATTTCGGAAGCAACGTCGCTGAGGCCGACGCGTAGTTCGATGGTTTTGTCCTTGGCACCGGTGCCCCAGAACCTAGCCCGCGCCCCGATCTGCCGGCCCTCCGTGGGCCGCGTGATGTCCAGTGGGACGACGGTGGTCTCAACGGTGCGTTCCTCGGCGTCGTATTGCTTATGCCAGGGGTGGGCTTTGATCTCGGTGGTGCCGGGGGGCCAGTCGACGGCGGGGGTGTAGGTCCAGTTCTCCCGGGCGCGGACGTAGCCCTTCTCCCCGTTGTGAAAGGTCCATGCGCCGCCTTTGACGCGGGAGGAGAAGCGGACGAACTGGTGGTCGGAGTGGTACCAGGTGCCTGTGATGGGTTCGCGGGGGCCGATTTGCCGGTTGGGGGTGGGGGTGGTGATTTTGAGGGGGGCGGTGGTGTGCTTTCTGGTTTTGCTGGCGCCGCTGTTGTCGTCGTAGCGGACCTGGTAGTGGAGTTCCTTTTTGTCGGTGATGTCGCGGAGGTTCGCGGTGGGGGTCAGGGTCCAGGTGCCGTCGCTGCGGACGGTGGTTTTGGCGGCCGTCCGCATTTCGGAAGCAACGTCGCTGAGGCCGACGCGTAGTTCGATGGTTTTGTCCTTGGCGCCGGTGCCCTCGAACACAGCCCGCGCCCCGATCTGCCGGCCCTCCGTGGGCTGCGTGATCACCGGCGGGACGACGGTGGTCTCAACGGTGCGTTCCTCGGCGTCGTATTGCTTATGCCAGGGGTGGGCTTTGATCTCGGTGGTGCCGGGGGGCCAGTCGACGGCGGGGGTGTAGGTCCAGTTCTCCCGGGCGCGGACGTAGCCCTTCTCCCCGTTGTGAAAGGTCCATGCGCCGCCTTTGACGCGGGAGGAGAAGCGGATCCACTGGTGGTCGGAGTGGTACCAGGTGCCTGTGATGGGTTCGCGGGGGCCGATTTGCCGGTTGGGGGTGGGGGTGGTGATTTTGAGGGGGGCGGTGGTGTGCTTTCTGGTTTTGCTGGCGCCGCTGTTGTCGTCGTAGCGGACCTGGTAGTGGAGTTCCTTTTTGTCGGTGATGTCGCGGAGGTTCGCGGTGGGGGTCAGGGTCCAGGTGCCGTCGCTGCGGACGGTGGTTTTGGCGGCCGTCCGCATTTCGGAAGCAACGTCGCTGAGGCCGACGCGTAGTTCGATGGTTTTGTCCTTGGCGCCGGTGCCTTCGAACACAGCCCGCGCCCCGATCTGCCGGCCCTCCGTGGGCTGCGTGATCTCCGGCGGAGGATTGGGGGTCCAGGTCAGAACAATATGCCCATGGGAGCCGGGCGCCCCCGCCTCTTCGCCGGTGTCCAGCTTAGGCCTGGGGCCTTCCTCGACCGATTGGACACCCGAACGCACAAAACTACTGCCACCACCACCGCTACCACCCTTCGTGCGCTTGCCCGACCGGGTATCATATTTACCGCCGCCGCCGCCACCACCACCGCTGTAACCGCCGCCGCCGCCACCACCACCACAAATAGCAAGATCGTCAATGGTGAAAGTAGTGCCGCCGCCGCCATGGCCGCCGCCGCAGTAGCCGCCCTGGCCGCCGTTGCCGCTGCCGCGGCGGTTGTCACCGCCGGCGTAGCCTGCTCCTCCTCCCCCTCCTCCTCCTTCCCAGTTGCCGGAGGGATCGCTGCCGCGGCTGCCGCCAACGTAGCTGTCGCCGCCCTTGCCACCGTTGCCACCACGGCCACCGCCAATGCCGCCTTGTCCTCCGGCTCCTCCGGTGCCGCTTCCCCTGCCACCGCCGTCGCCGCCCCCACCACCGTTGCCACCGGTACCGACATACGAGCCTCCTCCCCCTCCTCCGCTGACGAAATGGAGGGTGCCTCCTACGGCGAGGTAGGAGTATCCGCCGCCGCCACCACCACCGTCAGTGGAACCGTCAAATCCCTTGCCGCCGACGCAGAGATTGAGTGTTTCGCCTTGTTTGACGGGGATTATGCCGCCGGTGTATCCGCCTCTGCCACCGCGGTGGCTGGATTTGCCGCCGCCGGCGGCCCAGACGCGGGCGGTGATTTTGGTGACGTGTTTGGGGACGGTCCAGGTCTGGTCGCTGCCCGTGTATGTGAACTCTTTCTTTTCGGTCATCGGGGTTCTCCGGTGGGGATGGCTTGGATGGCCAGGACGGGCGCGGGGTGGGTGGCGTAGGTGATGATCACTTGGTGGTAGGTGGGGGTCAGGTCTATGGGGGGTTGGGGGGTGCTGGGTGGTGGGAGGGGTTGGCGGTGGGTGGTGATGGTTCCGGTGGTGTCGACGCGGCGGATGATGGCGTCGACACGGCGGTTGTGTGGGTCGTTCTGGTCGGTGATGTAGATGTTGCCGTCGGTGGCGAGGTAGGCGTGGGTGGGGGTGTTGAGTTGGGCTTTGTGGGCGGGGCCGTCGTCGCCGTTGTAGCCGGGGATGCCGGTTCCGATGGTGAGGGTGGTGTTTTTGAGGGTGACGGGTGCGGTGGTGATGAAGTTGGTGTCTCCGGTGGTGACGCGGGTGCCTTCGGGGAGGGTGATGCTTGCCTGGTCGGTGCCGAGGGGGTTGGCGGTGAAGGTGAGGTGGGTGCGGGCGGGTAGGGGCATGGCGGGGGTGGCCCCGTAGAGGGTGAGTAGGGCGCGCAGAGTTTCGGAGGGCAGGGTGTTGCAGCGGTAGGAGAGGTGGTCGGTGAGGTGGGCGGCGTATTCGATGAGGGTGATGCCGGGGTCGGAGACGTTGTGGTCGCTCCAGGTGGGTGCGCGGGTGGGTAGGAGGCGTTTGGCGGTGTCGACCAGGTCCTGGAAGCGGAGGGTGTCTAGGTCGGGGACGGCGGGTGGGGTAGGGGGTTCGGGGGCCTCGGGGAGGGCGGGTGGGGTGGTCATGGCGGGGCTCCCGGTCTTATGGGGTGACGGGGATGGTGTAGTAGGGGTAGACGAGGTTGCGGGGGTTGTTGGTGGTGTTGATGCGGTAGTGCACGTCGATGTAGAGGAGTCCGTGGAGGGTGTCGTCGGCCGAGACCTGGACGTCTTCGACGGTGATGCGGGGCTCCCAGCGGGTCAGGGCGGTGGTGACCATCTCGTGGATGCGGCCGGCGGTGTCGCTGTTGAGGGGGGCGAAGACGAGGTCGGCTAAGCGGCAGCCGAATTCCGGGCGCAGGGGGCGTTCGCCGGGGGTGGTGGCCAGGATGAGCTGGATGGAGCGTTCGATGGTGTCTTCGCCGTTGGCGAGGGTGATGGTGCCGTCTGGGTCGAGGGCGGTGGGGAAGGCCCAGCCTGCTCCGATGATGTCCATGCTCGTATCCCTGGTCCTTGCTGGTGCGCGGGGCGGGGGTCAGTTGATGTTGGTCTGGGGCGCGTTGAGGGTGGCTTTGTTTTTTTCGAGGTTGAGGGTGGATGTGGTGCCGCCGGTTGCGGAGAGTTTTTCCTGTGCGTTGATGTTGATGGTGGCGCCGGCGATCTCCAGTTCCCCGCTCTTGCCTTCCGTGCCCGTGGTGAGGGTGAGTTTTTTGGTGGCGTTCAGGGCGATGGTTGCGCCGGTTAGGGTTATGCCGTCTTCGCCGGCCTGGAGGTGGAGCTCCTTGCCGGCCTTGACGGTGACGGTGCCGTCGCTGGCCAGGGTCAGGGTGGTGTCGGCGCGGTCGAGGCGGATGCTGGTTTTCCCGTCCCCACTGGCCAGAAGGGCGCCTTGGTGTTCTTTGCTGTCCAGGAGCTCGAGGCGGTCTCCGGCGCGGGAGGCGAGGGAGCGGCGGTTGACGTGGCCGGTGTTGGGGTCGATCAGCGGGCCGGTGTGGGGGCCGGGTTGGTCGCTGCCGTTGTAGAGGCTGCCGATGACGTAGGGGCGGTCCAGGCGCCCGTGTTCGAAACCGATCAGGACCTCGTCGTCGACGTCGGGGGTGATGACACCGCCGCCGTGGGTGCCGCCGTACTGGACTGTGCGGGTCCAGTCGGTGACGTAGTTGTCGGACAGCCAGGGCAGCTTCAGGCGTACCCAGCCGTGCTGGCCGCCTGCGAGTTCCTTGCAGTCGGTGACGACGGCCGTGGCTAGCCCCTGGGCGATCATGGCGGGGGCGGTGGGGGGCACCGGGGACTGGGGTAGGGGGCCGACCCAGATGCGGGTGTAGTAGCCCTTCAGGCTATCGAACACGTGTCGGCAGGCGGTGAGGGTGTATTTGCCGGTGAGGGCCGCGCCCACTCCCGCCAGGGCGATAGGGGTGTTGGCGCTCAGGCGGGGGTTGCCGGCCCCCTCGGCTTCGATGTGGGCCAGGGTGGCCGCCTTCTGGCCGGCCAGCGCGCTGGCGGTCTCGCGGGTCTCGGTGTCGCCGACGGGGTCCCGGTCGGTGACAGGCAGCACAGGCAGCACCGGGGTGCCGCGGAAGGCTGCGACGACGCTGCTGTTGCTGGTGCCGGGCTTGACCCGTGGGCTGGTGGTGGCGGCCGCGGTGGCCTCCAGGGCCTTCTTAGCTTGGGGGTTCCAGCCTCGTACCGTCACTTCGCGTACCTGGTCGGTGGAGTCGAGACGGGCCGTCAGCGACGTCAGGCTGTTGGTACCGCGTTGCAGCACATACGGGCTGCCGGCACTGCCCTCGGACGGCTTCGGCGCGCCATCGGCTTTCTCGAACGGCCGCAGATGCAGTACCTCCCCCTCCACTTCCACCAGCAGGTCCCGCGGAACAGCCAGGGACTGCAGCAGTTCCCAGTCGCTGAGGTTGGGCTGGGCCACGTACGGCAAGGGCCATTTGCTGCCTTCGACGGTACCCAGGCGCAGTCCTGCCCGCTGCGCGGCCTGGGCTGCGATCTCGCGCAGGGTCTGATCGGTGTAGGAGGCGATCTGGCGTCCGCGCTGCAGCCGGTGCGCGCGGTCCCTCGCCTTCACGACTGTGCAGATGCCCAGGGTGTCCACGGTTGCTTCCAGCGCGGTCACCTCCCCGTCGAACAGCTTCCGTGGGACGGGCTCTCCGGCGGTGATCGACACCGTCACGGGAGTGCCGATGACTACCCCCGCCGCCTTCGGCATCCGGTGTTTGTCGTCCTTGAAGCGCAGGTACGCCTCGGCCGGTAGCCCGGCGGCGGTGTGGATGTGGCCCTCTACGAAGTCGGTGGCCCAGGGCTCGGTCAGCTCTTCGCCGGCTACGGTGATCATCGGTAGTACCGCTGCGTACTGCCCCGTCACCGGTCCGCCCCCGCATTCTCGACGGCGGGCACGATCAGAACGCGGCCCGGCGGCACGGTCAAGGGGTCATCGACCCCGTTGGTGCGGGCCACCGCCCGCCACAGCGTCGGATCCTGGTACGCCTGCCAGGACACCAGCGCAAGCGACTCCCCCTGCACCAAGCGGTGTTCGCACAGCGCTGCATCCCCGCCGGAGGTCGGATTCTGCCGCGGCACCACCCCGCCGGTTTCCTCCAGATTTACCGTGCAGGTGGCACGCTTCGGGCTGGCATCCGACGCGAACAGGGTGTACGTGGCCTGGACGTGCGTCACCAGGGCCAGGAAGGACGTGGTGCGGGTGGTGCCCCATTCCAGCCGCACCAACGGGGCGACGGGCCGCTTGGCGCGGATACTCTCCTTGGTGGGCGAACAGCAGGAGAGCAGGGTTTCCACGTCCTTTTCCACGTTGCCCTGGCTGGAGTCGAGGAACACCTCCACACTCATCGCCCGTGGGCCGGGCCCGTTGTACTGCGGGCGCGACGCCTCCAGCGCACTGCTCGTCCCCTTACGAATCCATGAGGCCTGCTTGCCCAGGGCGAGCTGGGACGGGTTGAATTGCAGGCGGATACGCGAAAGCACCGCCACGGGACTGTGGCCAAAGACGGCCGGCGGTTCGTAGACCACCAGCACGGCCCGGGCCAGCGTCCCGACGAGAGGAACACCAGGCATAGCAGCTCCAGGAGGAAAATCGGCGGCGACGTGACATTGCGGCACACCGGCAGCTCAACAGGGCAGGGAAGAAGCGTTGGATCAGGGCAAACTCGGCTAACTCCGCCGGCGCGCCACCGCCGGGCCGATAGGGCAGTGGGCCTTGTCCCGTTCGCTGTGTGGAGGCGTCGCCGGGAGGCATCACACACCCACCGGAAGCGTCGCCAGCTGTAGCGCCTTGGGATGTTGCGCTGTCATGGCAGGAGTGACCTTTCACCGGGGAACGACTACCTCGACGAATCCGTCGTGGGCGATCTCCAGCGTCTCCAGGGCAGCACCGGAGGAGGCGGTATCGAAGGAGGGCCCGCTCCAGCGGACGGGCACGACCCCGGTGAGGGTCCAGCACACCAGCGGACGACGGTCGGGGCCGAGGGCGGCAAGCTGGGCCATCATGGGGACGCGCCGTAGGGCCTGGGCGCGGATCCACAGCCACAGGGCGGGAGTGAGCTGGGTGAGCGGGCGGGAGAGGGTCACGTTCCCGTACTCCAGGTGAGAAGGGAGCTGGTGCACCCTGGTATTGAGGCCGCCTTCGGAGCGGGTCTCGGTCACCATCGAGCAGCTCAGCCCATTACAGCTGGTGAAGCTGCCCAGCTCGTACATACCGACGTCAAGACGGAATAGGTCGCTGTGGGCGAAGGGCAGTGAGGTCATGGCCGGGCTCCGGTGCGGTGGCGGATGGTCTCCCCCTCAGCTGACAGCAGCCGCAGCACCGACGGTGCAACCACACGGGCCAGCGCCTCACTGTGCTGCTCGATCAGCGCACCGAAGTCGTCCGGCTCCGTGACCTTGGCTGGCTCCACCGGCCAAGGCCACCGCAGCGGCGGTGCCTCGGCAGACCTGCTTTCGGTCGAAGGCACGGCGTTTCTCGGGCGTGGGCCGGATGGTGCACCGTCCCCGGGATAGCCCGTGGTCGGTGGGTCTCCGCCGGGCGGTGCGGTGGTGAGGAGCCGCGCATGCGAGGGGAGGGCGTGCATCGGTTCCACGGGATGACGGGTGGTGGGTGGGGTGGGCCAGGTGAGGGGTGGTGGGGTGGTGGTGTGGATGTGGCGTGTGGGTTGGGTTGTTGGGGTTGGGGTGTGGTTGGGCGTGGGGGTGTTGGGTTCTGTGGGTGTGGGGGCGTTTGTGGGGGTGTTGGGGTTTTTCGGGTCTGTGGGTGTGTTGGGCGGGGCGGCGGTGGGGGCTGTGGAGCTTGCCGAGAGGGAAGGCGCTGCCAGGGGGACCGTGGTAGGAGAGGGCCAGCGGCCCGGCACCGGCTGAAGCATCTGGTGAAAGGGGAGCGCTATAGCTGGCGGTTGCTCGGGAGCGGACCGCTCGTCCAGGGAGCGTAGAGACGAGGCCAGGCCCGCGCGGGGGATGAGCCGGGTGCGGGCCGTGGTCGAGATGTCCGGGCCCCATGCGGCCAGGGCCCGCGCAAACACGGCGGGACGGCAGGCAAGGGCGTGGGAAGCCAGCACCCCGGCCGGTGCCGGGGCGGGCGCGGGGGGCTGGGCCGGCATGGTCACCTCCTTGTGGGCTGGTAGTGGTTGAGGCTGTGATGGACTGCGGCGATGGAGCGCACCCAGCGGCGGCGCTCATGATGGGTGAGGCCGAGGAGAGACTCATGCCCCCAGTGGAAGTGGTAGGCGATGTAGGTGATTTCGTCGTAGAGCTGGTTGGCTGGGTGCGTCATGCTTCCCCCGGGCGTCCTCCGGGGGCGGTGAAGTGGGTG